>JBBTCX010000045.1:0-24699 GCA_038043045.1 Planctomycetota bacterium | reverse complement strand
GAGACCGCTGGACGACCGAAATTCAAATCCCTTTTGCCGCTTTTGATGGCGCCGCAGCGGGACGAACCATCTGGGGTTTCAATGTGACGCGGTTTGATTTGGCGGAACAAGAGTTTAGTACTTGGTCCGGGGCCGAGCGAAACGCTTATGACCCCTTGTCCTTGGGAAACCTGTTTTTGCCTTAAATGAAGCCGTCTTTTCGGTTGATTCTTCTCCCGATGCCGATACGATTCGTAGGAGGGTTGTTTGCGGCGAGATTTTGATCGTCGCCGAAGGGGATGAATCTTATCGGAGCATGTGCTTGACCCGTATTCGACATCGCTTTTTTTTGCAGCCCAAGCCGGGGTTTACGCTCATTGAACTGCTGGTTGTCATTTCGATTATTTCGCTGTTGATCTCGATCTTGATGCCGTCTTTAAGCCGTGCCCGTGATCAGGCCAAGAAAGTGCACTGCTTGGCCAGGCTAAGGGAATTCGGAACCGCGCTCGCCGCTTACGAAAACAACAGCGGGGGCGCTCTTCCGCCGCCGGAGTGGTACCCGTCTCCGAGTTTGTTGAATCCGCCAATTCGGATCGGTGGTGGTCAGGGCAATTCCGAGAACCGAGCCGTGACATACGGTTGGACCGAGATTCTTTTTTCGTATGTTTACGCGGAGGAGGTTCGGGTGTCTACGAGTTTTCCGGTCTTGCGCAATGTGGATGGTGACGAATGGCAGAAATATTTTCAATGCAAATCCGCAGGCGAGGATGGTGAATCCAGTGGGCATTATCGGGTGTATCTGCCTTCTTGGTCGGCGGGTAGTTATGTGCTGGATCGAGACGGGAAATGGGGAAATAACACGCAGGCCAATCCTCGGCGGGGAGCACAGCGTGAGAACATTCGTCCGAAGATGCCCTTGATCGGCGATGCCAATGACCTCTCGGAGCGCGGGGATGGGGTTGGCAATGACGATTGCAGTTTTATCGACGGTGGAGAGGCCAACTATGCCGGTACCGATGGCCGATCGAACGGCAATCGCTTTTCCGATCGACATTATGGCGGTACGAATTTTCTATTCCAAGATTTACACGGAGAGTGGTCGGTCAGGATGCGGGCCGACTTGGCGCGAGACTTTGATCTGAACGGTGTCGACGATATTGATCGAACGCCGTAATTTTTCTGAAAGTGGCTGGAATAGAACGTGGGGGAATGCCGATCTTGCAAGTATGGATCGGCATGGCGGTCGGTGACGTGATCGTTCAGATGGGAACAGCGGCGGCGGGCGAATATGAAGCTCACGGACATTCTTTCAAAAGATTGCCTCCGCGTCCCGCTCCTCGGCTGCGACAAACGATCGGTT
This sequence comes from Planctomycetota bacterium, assembly GCA_038043045.1. Classification (GTDB taxonomy): domain Bacteria; phylum Planctomycetota; class Phycisphaerae; order UBA1845; family UBA1845; genus JBBTCX01. The sequence goes on along the minus strand of JBBTCX010000045.1, from coordinate 23,360 downwards.
ATCATGGAGCTGGTCGACCTCCTTCAAGGCGCCGGTCAACTCATCAACCGTGATGCGGTCTTTCAGGCCGTTTGGGCACGAGAACAAATACGGTCTACTGGGATTGGTGAAGGCTTGGCCGTTCCTCATGCAAAGACTCAGGGATGTCTCCGTTTGACGATGGCTGTCGGTAAACCGGCTGAACCGTTGGAGTTTGAAAGCGCTGACCGGCGACCTTGTGGTCTGGTGGTTTTGCTCACCGGGCCGGTGGCTTCAGCGGGTCCTCATCTTCAAGCCCTTGCTCAGATCAGCCGGTTGTGGTTGACGCCCTCGTTCCGGTCCGCAGCCGTTGAAGCTCGAACCGCTGAAGAATTGTTCAACTTATTTGAAAGTAATCAGTCGTGATTGCGTTTCGTTGTTCCAATCGCTCATAACAACTCACGAAGTTTGCGCTTCAATATCTTTCCGGTCGGTCCGGTTGGAAGTTCGGTCCGAATCTCGATTCGGCGGGGAACTTTGAAACCGGCCAACGACTTTCGAGCAAATGTGCGTAGCGATTCCTCGGTGACCTCTTGTCCCAGCTTGGGGATAACGAAAGCTACGGGTACTTCGCCGCGCGTGTCCGCGGGAATGCCAATCACCGCCGCTTGCAAGACGGCTTCGTGCGCTTCCAACGCCGCTTCGATTTCGCGGGCATACACATTCTCGCCGCCGACGATCAACATATCCTTCACCCGACCGGTAATGAACAGAAAACCGTCTGAGTCGATCCGCCCCAAATCTCCGGTCGAGAACCAACCATCCTCGCTCAAGACGCCGCGAGTCATCTCCGGTTTTCGATAGTACCCCTTCATGATCCCGGGGCCGCGAACGGCGATTTCACCTTCCTGACCCTGCGGAAGAATCTGACCTTCGGGTCCAACAAAACGCACCTCCACGTTGCGAATCAATCGACCAACGCTTCCATCTCGGTGGGATTGCGCGGAATTTACCGAAACCACCGGCGAGGTTTCCGTCAGACCATATCCTTCGTGCAAGGCGACGCCGAATCGCTCGCGAAATCCGGTTCGAACGCTAGCGGGCAACGGTTCACCACCGCTGATCGCAATCCGCAAGCTGGCGAAATCTTCCGCCGTGGCCGACTTCGACCGCAACATGGCCGCGTACATGCTGGGAATGGCCATCAACGCCGTGATCTTTTGACGAGAAACCGCTTTGATCGCCGCCAGCGGATTAAAACGAGGCTGTGCGAAGACGCTAGCGCCGGCGACGATCGGCATGGCCACACACGCGGTCAGTCCGAAAACGTGGAACGGCGGGAGGATATTGAGAAACCGATGGCTTCGGTCCAGCTGCAAGGCTTCAATTGAGTCGACCGTATTGCTCAGCAGGTTTCCGTGGGTGAGCTCAACGCCTTTCGGCTCACCCGTCGTTCCGGACGTATACAACAAGACCGCGGTGGCATGTTGATCCACGACCGGGAGGCGGGGCCAACGTCGAAGCATTGCGAAAAGCAAATGTCGGCGTAGCGACAGCTCCTCCAAGTAAAGCGCTCGTACGCCGAGTTGTTGACACAAGCTCTTGAAATGATGAACCGTGATGACCAGATCAAGACCGGCGTCGGCCACCACCGCCGTCAACTCTTTCGCCGCGAGCAAGAAATTGAGTGGAACCGCGACTCGATTGGCCCAGTGCACGCCGAGTAGCAGCGCCGGAAATGCTCCGCCGGCCGGAAGCATGATCCCGACTCGTTCGCACGAAGTTTCTCTCAGGACGACATCACGAAACACGCGGGCGAGCAGCGTGAGTTGGCGATAAGTCAGCGATCGGGTTCCATCATCCACCGCGAGCTTGGATGGGCAACGATTGCAAGAATCAAGCAAGGTCTGGACCAGCATGAACAGTTCATTCCTTCGCCGCCACGAGTCACTTCGTCGTCGCGGGCGCAGGTCACTACCTCAAGAACGCTTTCCCCAATAACCTCCGAATCGTTGCGATCTGCCCAGCGTGGAAAGCCTCGTGTCGACTGCAATGACCGATCGCTCCGCATTTGTCTCGATAGTAGGGATGCGGTTTGCCGTCGCCTGAAAACGCCGGTTCGGTCAGAATCGAGTCGGACATTGCACGAATGGCCACGATCGTTTTGCGATGCACGTCGTCCATGGTGGACAAAATATCTTGTATCGCCGGGTATTTGTGTTCCTTCGTTGACCATACCGGGCCTCCGATTTTGAAATGATCCGTGTAGGAGTTTTCCAAAAGCGGTTTCCCCAAGCATCGGGTGTGAATCAAAAAGTCTTGAGCAACGGCCAGGTGGCCGCACAAGAACAAGCCGTGTGCCAGCCCAGGTCCCGGCTGAAAGCACCAATCGTCTCCTTTCAAATCAACGATCAACGCTTTCGTCCAAGCCCGAGTGTTTTCAATCTGATCCGCCAAGAGTTCTTGCTGTGTCATGGTCGTCGTCTCTTCAATTACAGGGTACCCAAACCTTTGGTTCATTCGATCGTCAACGTCGGCGCTTCCTGTTGCCGAATTTGACTTTGCACGCTGATCCGCCCGGCGGTATTCAACACCACCTGTTCAATGGCCTCGCGCACATGATCGTCCGTTTTATCAAACAGATTCTCCGGCGAACCGGCGTCGCCGTAAATGCGAATCTTCGCGTTCAACGGGATTTCGCCCAAAAACGGGATTTCCAATTCCTGAGCGGCCACGCGAGCGCCGCCGTGATCAAAAAGCTCATCCCGATTTCCGCACTTCGGGCAGAGGTAATAACTCATGTTCTCGATGATGCCAAGACATGGCACATTGAGCTGCTGATACATCCGCACCGCCCGCCGCGCGTCCAACAAAGCCACATCCTGCGGTGTGCAAATTACCACCGCCCCGGTCATGGGAATCTGCTGCGCAAGACTCAACGGTACATCCCCCGTTCCCGGCGGTAGATCGACGATCAAATAATCTAGCTCTCCCCAATCCACGTTTTCCAAAAACTGCTTTACCACTCCATGCGTCATCGGTCCGCGCCAGATCAACGCTTTGTTCCGGTCCACCATGAACCCGATGCTCATCACTTTTACGCCGCCGGCATCGACCGGCACGATCATGTTGTCCCGAACCGCGGGCTTGGCCCCTTCAACTCCCGTCATCGTCGGAATGCTTGGCCCATACACATCGGCATCGATCAATCCAACAGCCGCACCGGTCCGGGCCAGACCGTATGCCAAAAAAACGGCCGCGGTGCTCTTGCCGACGCCGCCTTTTCCAGACCCAACCGCAACGATGTTTTTCACACCCGGGAGTTGAATCGCCCCAGGCCGACTGGTTCGAACTTGCGAGCTCCATTCGATTTCAACACGGTTGATTGGCCCAAGCCCGATGAGAACGCGCTCCACGTCGCCCTTAATTTGATCCTTCATCGGACACGCCGGGGTGGTGAGTTCCAGGTGCAAATTCACCGTCGATCCGTTCAGCCCGACATCCTTGACCATGTTGAGAGTAACGATGTCCCGATGCAGCTCCGGATCTTTGACCCCTCGCAACCGCTCGATGACTTCCGCTTTCGTGACCATAGAATCTCCTGCCCTTTTGGGACAATATAGGCGTTCCATGATAGGATTGCCACGCGCACAAGTGACGGGTGCAACTGTCAGGCGCTCGCCTTGCCAGAGGATTGACTGGGATGCGGTGTAACTTCCGCGCGGGGGACATGCTTCGTGCAAACCGAGCGTTCCAATAAGATCCGACGCCTCAACTGGGGAATCGTCGGGGTGTCGATGGTCACGCTTGCCGTGGGATTGGCCGTCATCGGGATCGTGATGGCCTTTCAGCAGGCACACAGCGTTGCTTCAACGTCCCTCGATGAACTACAGCTTCGCGCCCGATTTATCGCGCTGACCGCAAGTGAACAGGTCCACAACAAGATTCAATTGGCCCTGCGAGAATTCGCCAAGCAATCCTGCGAATTTAGATCAGTGGACGCTTCCAGTACATCTGGTCAAACTCCTCACGAAGGTGGCGGAGTTTTTAAGCATGAGGAAACGCTGTTCCCCCGGCCCAAATGGATGAATAGCATTTTTGACTGGGATCCGACCAAGATCGCTCAAACCTTTGAATACATGATTGAAGAGCCCGTGAAACGGCAAGCGGCCCAGGAAGAGGTTCGGATTTCCATCGAGAGCTTTCTTGCAGACCAGAAGTCGTGGCAAAGCAAATCGGGCATGATTGAATCCGCTCTCGGACCGTTGGCCATTCTCTCCCAACGGTGTGGAAAGAATCCGCGAAACCTGGTTGCTATTGGACGAATTAACCTAGATCAATTGCAAGAGGAGGAACTTACTCCCCTGCTTGCGATGGGTGAGGGCTTGGAGTTAGCCTCTGCCGCTGAAAAGCGAGACGTAGGAGCCGTCTCTCTGGCCGGAGTGATGAGCCGTTGGACCATCCAACCCAGTCGATCCTTCCTAGCCGAACAACGTCACGCCGTCTTATGGCAGACAGGTACCTATGCCGGACTCACCATCGTCGCGCTGCTGGCGATGTTCGGATTGATGTGGGTGCTGAGTCGTCTCGCTCGCCGGGAAATGGCCCTGGCCGAACTCAAATCCAACTTCGTCGCCGACGTATCCCACGAATTGAAAACCCCCTTGGCCATGATTCGTATGTACGCCGAGACCCTTCAATCAGGCCGCATCAATTCCGAACCCAAACGTAGCGAGTATTACGCGATCATGGTCCGCGAAAGCACCCGCCTCGCCAACTTGATCAACAACATCCTCGACTTCGCCCGAATTGAAGCCGGTCGGAAAGAATACACCTTGGAACCCACCGATGTGGCCGAAGCGGTCCAATCGACTTACGATACCTATCGGGAGGAGCTCGACCGAAACGAGTTTCAACACCAGCTGTCGATCGCTCAACATCTCCCGCCCGTAAACGCGGATCGTGGAGCGATCGTACAGATTCTGGTAAACTTGATCAGCAACGCCATGAAATACTCCGGCGATGAACGCTTTCTGTCGATCGAGGTTCAACCCGACACCCGCCGCGACCACCATGGCGTGATCATTGCAGTGGAGGACCACGGTATCGGAATTCGCCCGGAGGACCGGGCCCGTGTGTTTGAGGGGTTTTTCCGGGCCGCCGATGGTCGAGTGCAGCGTCAAGGCGGAACCGGGTTAGGACTCACTTTGGTGAAGCACATTGTCGATGCACACGGCGGAATCCTGGATATTGAATCTCGACTGGTCAAAGGCACCGTGTTTCGCGTATTCTTGCCCGCAATGGACGGCGTCGCCGGTGCCGGGAAACGGTCGCCGTCGAGATCGGAAAACTAGAGGAGACAACAACGTGTCACGTATTCTTGTAGCGGAAGATGAAAAAGATATGGCCTCCGGGCTCAAGGACAATCTTGAGTTCGAAGGGTACGAGGTCACGATTGCACTGGATGGCGAAGCCGCTCTCAAAGCCGCGACAACCGGCAGCCCCGATCTCATCCTCTTGGATTTGATGATGCCCAAGATGGACGGCCTCGACGTCTGTCGCAGAGTCCGAGAAGCCGGGTTTATGATCCCCATTCTGATGCTCACCGCGAAGAGTCAGGAAATTGACATTGTTCGTGGTTTGGAAGCGGGCGCCGATGACTACATCACCAAGCCCTTCAACGTCCGCGAGCTGCTCGCCCGGATTAAGGCCGCACTTCGACGAACGGGTGCGGGCAAAGGACTCTCCAGAATCCTGCGGGTTGGACAAGCCACGGTCGATTTGGTGAAAGGGCGGGTGGAGCGTGGCAAAGAGGTTTTCAACCTCGGTCATTTTGAATTGGAGATTCTGAAAATGCTCGTTGAAAGTGCCGAAGTCGCCGTGGAACGAAATAAGATTCTCGATGTCATTTGGGGTTTGGAAGGATTCCCCGCCAACCGAACCGTGGATAACCACATCGTCAGTTTGCGACGAAAGCTCGAACCGGAAGCCAAGCATCCTCGACATATCGTGACGGTCCATAGCATTGGTTATAAGTTCATTCCGTAAGGGAGTGCTGTATGTCAACCACGCAATCCATCCTCGATCGAAAAGGAACGTCGGTCGCAACCATTGATCGCAATGTGACCGTTCTCGACGCGGCCAAGTTGATGAATGAGCGCCGCATCGGGGCGCTCGTGGTCACCAGCAACGACAAAGTTGTTGGCATCTTTACCGAACGCGACGTGCTCAACCGCATTGTTGCCGCCGGGAAGGACCCCAAGACGACGAAAGTCGAAAGCGTTATGACCTCTCCGATGGCCTGCTGCAAACGTGATACCGCATTGGCTGAGTGTCGCACGGTGATGACTAACAAAAGAATTCGCCATCTTCCGGTCGTGGAAGACGGAAAACTCTTCGGCATGATTTCTTCGGGCGATATTCTTGCCGGCGAAGTCGCCGACCAACAACAAACCATCGAGTATTTGCATGAATATCTATACGCCCACCGCTGACGACACGGTAAGTGCCACCGTGTGCCACTTCTCTTTGAGCAGTGGTCAGGTTCTGCGAATGGGTGGCCCAACTCCTTTGGAAATGGGAGAACAAACGCTCTACGCCCCGCAGGGCGTGCGATCCTAACCAGGGAAATCTAGTCCCTGAAAAACGGAAATGCCAATGACTGACACTTCATTGCGAATTCTGGTGGCCGACAAAATCGCCGAACCGGGTCTCGACCAGCTTCGCGCTGCGGGAATCCCTTTTGATGTTCAAACGGGGCTGTCGCCCGCCGATCTCGCCGTCCGAATCGGTCAATACGACGGCGTGCTCATCCGTTCCGCCGTGAAAATCACCCGCGAGGTTCTTCAAAACCCCGGTCGTTTGGTGGTTATTGCCCGCGCGGGAACGGGTGTGGACAACGTCGATCTCGAAGCCGCCACCGCCGCCGGAATTCTCGTCCTCAACACCCCTGACGCAAACACCATCTCCACCGCCGAACATACCATCGCCATGATGCTCGCCCTCCACCGCCGCATCGCCGACGCTCACCACCACGTGGTGTCAGGCCTTTGGCAGCGAAACCAATTCGAAGGAGCACAAGTAGCCGGGAAAACCCTCGGCATCGTCGGATTCGGTCGTATCGGCCGAGCTGTAGCCCAACGAGCCTTGGCCTTCGAGATGAAAGTCGTCGCCTATGATCCCTTCGTCACCAGCCCCACGGCGCTCGATGGAGCGGTCACCATTGTTCGTCAACTTAAGGAACTCCTCGAACGATGCGATTGCATCACCCTCCACGCCAGCCTCTCCGATGACAGCCGGCACATGATCGGCGCTGAGGAGTTGGCCATCATGAAGAAAGGCGCCAGGCTGATGAACTGTGCACGCGGCGCTTTGATCGACGAAACCGCGCTTGCCGACGCATTGAATTCCGGCCACCTCGCCGGTGCCGCGATCGACGTCTTCGAACAGGAACCGCCCAAAGGAAGTCCGCTCTTAACCGCTAAAAACGTGGTGCTTACGCCGCACTTAGCCGCTTCAACGCAAGAGGCTCAGATTCGCGTTTCCGTCGAAGCCGCCGACGCCGTTATCGCTTACCTACAACATGGCGAGGTTCGCGGTGCGGTAAACTTCTCCGGTCTGCCCGCCCAACTTCCGTCACACGCCGCAACCGTCGTCGACCTCTGCTCTCGGATTGGGACTATCTTATCCCCTTGGTGTGCGGAAGGCGTTGAAAAAATCCGCGTCACTGTCTTCGGCGAAACGTGGCGCGAAATCGCTTCGATCCTCGCTTGGCAGGCGATGGTATCCGTCGTCAGCCCGCACTTGACAGGCCGCCTTACTCTGGTGAACGCCAAGGAACAAGCGGAACGCCGCGGGATTTCCGTGGAACACACGGTCATCTCCCAGCGCCGCAATCAACCGGAATCGTTGACCGTTTCCGTCGAAGCCCGCGGCCAAACCCATGAAATCGAGGGCACGGTCCTTGGCGACGACCGCCCTCGTATTCTCGCCATCGACGGTTACCGCATGGAACTCATCCCCGAACGAATCATTGTACTGATCTTCAACGACGATCGCCCCGGCGTCATCGGCCTCGTCGGCCAAGCCTTTGGCACTTCCGGAATCAACATCGCCGACATGGTCTTGTCGCGCCGAGGAAACACTGCTCTGATGGTCTTGAAGCTTGACGGCCCATTGCCCCATCAACTTCGTGACGCCCTGCGGGCGATGAATCCGCCGATTCACTCCCTACACACCGTGGCCTTGCCTCCTGTCCGTGATGGTTTCCAGTCCACATGAGTTTCGCGGTTGCCATTGGCATCGACCTCGGAGGAACTAATCTGAAAGTCGCCGCCGTCGATTCCACAGGCCGCGTCCTCTCCAGCGCGCAAACCGCAACGAACCCGGCGCGCGGTCCCGAAATCGTTTTGGCCGAAATGGTTGATCTTTCCGATCGCTTGCTTACTCAACTCAACCGCACTCGCGCCGCGCTCATCGGAGTCGGAGTCGGTGCTCCTGGACCTTTAAATCAAACCGCAGGTACGGTTGTTCGCGCCGCGAATCTTGTCGGATGGAACGACGTTCCGATTCGTGATTTTCTCCACAAAAGCCTTCACGTCCTCGTTCATCTGGAAAACGACGCCAACGCCGCCGCCTACGGCGAATTCTGGGTCGGTGATCCGAAAAACAGGACCGATCTTGTCCTATTAACCCTCGGTACCGGGGTCGGCGCTGGAATCATCCTCGGCGGCCAAGTTCTTCGCGGCCATTTCGAAAACGCCGGCGAACTAGGCCACATGATTGTCAACCCCGAAGGACCTCTGTGTGCCTGTGGTCAACGTGGTTGCCTGGAGCAATACGCTTCCGGTACTTCTGTGACGCAGCGCGCGCAGTCCGAGTTGCGCGGCGGTGAGCCTTCAACGCTGCGTCAGATTCTCCATACCCAAGGCACGCTGAATGCTTCGGATGTGAGCCGATGTGCACAACAAAGCGACCCATTATCCATGCGAATCTGGCTCGAAACATGCATGTATTTGGCTCTTGCATGCATTAACATTCAGCACGCCTTCAACCCCGCCCGAATTATTTTGGGCGGCGGACTCTCCCAAGCGGGTGAATTTCTCCTGCATTCCGTGCAAAACGAGTTCAAGAATCGCTTTTGGAAACTCGGACATGACGTTCCCGCGATTGGTCTCGCGCGACTTGGTTACGATGCCGGGGCCATTGGTGCCGCAGGGTTGGCGTGGAAGAACTGCACGGCTGGAACATAATCTGGGTTGTGCCTATTCGTTTCGTGTGGCGGGTTGATCCCATGTCGACTGAGGATGAATAGGTAATTCCTGATTTGGATTTCTTTCAAGCGTCGGTTATCCTAAACGGTGATTTGTTTTTATTGAGGAGGAAAAACATGAAACCTCTGCAGTGGATCACGGTGTGTTTGTTCGCCTTCGGTTTTGCGGCCACGGTGCGCGCGGATGACGAATTCGACAAGCTCAATGCCGATTTCGAAGCCGCTCGAAAGGCGTATCGAGAAAAACGGATGGAGGAGAAGCTGAAAGATCCCGAAGGTCTTGAGGCAACCGGCGGGGCGGTGTCGGGAGTTCCGGCTTTCCTTCTGGAGTTTCATCCCAAGTTCAAGGTTTACGCCGCCAAACATGCGGACAAACCTGAAGCAGTTTCCGGTCTTGTTTGGTTGGTGACACATCCCGCCACTCAGCCCTCGCCGGACAAACCTGATCCCGACGCGGTGGAAGCGATCAAAATGCTGACGGAAAAACACATCAGCGATCCGTCTTTGGTAAAGGACTACAAGCGCATTCGCGGCGCAGAGTGGTTCGTGGGCGAGAAGCCGGTGATGGATTTCTTTGAGCGCGTCAGTCAGGCGAACAAAGACAAGGAGGCTCTTGCGTCGGCTTCATTTTGTATCGGGCTCATTCATTATGACAGCGCTTCGATGCCGGGCATGGAAGGGAAAAAAGAGGAAGCAGAGTCGCGTCGAAAGTTGGCCTTGAACATGTTTCGCAAAGTGGCAAGGGACTATCCCGGCACGGAGGCCGCGCAAAATGCGGAACCGTTTTTCTTCGAACTGGAAAAACTTCAAGTTGGGATGACAGCGCCTGACATCGAAGGGGATGGGATAGACGGTAAGAAAATCAAACTGTCGCAATTTCGCGGGAAGGTCGTGGTGGTCGACTTCTGGGGTTTTTGGTGAGGGGACTGCGTAACGATGCTGCCTGAGCAGCGCGAATGGTACGGCCAAATGCAGGGCAAACCGTTCGTTCTTCTCGGGATCAACAGCGATGAGGACCGGTCGGTTCTCAAAAGCCGGATGGAAAAGCACAAGGTCACTTGGCCGAACATTGTCGCCGGCGCGCCCGACGTAAACCCGATTTCGAAACAGTGGAACGTTCGAAGCTGGCCGACGGTTTACGTCCTCGATCACGAGGGCAAGATTTACAAGAGAGCCCTCGAATCTCACAAGGACGTGGCCGCGGCGGTCCATGAGTTGTTGGCGAAAATGAAGTAAACGCTCCCACAGGATTCGTTGTTTCGTTACGGAGAAATGAATTCGCATTGGCGGGCTTGGAAGACGGCCGCGCGTAGGTTGACGGCGCGAAGCATGGATGCGGCTACGTCGAAACCGGCGCCGATGTCTTCGGACCGGTGGGAGTCTGAGCCGACGGACATAGCACGGCCACCGAGGCGAGCGTATCGCAAAACCGTGTCAGGGCCTGGCATAGATTCTTGTAGCCCTTGTCGTAGCGAGGATGTGTTAATCTCCGGAATCAGATCGGCGTCCAAACATGTGCGGAGAATCTCGTCAAGCAAGTCGCCAAAGGGGGTGACGGAATAGGTATTGAAAAAGCGTTGGGTATATCGTTTGGCCAAGTCAAGGTGGCCTAGCACGTCGAAGACGCGGCCGCGATTCTTGCGAAGTTCGCGGCAGAATTGGGTCGCGCAAAGCACGTTTTGCAAATATTGGCGGGTCATTTCCTCGGGGCTCGTGGATTGCCACAGATCACGATGGTGGATCGCCTGGCCTGCGGCGTAGTGGACGCTGAGCATGACCATATCGAATTCGTGGTGATCGAGAAAATCGAGGATGAAGGCCATGTGGTCGGGTTGAAAGCATATTTCGATGCCCTTACCGATGAAGAGGCGTGTTCCGAAATCGCGGCGAAGGATTTGAATTGTTTCCGTGTATGCGGTGTCGTTGTAGACGCATTCTTTCCAATCATCCGGGTGGATGTCGAAATGTTCGGTGAAAATGAGGCCACTTAGGCCTTTGTCGATCGCGGTTTGCACATTGGCGACGGGGTCGGCGTTTGAGTCAAACGAGTGACGCGAGTGGAGATGTTGGTCTTGAAAAAGCACGGTCACTCTTACACCCCGTCCTTGCGAAACAGAGCCATCATCTCGCTGCGATGGGGCATGAAGTGGCCAAATAATCCCAGCGCAATCCCGCGTGGACTGAGTAGTCGCGGATGAAATCGGATGGGATCAAAGGCCAAGTCAATCGTATTGTCGAAAAGATTCGCATAAAACAAATTGCTGCGCACGTTGACAAACGGCAGGAGGGTATCGGCAAAGTACGTGTTGTAAAACTTTATCACGGTCAGGCCACGTTCGCCGGCCATTTTCCGTAAGAGGTTCTCGGACAATATGTGCAGATGGTAGGGCTGATGAAGCGAATGCACGTAGGTCTGCCACCGCGCCAAATCGATTCCCTCGGCGTTGGGCGTGCCGATGCAAATGCCACCGCCTGGCACGGTCAAATCGATGATTTGTTCCAACAGCTTGGTCGGGTCCTCCACGTGTTCGATGACGTCCTGCAAGATCACGAAATCATAATGGCGCGTCAACACCGAATCGTCGCGGAAGTCGCGGCTATACGGGTCGAACCCGTGGACATCGGCGTAGCCCATGCGACGCAACTGTCCGATGAGCATTCCCGATCCGCAGCCATAATCAAGGACACAATGGCGCTTCTTTAGTCCGCCGCTCTGCAGCCGCCGCACATAATTTCGCGTGATCAGCCTCATGCCGAAATTCGGAACCTGCCGTTGAAACGGATAATTTCGATAATAGCGCGGAAGATCCACGACATCGCGTGAGTGAATACTCCGGCAATGCGGACAGCGCCAGATGGTGAAGTGTTCGGTGGCGAACTCGCGGACGTTGCAGCGCACGAAGGCGGTTTCGACGCTGCCGTCGAGCTTCCCGTTCGACGTGCATAGAGAACACTGCGTGCGCGTATCCGGCATGGACGGTAAGGTATTGGTTTGCTGTCGGGAGGCAAGAGCCGGGTCCGTCGCTCGCTTGTGCGTTCAACGTACCTTGCGGCGAAATTGTTATTCGGACAGGGACTTGAACGAACGCAAGCGAAACACGACGATGCGGCGGTGTTGACGATTGCGGATGTCATGGTGGAAGCTCCGAGCGATGGCGGTGTGGCGGACCCGATGAGTTGGTTCGCCGAACCGGGGCCGTTTGAGTTGGAAATCGGTTGCGGAAAAGGCGGATTTCTACTTCATCGGGCTCGGGCGAATCCGGAGCTTCGCTTTTTGGGAATTGAATGGAAAAACGAGTATTTTCGTTATACGGCTGATCGAATGGCTCGGTGGGCGATTCGCAACGTGCGAGTAATGCGGACGGACGCGGCCCACTTTGTTCGTGCGCAATTGCCGGCGGATTGCGTGAGCATTTTGCACCTTTATCACCCCGATCCTTGGCCGAAGAAGCGGCATCATAAACGAAGATTGGTGCAGCCGGATTTTGTTCGCGCGGTGTCGCGGTGTTTGTTGCCCAGTGGACTGTGGCTGATTCAATCGGATCATGCAGAGTATTTTCAACAGATCGAGGAGGCCATCGGGGCAAATTTGGTTTTTCGTCGCATTCCGTGGGACGACGCATGGAACGAAGCCGGCGCGGATGACGACTGGTCCGGTACGAACTTTGAAATCAAGTATCGTCGAGAAGGTCGGGCGATCCATCGAGCGGCGTATGAGTTACTCGCGGACCGCCAAGCAACCGCAGACTCCGTCGGTATTGGATGAACAAGGCCCGGCGGCGACTATTCCTTCAGGGTTTTGCAGAGGGTGCAAAACGCAACGACAATTGGGCGGAGTAACGACTCTCATCAGTGACGTTGACGGTGTAGGTTGCGGATTGGAGGGACTTGCTCAGCGACGCTAATTCGCGGATGAGTTCGGCAGGGCCCATGGCGCGGACTCCTCTTGAAGTGGAAATCGTGGGGAGTTTAACTTCGATCAGTTGACCGCCACGGAGCAGTCGCAGAACGTGATTCGGCTGGTTGGGTCCTTCACCGAGACGGCGGCGCAAGTCGGCATTGGGGGCAATCAAATTCAGCAATTGACCATCCACACCAAGAACCCGATCTCCAATTCGCAGTATACCGTCGGCCCGCGAATTGCGATGAATCTTCGCAACGATCACTACGCCGGGTTCTTGAGACGCTTGCATTCCGATTCCGACATTTCGTTGAGTGGCTTCGGTATTCTGGGGAACGGACCACCAAGTGGGATCGAGCAAGGAAGGCGAACCGGTTTCGAAGTCTCGAAGCCATCGGGCCAAAAGATCCGATGCCAAACCCGCTTGAAGGAATCCGATCATTCCACGAGGCGAATCCACGCGGTGAAGATCTCGCGCTTCGGGCAATGATTGCAACGTGGCCACCAAACCATGGCGGGCGTCTAGGATTCGGTGGAGATGATCTCTGGTCAATGCGAGCATGAACCATCCTTCGCTGACCGTCCACGCCGGTTCGATTCCACCCAGCAGTCTCACGATCGGTAGCCGAGATTTCTCCGCGTAGCCGCGAAGTGAGATCGAATAAACAGGAGCGCCGAGTCTGGAAGTTTCTACGATCTTAAGCGGGTGGGATTCGATTTCACCCGAGGGATCCAAGGACCGTATCAATCGAATCAAACCTTCAGCTGATTCACGAACTTCTCTCAACAAGGCGGTCGAATCTCGGCAGGGCGTGAGGATCGCAACTTGAGGCGTCAATCCGTGTTCACTGACGTCTTGTCCCCAAGCAACGATCGCCGTGGAACCCGTGATATCGGCGAGGTTCTCCGAGGGTGAAGACCGTTCGGTTAGTCCTCGCAAAAAAGTCAGATAGCGACCCATCGTGCCCGGCGGCGAGAGTGATTCCGTAGCGGTTGCGAGAGCCCCCTCGATGTTGAAATTCGTGACCAGTGCAAGGAGCGTCGTCCGAGGAAGCGATAACATCGTTTCCAGGTCCGACGGCGAAAGTGCGGCCTGTCGGCTGGGTTCATTGAGCTGAGACCGAATCGCAAATTCAATCTGGCCAGCGCTTTCGTACATGCCCACGAGAGATCGATCAACGGCGGGCAGAATACTGGGAAACGTCTCGCTCGGCGTGCTTCCTTTTCGATTGGAATCGATGTAGGCCACGACAAGCGGTTTGGGGGGTAGTTGCGAGGAAAGCTCCTTAAAAATGTCCGTATTCCCTAGAACTTGCAACTTGGGTTCCAGGGTGGATGACAGGATCTGACGCAGAAGCGGTTCACCTCGACCACGCTTGGCCATGAAGACCATATCCTGTTGAATTCCAACGGCCAACCCGTCTTGGGTCTGAAAGAACGGGATCGGGGTCACTTCTTCGGAGAGGCGACGATCCTTCGGGAACCATCGATCGATCACGCCGTTGGGGTGGACCCTCACCAGCCAGACCGACTCGCCGAGGTGCTTCCAGGAGGTCGATAGGATTCCGAGTTCGGCTTCGGCAAGCTCATCGATACGAATGCTGCTTTCCGGGCCGAGAAAGTTGGTCAGCGCCGATCTAAGTCCAAACAGCGGGCTGGTGGTGACAGGACTCGACACCAACAATGGAAAAAGTTGCCAGGCGTGCGCGCGGTCCATGGCTCTGTCGACTTCGCCAAGGCGGCTCGTGGTGATAAAAAGTTTCGTGGACGCGGGAACGTATGGAGCGAAAGCTACCATATTCGTCGGTTGGGATTGGGGCTGCTGACCCGGTACGGAACTGACACTGGCGGCGCAAAAGCCCAACCATGCGACCCATAAAGGGTTCGACCCAAACGGTGTGATACGTAACCAGAAGGATGGGTTCAGGATGGACGCCCGCATGAGCGATGCGCCTTATAAATCTTCGATGGTTGGATCGGTTTCCTCGGCATCGTCGTCTTGCTTTGGCTCCTTGGGGCTGCCCGTCGAAGCAGGTCCAGGTTGTTCGCCCTGCATGTGGCGCACGTCTCGGAGGTATTCAAGCCATTGGAGCGTCGTGAGGTTGAGCTCTTCGAACGTCGTCATATTCTGACGAACGCGTTCCATGACCTGTTCCATCTTGGGCGAGGATTCCTCAGGCTGACCGGTCGTTGCGTCGCGTTCTTTGGATGTTTGCGGCGCGCGGCGAGCGGAGGTGAGATCTGGAGTTCGATACTCCTTCTGTCCAAGAACTCTGCCGCGCCGACCTGGAGAATCGAAAACACCGAGAAATGCGAGCGCCACAACAGCCGCCGCGGCCAGAGGTCCGCCAATGTACAATCCGCGAACGAAACGGCGCATTCGGGAAACCCGCGGAACTTCCACGCAAGCGAGGAGGCGATCCGTGAAATCGAACGACGTTTGTACGGCCTCCCGATCGGCAGTCAGAAGATGACCGGCCACTTCCATGAGGGCCAACGAACGTCGGCAATCGGCACAGCGCGCCCGATGAGCGCTCAACTCCGTCACCTGACTTGGCGAAAGTTCGCCATCCAGATAAGCGTCAAAAAGTTGTCGTGCTTGTTCGCAATACATTCTGAAACGCCTTCTCGGTACTCAAAGCCGGGCAATTCCCAAACCGCCCATTCCGAACTTTTATACCCTCGCCTAGCCGACTTGGTTGCGGAATTGTTGAATCACTTGCGAATCGGCGGATTCCAATACCTCGCGCAACCTGGCTCGGCCACGGTGAAGGTGGCTTTTTACAGTCGCCACCGGAAGCTCCAGCACGCGTGCAATGTCATGGCATCCCAGCTCGTGCCGGTAAAACAGCAACAGCGTGGCTTTCTGGGGTGGAGACAACTGGTCCACCGCATCCCACACAGTTTCACGAAGCTGATTGGCGTCCTCCGATTCTGACAAGACATCCGATTGGTCCGGACCTCGGAATCGCAAAGCCACCGTATCGACATCGATTGGGAGATCGCGCTTGCGTCGCAAGCGGTTCAAGCACACGCGATAACCGATGGTGAAAAGCCATGTGCTGAAACGAAACTCGCTGGAAAACGTATCCAGACAAGCAAACGCCTTCAAAAACGTCTCCTGGCAGATTTCTTCGGCGTCGTGGTGATGATGGATCATCCTCCATAGGAATGAGAAGAGACGGTCCTTATGAGAATCAACCAGAGAACGGATGGCTTCTCGGTCGCCGGAACGCGCGCGGATCACCAGTTGGTGCTCCCGCAGCTTATCCGAATTGACCGGTGCCTCCTTCACATTCACTTTTCCCTTCGGCGAGTGCTTCATTGTATGTATTCTACCGCTTTTGGTTGCGTCTGTCAGAGTCCTATATAGAATCGACCGAAAGGGGTCACCAGGATCACCAGACAACATGGGTTTTGTAAGTACCTATCTCTAAACGAGTTATGTCAAAAAAACCAGCCGATGACCATTCGATCTGTCGAAACCGACGCGCAACATTCCGGTTTGAAATTGTCGAGGAATTCGAGTGCGGCATCATTTTAACAGGGTCGGAAGTGAAAAGCCTTCGCGATAAGTCGGTCACGCTCGATGAAGCTTACGCACGTTTAGCGGACGGAGAGATTTGGCTGGTTGGGTGTCATATCACGCCCTATGTTTTTGCGAGAACGGAGGTCCAAGAGCCCACAAGAAAACGAAAGCTCCTTCTTCGTTCGTCTCAGATTCGTAAGCTTCGCCCGAAGGTTGAACAGAAAGGGTTCACCCTCGTCCCTTTGCGCATGTATTTTAACGAAAGGGGAATCGCAAAAATCGCCATCGCTCTTGCACGAGGCAAAACTTTGGGTGACAAACGTCAGTCACTCCGTACCCGCGATGACCGCCGTGAAATGGACCGGGCCACCAAACGGCGCAAGTAATGGACTCGGTTTTGAAACGGGGTTCGGGCCATGAAAACGGAAGATGACATGATCGGTAACGACGAACAACTAATGGCTGAGGCGATTCGGATTTGCCAACGCGGTATTGACGCCCGGCAGAGTCCTTTTGGAGCGGTGATTGCGGATCGGACGGGAAAAATAGTAGCGGCAACGCACAACACCGTTCGGTTGACTTGTGATCCGACAGCGCACGCGGAAATCAATGCGATCCGGTTGGCCGCAAGAAACCTGGGGACGATCGACCTATCGGGCCATCGCATTCTGTCCACCTGTGAGCCTTGTCCGATGTGTGCGTCGGCCATTCATTGGTCCAGGTTGGATGAAGTGGTATATGGTGCGACCATTCAAGACGCGGCGGATGCGGGTTTTCATGAACTGGAACTTCCGTGCGCGGAGTTATACCAGAAGGCCGGAAGTCACGTTCGGTGTCGTGGGGGAGTCCTAGGGGATTCGTGTCGTGATTTGTTCAGAACGTGGAAGAGCGGCCCGAATCCGAGTCCCTACTGATTTCCAGTTATCATTCTACGCCGGTCGTTTTCGGAAAAATCAAGGCCTGATGGGAGTTATCTGGAAGACCGCGCATTCTCAACCAAGCGGGTAAATGGTTCCGAACCGCATCCGCAAGAAGTCCGACGAGTCGAGTTTCACCATCACGGTCAGTTCGAAAGTGGCAGACATCCTCCATGTTCTCATTGTCGCCGCGAATGAGCGACGCCGCATCGACGAGATTCACCCCGTACCCTTCACTGGCCAAGGTACGCGTAATGTCATTGACCTCTCGAATCGCGGATAAGTATCGTTCATTGGGAAATTCCAGGTTGAATACATGAGTGGTCATGAGAACGGGAATTTGATGGGCCCGTGCAACCGCAATAAGGTTGACTATGTTCCTTCGGTACGGCTCAAGGCCATGGTAGGAGTCGTGTTGAAAATCGGGAATGTATCGCATCATGGCCCGCTTCCAAGTCAACGGGCGGCTACCGGCTTCGGCCCATGATCGCAATTGAACAAATGCTGCAGAGACATCTAGAAACTGCGGCAGGTAATCCCACATCAGTGGTTCGTTGGGAATAAGTCGGGTTCGCCAGTGGGCATAATCCTGTCGATACTCCGAACCAAACGCGGGCCAAACATCGTTGACCCCGTGATAGACGATCAATGCATCCGGCTGATAAGGCAAACATCGAAACAGAAAATCGATCAACGATTCCGCGGAAGTCCAAGACACATCCGCAGCATTGACGATCTCCAGACGTAATCCCAAATCACGGAAGTCCTTTGCCAACTTAGCTTCAAGCTTGGCCGGGTATTCTCTTTGGGTGGTCGAACCGCCTTGGCAAAAAATTCGAAACACATTGGACGGCTTCAACTCTTGTGGAGAAGTCAAGCGAAGTCCGTGCATCTCGACTTCCGGTTCCTGGACCTTTGGATAATAAGGAAGGTACGGATGGTCCATGACCCGATCGGTCCAGGTTCCCGAAAGGCGTTTTTCGCGCCGCTTGGCGTAGGCCTGCCGAGTCAATTCGGAACTGCGACCCCGCAAAAGTCCGTTAATTCTGGCGGCGCCTTCCAAGAGCCCGAACATTCCCAGCCAAAGAACCACAATGTAAAGGCATCGTTTCCCGCGAGACAACGATCGATGCGCTTGAACCAAAATCGAAGTGGCCTTCATGAACAACCCCACGTGTACCGTTCCTTGACGAACTTATCGGTTAACCGAGGATTTCATCCTGCTTCGTGCATACCAGCCAAGGATAATCCTCCAGTGCACCGGTGATTTGTGCTTTTAGATCGACTACGGTGGGAAAAGTGGTTACAAAGGGAATGTCGGTCTTTTGGGCGAGTTGGAGTCAAGCGACCATTGCAAAGCCCTTTCCTAATTCCTCGCGCACCCAAAGAACGGGTAAAATTTAGAAATGCGAGAATTCCACTGATGCCATTTAGACTGGCTTCAGTCGCTTCGTAGACTGCGACACTTTACGTTAGCAAGTATGGCGGTAATTTTGGATTAACGATTCATATGGTCCGGTTTTCAGAAACACGCAACGTATCCTTGCTTATCAGACCGAAGCAGGTGCATAGGAAGGAAGTCGAGGCAGCAAACCCCATCAAGGCAACGGTTTGGGAGCGAGAAGATCAGGGGCATTTTTGGTCATCGTTCTAATGTTTTGGTTCGCACTGGACTAATAGGGGAAAAGCGGTTATCCTAGAGTTCTTATCGGTACCCGCAGTACGGGGCAAGGGAGTAGGGGGCTCTTTTTTTGGGGGAGTGGATCATGGTAAGACCGCTAGGATTTGCGGCGAGCATGGTGTGTGTAGGGGGGATTCTCGTAGGGTCTGCGTTGGGGGCGGTTACGGTCGTATGCGAACCCAGTGACTTCGATCCGACCGGAAACGATGTCGTTTTGTTCGATTGTACGTTGGTGACGGATTCGCCGTTGTTGGTGAATTCGTACCGGATGACGATGCCCTGTTCGGCCACGCTTGAACCTGGGGCTTCGGGGTCGATTAACCATTTTACGATACCGTCTACGCCGTGCACTTTCGTAGGGGCGGATGAGGCGTGTGTCAACGGTAACTTCCAGGGAACCTGTGTTAACTCGATGGTTTGTTTTTCACCGGCGAATTGTGGGCCGGGGGTGGCCTGTTTGCCGGACCCGGTGAATCCGCTGGTAAAGTATTGCGAGAACTCCGGAACGTGTCAGAACCCGAGTCCGTTCATCGATCTGAACCGCGACGATTATATTTTCCGCGGTCAGACGACGTTTACGCCGAGTATTAGCATCGGTTCGTGCCCGGGCACGCCACCCTTTGTCTCCGGTGTTTTACCAGCCGCGACAGGGGCTTTAATTGATGAGAACTCCGGCGCGAAATACCTTGGTTCATTCCGTCATCGCGTTTCGACTTGTGCAGCCGGTACTTTCACAATCAATATTGCGGGAAATAGTACGCCAGCGCTCGGTTCCGACCAGAGTCGGGTGATAAGCTCGACGGGCGTGCCAATCCAAGTCGTCGGCGTGCAGCAGGGATTGTTGGTGGAAGTCGGGCTATGTTGCGACGATGCCGGGTGTCTTGGCAACCATAACGCTTATTGTTGTCGCAATGTTCAAGGCGGGCTATTGGCCATTCCGACGACGACGTGTTTGCCGCCGAATGCCTCGCCGTGTGTGTGCACGGATCCCATTGAGAATTTTTCCGCGCAGTGTGACGATTTTAATGCCTGCACGGACGACTTTTGCGCGCCAGGTAATCCGTTTTCCAATGAGGTGGGCTGCTTGAACCAGTTGGATGTTCCGGCGGGATTCTGTTGCGACCCGACCGGCCATTTCCCTTTGGATCCATTGGATGATAACAATGAATGCACGGTGGATTCTTGCCTGAACGACGAGTTTCCGGCCGTCCATGATGAAGCGTTGGCGGAGGGGAACCCCTGTGAATCGGATGGTAATGCATGCACCGTGGATTTGTGCACGAATGGCGCGTGCATACACGACGCGGCGGCGGCGAACGGAGTAGGTTGTCCGGATGACGGAAACATCTGCACGTTGGATGTCTGCAACAACGGGGTGTGCACCCATAGCGCTTCCGGGGCAAACGGGACGACCTGTGTCGGCGACGGCCAGGTGTGTACGATCGATATTTGCAGCAACGGCGTCTGCACGCATCCCAACATCAGTACGTTTATCTGTGGCGTTCCGGGGGATTGTCCATCTGGCGCGACCGGTTGCAGTGCAGGATTCTGTACTTGCACCGAACCAGGCGGGCCTTGTTACGGCGACATTTATCCTCCGGGAACGGGCAATGGGTTCGCGGATGTTGACGATCTGATTTGTCTTCTTTCTGGATTTGCCAACTACGGTTCATGTCCGTCGGGAGATATTTTTCCGTGCACGCCGAATGGGCTCATTGATGTCGACGATCTCATCGGAATGCTGTTGGCTTTCACGGGACAGGCACTGTGCGGGACCCCGTGCGGTTGAAGGAATAACCCGAAGCGGATGATCTAAACATTTGTCGGCGCGCGATCATTTATGGTGCGCGCCGGCTTTTTTTCGCAAACGATCGTAGGATTGCCACTTCGGCTGTTGAATTCCGCTAACCCGCGCTCCTGGAGCAGCCGCAGATAGGCCGGGACAGGGTCCGGGTATTGCCCGCGAGGCGGCAGCTTCCATTTTGTAAAAAGGCGTTCATTGTCCGAATTTCCAAGGGGCAGGTCTTCAATCTTGCGCGGGTCGTGGTATTCGTCGTGGTGGATCAGCGCTTGGCGGCAACCCAAAACTCTTAGTCCCTCGACGAGTTGGACGCGCAACGATAGGTCCGGGTCAAAACCGAAAAAATAGTATCCTTCGTCGGCAAAGCCGATTCGTTCCAAAAGCGTGCGACGAAGAAGCCCGAAATTGGCATAAGTGTATCCTCGGACATGGCAGATTTCAAAGGCCTCGCCCTGATGGACGACTCGGTCCAACACATTGCGCTCGTTGTGCCAATTGTGATAGAACGCGACGATTCCGACGTCGGCCATGTCGGGTCGTTCGATCATCGAGATGGCCGCCTCCACCGCCCCGGGCAAGGGCCAGGCGTCGTCGTTAAGCCACATGACGTATTCGCCGGTGGCGGTCTTGAAACCGAGATTGAATGCTCGGACGGCTCCTTGCCGCTTGGGTTCGAGAATCACCCGGAGATCGCGTTGGGAAGCGAGGTCGTCGCGCGTACCATCGGTGGAGCCGCCATCCACGACAATGATTTCGTGAGGATGCAGGACGTTTCGTCGAATGTTGTCGAGACAGCGGCGAAGGTGCTCGCGCCTGTTGAAGGTGGGAACGATTATGGAGACAATTCGGTGTTGCGCCATGAAGATTCCCCGAACTACTTTGGCCTCGGTCACCGCACTACTCGTCGGCGGTATGGTCGTCGCGAATAATCCCGTTACACCGGAACCCGTCGGTCCACCGCCGCCCTCGATGGTGCAAGCCAATGGCATTTGGCCGACGCCGAAGTTGCTCAACCTCATGCTCGCGCGTTGGGCGGACGATGTCACGGTTCAATATGAACTGGATCCTCCTCAACAAGACCGCGTACGCAGCCAGCTGGTCAATCGCTGGACGGACTTTCTCACAGAACATCGGTCGGAAGTTCAACCCTTGTTCAACGAGTTCTTGGAAATGCGAATGGAACTGGAACCGCCCGACAAGGACCGGGTAAGAGCGTGGGCCGAACGGGCCGAACCGGTTTTTGGCCTGGTCCAGGAACAAATGCAACGAACGGGTTCCGAAGTCCGGGAAATCTTAAAACCGTTGCAACGCGTGAAGTTTGAGATGGACGCGCTCAAGTTCACGGCTGGGATGGCCTTTGCCGGGCAGCAACTGAAAAAATGGCGTGAAGGCAACTTCGAATCGGATGAGTTTTGGGAGCCGACGCGGGCCGAACGTCGTCGACGGCGGGCGGAAAAGGAGGGAACGGACGCCGCCGCAAAGGAGCAGGATCAACCCATTGAAGTGGACGCCATCGGCGCTGAGCTTAGGGCATGGGACAAGTACGTTGAAGAGTTCATCAGCCATTTCGAACTCGACGAAGGTCAGCGAACGGCCACGATTTCTTTCTTGGGCGAAGTAAAAGAACGAGCGATCGCTCATCGCGATCGGCGTAAGGAAGACATCGCCAAACTGGAAAGTCGGGTCCGAAATCACACCGGATCACCGGACGATCTTGAAGAGATCAAACGGCAACTCCACGAACTCTACGGGCCGGTTGACCAGTTGTTTCAGGAACTGAAAGGGCGGATGGAAGCTGTTCCGACGGAAGCACAAAAAGCGAGTGCGGCCGCTCGTGGCGGAGAGGATCGCTTGAATTCACCGGCCCAGCCTTTATCCGGCAACGATTCTCCGGCGTCGAAAAAACCAACGAAGGAAAAGGGCTGAGACTACGACGGTCCCCGGATTTTGGTCTATTGCTCACGGGGACGCGGGCGAAGATCCGTGAGTGGAGTGTGACCTTGGTTGATGACTTCCACGCGAAGGGTTTGGTCGTCACGCAGGCTGAGCGTTCGTTGCGGGAAGGGGATTTCGATTTTTTCCTGATTGAAATGCTCCACGATTCAGAAACGGGCGTCGGTGATGAAATCCCAGCGGTTGTCGATGAGCGCAACCGCCGCCTCTCGGGATCGTGTAACTTGAAGTCAGCAAGAACAGCCACTTTCGAACCCGCCAGATAGCCGTTTAGGAACGCGCTTAATTCGTGCCCCCATTCTCGCTCGCCCTCTCCGCCGCAGTAAACCAGGAAACTCTCATAGCGGCT
>JBBTCX010000044.1:0-10683 GCA_038043045.1 Planctomycetota bacterium | reverse complement strand
GGCGACTTGAGTTGAGGTTGATTCGAGGACGGGCCGATCGGAGCGGCAGCAGGTTAGGCCGGGTGTTGTTGTCAGGGGGCGTGTGCATTGCCCACGATTTTCGTAATAGAAGGTCCCGATAAGGGTCGTTCCTATGACCTGCCGTTAGAGCCGGTTGTCATCGGTCGAACGTCCGACCAATTTCCATTGTCTGATTTTAGCACGTCGCGTCGGCATGCCGAATTGCGAGCCGAGAACGGGTTCTGGCTTTTGACCGACTTAGACAGCTCGAACGGAACGTATGTGAACGGTCAGAGGGTTGTTCAGACGACGCGCCTGAAACATGGCGACCGGATCAAGGTTGGGGGAACGGTGTTAGCCTTTAGCAACATGGGGCACCCCGACAACTCCTGCAAGACGGATTTGATACCGGATTTGATCGGATTGGACGCCGGTGAAGATGCGAGTTTCTCGTCCATTGTGTCGACGGTGGATGAGCCCGGTCAGAGCGTCATTCTCCAATCGCCCGAAACCGCAGACGCGGTGACCGCCTGGACCATAATGAATAAGGTGGCCGAGGCGATCGGCATGTCACCGAAAACCAATTTCTTACTGGAACGGGTAAGTGATATTCTGTTCGACCATCTCGTGGTGGATTCGTTGGCGTTGCTCATGTTCAAAGGGGCACCGGCGAAGCTGGTGCCGCAAGTTGTACGTTGCCGTGCAAAGGATCGAGGACATCCACCCAAAGTGTTTACGTCACGAAGCATCATCGATCATGTGCTTGAAAAACGGGAAGGCGTCCTATCCGCCAACGCCATGAGCGATGGGCGATTTACGCGGGAGAATCAAGAGGACAGCATTCATCGACTTGGTTTGCGGAGCATCATTTGCGTCCCGATGTTGGTTCGCGGCGAGGTGGTAGGTGTCATCCACCTGGATTGCTCCATGTCGAGACATGTTTATACGCAAGACCAACTTGGACTCTGCCAAGCGATTGGTCGATTGACGGGCGTGGCGTTGGACAACGCAAGACTGCTAGAATCGCGCATGCGAAATGAGCGATTGGCCGCGATCGGAGAGACCGTGGCTTATTTGTCCCATCATATCCGTAACATCTTGCAGGGAATGCAAGGGGGCGCGGAAGTTGTGGAGCTGGGGTTCAAGAAACAAAGCCTAGAGAAAGCCCAATCGGGATGGGCGTTGATCAAGCGAAACCTCGACCGGACCCTTCACTTGGCGATGAATATGCTGACCTTCAGCAAGGATCGCCAGCCTTTGATCGAGTTAGCTTCACTGAATCGAATCGTCGAAGACGCCATGGCTTTGGCCCAGAATCGGGCCAATGAAAAAAGTGTCACGATCTTTTCCGAATTGGAGGAAATGCCTCCCGTTCCGCTGGATGCCGACGGCATTCATCAGGTGACGCACAACATTCTTCGGAATGCCATAGAAGCGGTGGCGTCGCCCGGTGGAAAAGTCAATGTCAGTACGCGTTATGATGCTTCTTCCGGAGGGGCCACCTTAACCATCCGTGACAACGGTCCGGGAATTCCGCCTGCCGATCGGGAGAGAATTTTCGACGTGTTTCATTCCTCCAAGGGTCACGCGGGGACCGGACTTGGGTTGGCCGCCGCCAAGAAAATCGTTACGGAATTGGGGGGACGAATTGTGGTGGAAAGCACCGTCCATGAAGGAACGGCTTTTCATGTCATCCTTCCCGGGACCCTTCATCTGGCAGTCAGCAACGGTTCATTGTCGGGGCCCACCGTGAAAGTCGATTGAGAACTTCTTCAAAAGCGACCCAATCGTTCTCACTTCTCCGGTTGTGAAATATGCGACATTCAGCCTGTTAAAAGCGAGTTTCATTTCCGGATCTGTTTTGCGATGAAGTTTTTCTCGTTTACAGGTTCGTTGCGTGGCGTCTATACTTGCGACATGGACGGCTGGGTGAAGGTCCGAGGAGCCGTGCTCATTCGAACGATTCGGTAAAGGACGACCGATGCGACGGCTAGCGATCATCAATCAAAAAGGTGGGGTCGGGAAAACAACGACGACCGCAAACCTGGGCGCGGCGCTTTCTCGCGCGGGGCTGCGCGTATTACTTGTCGATCTCGATCCGCAGGCTCATCTAACGCTCTATTTCGGCGTCGAAGTCGGAGATGGACAGTTCAGCGTGTATGACGATCTCACCGCCGATGCTCCGGTCGCTCAAGCGGTCTTGGAATTACGTGATGGAATGGTCCTTCTTCCCGCCAGTATTGACTTGGCCGGGGCGGAAGCGGAATTGATCAGCGTTACCGGTAGAGAGATGATTCTTCGAGATTCGCTGGCTCGCTGGGGACGGGAGTTTGACGTGATGCTGATTGATTGTCCTCCCGCGTTGGGAGTTCTGACGATCAACGCCCTGGTGGCCGCGGATGAAGTTCTTATCCCCCTCCAGGCGCATTTTTTCGCTTTGCAAGGTTTGGGAAAGTTGCTGGATACGGTGAGTCTGGTCCGTAAACGAATCCA
The DNA here is from genome assembly GCA_038043045.1 of Planctomycetota bacterium. GTDB lineage: Bacteria > Planctomycetota > Phycisphaerae > UBA1845 > UBA1845 > JBBTCX01. Next base: position 8,190 of record JBBTCX010000044.1, on the reverse strand, counting down.
TCCGCGATTGGTGGTGAATGGGATTGTGCTCTGTTTGCACGAGTCCGCCACGAAATTGGCCAGTGAAGTGGTCGCGGATATTCAGCGCTTTTTGGCCTCTTCCAAGGATAGCCATGCGGCATGGAATCAAGCGCGTCTCTATCAGAGTTGCATCCGGCGGAACATCAAGCTCGCGGAATCGGCGAGTTACGGTCAAACCGTTTTCGAATATGCGCTTCGAAGCAATGGAGCGCTCGACTATGCCCACCTCGCTGCCGAGGTTTTTGAGGTCAGCTCGGAGCGAATCCTCATGCAGCCAGAGGATAAAGTTGATCCGGAGGCAGCGAGTCGACCAGGCGGTTCTCGCTTGTCTAAGGAAAATGCAGCGCTCGAACGAATGGAAATAGGCCAAGTTTCCGCGGAAGCTGTTTCCTTGGAGCCATCACCTACGCTTATGCCCACGCCCGCCCCTATCGTGGGCATTCGTTGACGTGGAGCCACGCGCATCGGATCGTCGGGTTCCCGGGCGAACGACCGTGTTTCGTCGAATTTGGCTTTTGTATTGGCTGGGCATGTTTGTCGCCACCCATATCCCCAAAGGCCAATCCATCGGTCTACCGCCTGGACAATGGGACAAGTTGGTTCACGCCGGGATGTTTTTCGGACTCACCGTCCTCGGGGGAAGGGCCATTGTCATTAGAAAGGGAACACGGACTATTCTTGCATGGGCCTTGATCTATGCCGCCTATGCGGTGGTCGATGAATGGCTTCAGGGTTGGGTGCACCGCACCCCGAGCATCGGGGACTGGGCTGCCGATGCCGTTGGTATTGTTCTGGGAATTCTTTGGCTCAAGCGCGGAATTGGAAAAAGAGAGGAGTTGGTGGAGGAGACTTCGCCTTGAAAAGGGTCGATTTGTAACGGCGTCTTAACAAGGCCGGATCGAAAGGTGGTTCGTCAACCGTCAGGCAGATGAGTATGATAGCTTAGGCGGTATACCGCGCGGACGGGTAAAAAAACACGTGGAGCGTACCTATGAGTGCATCCCAAAGACCAAAGCGTCGAGATTCCGAGTGGGTGGAAGCTTGCTTGGGATTTGGGACGCGCCCTAATCGGAAGAATTCGAATCATGGCCAAGAAACGCACCGTAGTTGTCGTTGAGGATGAAGACGCGATCCGTCGAGGGATCGTGGATATACTTCGTGCATCCGGGTATGAACCGGTGGAAGCGGCCGACGGTCAGATCGGTCTAAAAGAAGCCCAACGGTCAGGGGTTGACCTCGTCTTGCTTGACTTGCTCTTGCCCAAGCTCGACGGATTCGGCGTGCTGTCTGAACTTCGGGTCACGTGTCCGTCGTTGCCTGTGATCATTTTGACCGCGCGAGGATCGGAGGAAGATCGCATACGCGGGTTACGTGGTGGGGCGGACGATTACGTAGTGAAACCGTTTTCCGCGCGAGAATTGCTTGCACGCGTGGAGGCGGTCTTGCGAAGAAGCCCGGAGCGCCCTTCGCCGGTGTTATTGATCAAAGGGAATGGAACGACGGCGGACTGCGCTCGGCGCGAAATCATCCGCGCAGATGGTGAACGGGTTATGCTCTCGGAGATGGAGGCTAACATTCTGCAACGCCTGGCCGCTCACGCCGGTCGGGCAGTTTCACGCGAGGAGCTTTTGTCTTGTGTATGGGGAATTCGTGACGGCGTGGTCGAGACACGAGCGATCGACATGCACATCACCCGACTCCGGCAGAAACTATCAGAGCAGTCGGGAACCGATTCTCCAGAGTGGATTGTCACGGTTCGGGGCAAAGGATACATGCTGGGTCCGGAACTTAAACTCGATCGGGGACCGGATCCCGTGGAATAAGTGCCATGAGTAGTTCACGCGCGGGGGTTCGATATGCCATCGTGGGATTCGTTCTGATCGCCTTCGTGGTCGTTGGCGGTATGAGCTGGGCCACGATTGCGACCTGGGAGCTGGCCAAATTCGACCTGCGGGAGGAACACCTTGCGAAGCTACGAGAAGCCGTCGGTCGGATGGACAACCACGTACTTGGCATACTGAAAACCGAAGCGGCGCGTGAATACACAGATTACCGTGATCTTCATATTCCCCAGGTGATTTACTCCGTGGATGGGGAACAACTTGATCCGCGTCAATACTTGCAGCCCTCACGGATCGCCGCGAATAAGCCTCGTCACGAGTGGATTGAAGTGTACGTTCAAGTGGACGAGGAGGGGAACTGGACTTCGCCGCACATCGCTCGTACGGATGCGTACTTCACGATCGAACTGGACGTCTGGGAACAGAAGTTGACGAATCGGGCGAGGTCAACGTTGAACTGGTTGCGGGAATCGGTTTCAGTCCAGGAGCTTCGCGAACGTTTTGCGAAAGCGATTGAACGGTTTCAAATGATCGGCGGCGGGGTCATTGAGGGTTCGGATAACCAAGTCGCGCCGGAAGCGGAACGAAAAGAACTTGTATCCGATCGTCAAAAAGACATGCCGAAGGCGTCCACGTGGGTGAGGGCTGGTCGAGTGCGAAATCCACTTAGGGCTCAGCGGCCTTACATCCCGACGCCACCTTGCATTCCAACGGATATAGCGGAATGGAACATTCGTCAGGCGGCTTATTCGGAACCACGAATTCCGTATGACGCCGAGCTGCGTTCATCCGAGGTGGCGATCGAGCCCACGGAATTGGTTCCTTTTTGGTTAGGCACGGCCAGGGCCGACAATGAGCAATTACGTATGGCGTTTTTTCGGACGTTCCCCAAAGTGCCGGAAGTTCATCAAGGATTTATAGGAAATTGGCCCGGATTGAAGTCAGAATTGCTGCAAAAGGTCAACGAAATTTTTCCCAATGCGGAACTTGAACCGATCTTCGAAAGTCCTGAACGCGCGGATGGCTCCGAAGTTTCTCCGGGAGAAAACGAGATGGAGCAACTTCCGGTTCGGCTGAAAGTCCCAGACCCGAAAGTTGCGGCCACCACGGATGCATGGCGCAAAGTTCGAGGGGTTCTTTTGACATCCTGGATCGCCGCGGTCGCGGTATTGGCTGTGGCCGGATGGGGAGTGCGCGGTTTGGTTTCGTTGACGCAGCGTCGACTCCAATTTGCGTACGCGGTGACCCATGAGCTTCGCACGCCGTTGACGACGTTTCGATTGTACACCGACATGCTTTCCGCCGGGCTGGTTCCGGAATCTTCGAAGGGTGAGTATTTGGACACGTTGAACCGTGAGTCGCAGCGGCTTGCGACCTTGGTGGAGGACGTGCTCGAATATGCTCGATTGGAGAACCACAAGGTTCGGTTGAATCCGGTCAACATCAAAGGCAAAGAATTGCTGCGACTGCTGACTGAGTCTCTTGAAGCCAGGTGTAAGGCGTATGGGATTCAGGCCCTCACGCACAACGATGTTCCAGAAGAACAATCGTTGCGGACCGATGTTGACCTGGTAGGTCAGATCACGGGAGTCTTGGTGAACAATGCATGCCGACATGCGAAAGCGGCCGAGAAGCCCGAGGTGCTTGTTCAGGTGGCATCGGACAACGGGAAATTGCACGTCAATGTCGTGGATACAGGACCCGGTGTCGATCGGTCGGACGTGCGTCAGATTTTCAAACCGTTTCGTCGGGGTCGAAATGCGGATGCGACGGCTCAAGGGGGGATCGGTCTTGGTTTGGCGTTGGCGCGCAATTGGGCGATGCTGCTCGGTGGGCGCCTCGATCTTGTGTCTCGTCATCATGCCACGATGGGCGGCGCTCATTTTCGTTTGACGGTCCCGTCGCGATCAGACTCCTAGCCCTTGGTTTCACCGATAAGCCGCTCAAGATTGACTCGCGGGTTGGATGGGGGTCTGTTATCATGCGCGGCTGGTCCGCGGCGGTGCCAGAGGTGCATGGTCCGGGGTTGTGATTGATGAATTGTCCTCTATCCGACATCGTCCGTTCTTTTCCAGGCCGTCGGGTTTTGGTCGTCGGCGACTTTATTCTTGACCAGTATGTGTATGGCGACGCGGAGCGGATCAGCCCCGAAGCGCCGGTTCCCGTGCTTCGGGTGGTGGAGTCGTCGCAGGCGGTCGGTGGAAGTGCCAACGTTTCGGCTTGCATTTCGGCGCTGGGTAGCGAAGTCACGTGTTGCGGAATGGTGGGGGATGATCCGGAGGGCGAATGTCTGGTGGCTTTGATTCGCAAATCCGGGGGTGATCCGAGCGGAGTGCGATTGCTTCAAGGGCGCAAAACGACCATCAAAACTCGCATGATCGGTCTGGCGCAACATCGTCATCGACAACAATTGCTTCGGGTGGACCGCGAGGATACGACTCCGCTTTCGGAGGAACATGCGGGGGAATTGTGCGCGGCAGCCGTTCGGTTTGTGTCTCGGGTCGACGTTGTTTGTTTGGAAGATTATGACAAAGGCGTGATTTCGCGGTGTCTGGTTGAGGCGGTCGTTGCCGAGGCTCGAAAGAGCGGAAAACAAGTCTTGGTCGATCCAGCCCGGTTGTCGGATTATGGCCGTTATCGCGGGGTGGACGTGATCACGCCGAATCGGGCGGAGCTTTCGCTGGTATCGGGCCGAACGTTGACCACCATGGGAGAGGTGGCCGAAGCCGCTCAAAAGCTGCGCAAGGATTATGACATTCGATTCGTGGTGGCCACGGTCGACCGTGACGGATCCGTGTTGGTGACGGATGATGGCACTTGGAAGCATCTGCCGACGACGCCGCGAGCGGTCTACGACAACACCGGCGCCGGCGACGCGGTATTGGCCATGTTGGCGGCATCGCTGGCCGCGGGCGCCGATCTCGAAAGCGCGACACGACTCGCCAACATCGCGGGCGGGTTGGAAGTCGAAAAATTTGGCTGCGTGCCGATTCGAGCCGAGGAAATCCTGGCGGAGTTGCGCCTCGGTGCGGAGCGTCGAAATGGAAAACTGCGGTCGTCGAATGAATTGGTGGCGGAGCTGGCTCGCCGGCGGGATCGCGGAGAAACGATTGCCTTCACCAACGGGTGCTTCGACATTCTTCATGCGGGCCACGTGGATTTTTTGCGACGTTGCCGCGAGGAAGCATCAGTCTTGGTCGTGGGATTGAATTCGGACGCGTCGGTAAAATCGCTAGGAAAAGGTCCGGACCGACCGGTCAATGGCTTCGCCGATCGAGCTTCTGTTCTCGGCGCGCTGGACTGCGTGGACTATGTCGTCGGGTTTGACGAACCCGATCCGGAATTGTTGATCCACCGGGTGCGCCCCGATGTTCTCGTTAAGGGCGAGGATTGGGCCGGTCGCGGAGTGAAGGGCCGGGAGTTTGTCGAAGCGGGCGGCGGCCGCGTGGTGTTGCTGCCCTTGTTGGAGGGACGAAGCACGACGAATGTCATCGAGCGGATTCGATCGGGAGCGCCGTCGTGATGGAGACGATGGCCGATCAGTTGGCGGAACATCAACGCGTTGTCTCCGCCGCGGCGGTTCACTTGCCGCTTTTGGAACGAATTGCGGATCGAATTCTGGAGTGCATGGAACGCGGCGGTCGATTGTATCTCTGCGGCAACGGCGGCAGCGCGGCCGATGCTCAACATATCGCAGCCGAACTGGTCGGACGATTCAAACAGGACCGCAGCGCGCTTCCCGCAATTGCGCTCACGGTCGATACCTCCATCCTAACCGCCGTGTGCAACGACTTGGGCGCCGAAGTGGTTTTTTCCAGGCAAGTTGAAGCCCATGTTCGAAAGGGCGATATACTCTGGGTGCTGAGCGTCTCTGGAAGATCGGAGAACGTTATTCGTGCGGCAAGGACGGCCAAGACGTTGGGCGCGATGGTGATCGGGTTCACGGGGAGGTCCGGAGTAACGCTCCAGCCGCTCTGCGATTTTTGTTTTCAGGTGGAGCATGACAGAAGCGATCGCGTGCAGGAAGTCCATCAACTCGCCTACCATCTCATCTGCGATCGAATCGAGCGGCGAGTTGTAAGCGCGACGACGATGCCCCTTGCTTCGGTCGATGATGGAATGTAATCACGGGGCAACGGAATGAACGTACTAATAACCGGTTCCAGTGGTCAGATTGGCACGAACGTGGGTTTGGCCTTGATGAACCGAGGGAATCGAGTTGTCGGCATCGATCGTCGCCTGAACACGTGGACCCCAAAGATCCATACGATTCAACTGGACCTAACCACAGCCAAACCCGACTCGTTCCCCACTGAACCTCGGTTCGACGTAGTGCTACACTTCGCCGCCCATGCCAAGGTGTTTGAACTTGTTGAAAAGCCCGAACGGGCGATGGAAAACGTGGTCATGACGTTTGCGGCTTTGGAGTATTGCCGTCGCCACAACATTCCGCTGATTTTCAGCAGCTCTCGGGAGGTCTATGGTGACATTCACCGGCACGTGACGGACGAATCGTCGGCGGATTTCGTGGTCGCGGAGAGTCCTTACAGCGCCAGCAAGATCGCGGGCGAGGCCATGTTGTATTCATTCGCACAGTGTTACGGTCTTTCGTATTTGGTCTTCCGGTTCAGCAATGTTTACGGGCGATATGATAACGATTTGGATCGCATGGAACGGGTGATCCCGTTGTTCATGCGGCGGATTGCGCGCGGTGAACCGATCGTGGTATTCGGTCGGGAGAAGGTGCTGGATTTTACATATGTCGACGATTGCGTGGCCGGAGTGTTGGCGGGGATCGACGCGTTGGTCTCGGGAAAAGTCGTGAGGCAAACGGTCAACTTGGCTTATGGGCAGGGTAATACTTTGGTGGACGTGGTGAATATTCTTTCGTTGGCGGTGGGTCGAGAGGCCAAGGCGACGTATGAGCCGAGTCGCAAAGGAGAGGTCACGCGCTATGTGGCCGATATCAACAAGGCGAGGGTTTTGTTGGACTATGAACCGCGCGTGCCGTTGAGTTCCGGTCTGATTCGCGCAGTCGAATGGTCTCGATCGGTTGGAGCGATTTGAACTTGTTTCGAACGAAACCGCTTTTTCAGGACGGTCGAATCGACTGCGAATCGTCGACCTCTCCTCGTCAGCAGGGTCAACTCGTCGGTAGGCCCTTTCCTTTGGGGGCGACGTGGGACGGTTGCGGTGTCAATTTCGCTGTGTTTTCCCAACATGCAACGTCGGTCGAACTTTGTTTGTTTGATCCAAGTAATGGCGCCGGCGCGTGCAAGACCATTGCACTCCATGGGCCGACGGATGACGTTTGGCATATTTATCTGGAAAGGATCGACCCCGGACAACGATATGGTTTTCGCGCGGACGGGCCTTATCGACCGTTGGAAGGGCATCGATTCAATCGAAACAAGTTGTTGATCGATCCGTATGCGCGGGCGATCGATGGTTCTTTGAAATTGAATGACGCGATCTTCGGATACGCGAGAGCTCACGCGGAAGGGGACTTGTCCTGGGATGACCGGGACAGCGCGGGTTTCGTGCCCAAGTCCGTGGTTGTCGACCCTGCCTTTGAGTGGACGGATGATCTTCGACCAAACCACTCCTGGGCGGATACGGTGATTTATGAGTGCCAGGTCAAGGGCATGACTGCTCTTCATCCGGACGTGCCGCCCGATTTGCGCGGTACGTATTTGGGAGTGGCTTCGGATCCGATTTTGGATCATCTGCTTCGACTAGGAGTTACCGCGATTGAACTTTTACCCGTGCATCATTATGTCGACTCGCCGGAATTGATCCGACGAGGTCTCACGGAATACTGGGGTTACAGCACGGTGGGATTCTTTGCACCTGAAGCGAGTTATGCAACCGGCGCGATGGGCGAACAAGTCCGTGAGTTTAAGGAAATGGTCAAGCGATTTCATCAGGCGGGGATCGAGGTCATTCTTGATGTCGTGTTCAACCATGCGGGCGAGGGCGATCACTTGGGGCCGACGATTGGGTTTCGCGGCTTGGATAATGCGAGCTACTATCGCCTTGAAACCTCCAACCCCGCTCGATATGTCAACGATACGGGTTGCGGGAACACGATCAACGTTTCGCATCCGCGGGTATTGCAACTTATCATGGATAGCCTGCGGTATTGGGCCAACGAGATGCATGTCGATGGGTTTCGTTTTGATTTAGCAACTGTGTTGTTGCGAAACGAACGTGGTATAGATCCGAACGCGGCGTTGCTTTCAACCATTCTGCAAGATCCGGCCTTGCAGGGATTGAAGTGGATCGCCGAACCATGGGACCTCGGACCGGGAGGATATTTCGTTGGAAG
>JBBTCX010000043.1:0-4223 GCA_038043045.1 Planctomycetota bacterium | reverse complement strand
CGAAGACGGATCAGCCCGTCGAAGACGCGGACCTCAAGTCCGACAGCCTGCTAGGTCGAAGTTCTTTTGCCGAGGACCAAGTCCATTTCCCCAATACCCAGAAGCTTCGCCGCCAACCCGAATGAGACGATTCCGGAAATCACCAGAACGGCAAGCCGCAATCCGACGTGAATCGAACCCGCCGATAGTGGACCCCAAGTCAGAATCGCAAGGACCATGCACATCACAGTTGTGGCGGCGATCATTCGCGGCGCGGAACCCAAGATTTCATTCCAACGCACACCAGGAACCAACTTCTGGAATCGCCCCGCCAGCCAGACGATCTGAACGATCGCACACATCGCTGTCGATAGTGCCAGCCCTTTCTCCTCAAGCCACGTGACCAGCAGCAGATTTCCGACAACATTGAGGCCGACCATGTATAAAGCGATTCTTGCCGGTGTTTTGCTGTCACGCAAAGCGTAAAACGCCCTGACGACGACATGCTGTGCGAAATACGCCACCAGCCCCACGCTGTAACAAATGAGCGCTGCGGCCACGCGATCCGTATCCCTAGCGGAAAAGGAACCATGTTGATAAAGAGTGGCCACCAATGGTCGCGCGGCAAACATCAGCCCGACGGACGCTGGCAACGCAAGAAACAAGCTCAAGCGCACCCCACCACCAAGAATCGCAATCAATCCGTTATGATCCCCGGCGGACGCCTTTGCCGACAGTGCGGGAAACACCGCGGTCGCCAAGGCAATTCCCAGAACGCCTAGCGGCAACTGATAAAGAAACTGGGCATATCCCAACACCGCCGGACCGATTCGCTCCCCGTCGACCACCACGAAATGATACGCAATGATGGAATCCGCCAACGTGTTGAATTGAACCGCAGACAGACCGACAAACATCGGCACCATCATTTTTACGACTTCACGAACCTCGGTCATCCGCCATTGAAACCCAAGCCGGTATGAAAACCCGTCCCGCACCAACGCAAATTGGACGAGAAGCAACTGGGCGACACCCCCGGCGACAACGCTCCAGCACAGAACATTCATCAAGGCCGCTTCTGAATATTTCAACCCAATGGCTGCAGCAAAAGTGGCGCCCGCGACCAGAATGTTGAAGAGAATCGGAGCAGCCGCTGGTACTGCAAATCGGCCTCGAACGTTGAGAACGCCGCCCAGCAACGCCGCCGCACAGATAAGCGGCATGTACGGCAGAGTCATGACCGTCAGACGAATGGCCGGATCGTCGGTAAAGTACCGGGCGACCATCAGTCCCACTTCCGCCACCAGAGTAAGCCCGACCAAAACTACGAGCAGAATCCCCAGCAGCGAACCGACCAGCTTTCGACCCGCATCTTCGCCTTGGTCATGAAGTTGTTTGGACAAAACGGGCACAACCGCGGCCGACAATGCCCCTTCACCAAAAAGTCGCCGTGCGAGATTAGGGATGAGAAAAGCGATTCGAAACGCAGATAGAAGTTCACTGGTACTGAAGAAGTACCCGAAAATGACTTCCCTCGCCAAACCCGCAATCCGAGAAAGCAGTGTTAGTCCAGCCGTGATCCGGACCGATGCCAACCATTTTCCCGAAGATGCCATTCCCAATGACCTCTCCCCCTGCCAATCCGAGCCCGCCAAGCACAAACTCAGCTGCTAATCACCCTGGATTGCTCGAACTTGAGAACGCTTCTCAATTCCTTTGTCAAGACCGAATAGTTTGTCCCAACAGGACATTTTCGGACCGACCTATTCACCTCGTTGACAAATTCGATCTGAATGGGAAGCTGTACTCGCTACGTTCTGGATACCGAACGGGTGAAGAGTGGAGTGAACCGATATGTCCCACATTGTTGCCGAGCCGTGCATCAAGTGTAAATACACCGACTGCGTGGCCGTTTGCCCAGTGGATTGCTTTCACGAGGGCGTGAATTTTTTGGTTATCGACCCCGACACGTGCATCGACTGCGGTCTTTGCCCGCCGGAGTGTCCCACGCAAGCGATCTTCGCGGAGGAAGATTTGCCGGCCAAATGGCAGGACTTCGTGGAGATCAATGCTCGCCTTTCACCGCAATGGCCGGTCATTGATACCCAAAAAGAAAAGCTCCCCGGAGCCGATGAAGCTGCAAAAGTCGAGTCAAAAAAGGACCAGCTTGACCCCAAGCCGTTCGGGGGATGAGCGTTCAATGGTAAGTTTTCGCGCTGGATTCACGCGACTTGACGGGATTGCCTTGTCCAGTTATTTAACTACTGCGCTGCTGGTTTTGCGCTCTCGGACGCAAGCGTAAACGAAGTCGGCAGTTCCTGAAGCCCGCTAGAAAAATGGGGCCGTAGCTCAATTGGTTAGAGTACCGGCTTGTCACGCCGGTGGTTGCGGGTTCGAATCCCGTCGGCCTCGATGATTGCTGGTTGAATGGGGACGATCCGCTGAGTTGCGGAGGTCCCCGTTTTGGTTCTTGCGTCCGTTACTTCGGCGAGAACTTCCGCCCTCCGCTTCTGCGGGAGACAAAATGGCGCGAGATCGACTGCTTTCCGGCTCTCCACAAACCACCGATGACGTCGCCGATGTCGCATTGAGGCCTCAAACCCTTTCGGAGATGATTGGCCAACAGTCCCTCATGGAGAAACTCAACATCGCCATGGCCGCCGCCAAGAAACGCGGCGAACCCATCGAGCATGTTTTGTTGGAAGGCCCACCGGGACTTGGAAAAACTACTCTCGCCTATGTCATCGCCAAAGAAATGGCCTCTAAACCTCCACGAGTGGCCTCCGCGCCGACCCTTACTAAACCGGCAGACTTAATGGCCCTTCTCACCGGACTCGAAACCGGCGACATATTTTTCATCGATGAAATCCACCGCCTACCGAAAGTCGTTGAAGAGTTTCTCTACCCGGCCTTGGAAGATTTTCGCGTCGATTTCACCATCGACAGCGGTCTCGGTGGCCGCGTCGTGAATTTCGCCTTACGTCGCTTCACCTTGATCGGTGCCACCACGCGTGCGGGCATGTTGAGCGCCGCCATGCGCGATCGCTTCGGTCATCGCTACCATTTTGATTTTTACTCCACCGACGACCTAACCACCCTGCTTCACCGATCGGCCAAAAAACTGCAACTCAGTGCCGAATCGGGTGCATTGGAGTGTATCGCCTGCAAAAGTCGTGGAACGCCGCGAGTGGCCAACCGTTTACTCAAGCGCGCTCGCGACTTCGCCCAAGTTCGAGCCGACGGCGTCCTTACACGAAAGGTCGTAGACCAGGCTCTGGAAATCCAACAAGTCGACTCCCTTGGTTTGGATGAACTGGACCGCGCACTTTTGACTACGTTAATCAGGGTTTATGAAGGCGGCCCCGCCGGTATAGAAGCCATCGCCGCCAGCATGGGCCAAGAACGCGACACCCTCGAAGACATGGTCGAACCATTTCTTCTGCAAATCGGTTTCCTCATTCGCACCCGCCAAGGACGACAAGCCACCCGCGCCGCCTACGAACACCTAGGCCAATCGTACCCTGAACAGCGCGTCGACACCCCAACGGAACAAAGCACACTTTTCTAACGCTTCCATACCGGTCACACCTTGAACCCGACCATACTCTGCCGATACCATCTGCATCGATTTGTGAGATAACTATTGGCCCAAGAAAAACCCAATCGATTGTCCGAGTGGATCCACATGATCCGACGGCAAACCCCCGTCGCACGCGATCATTTCCTCAATTGGTTCGACGCCGTTCGAGAAAACCCTCGCCTCATCTGGGAAACACCAGCCATTCGCTACACGACCTACGGCCTCTGCCTGATTCTGCTCGGCTGGAGCCTCTCCGCATTCGCAACATGGGTTTCGCCGCCGTTACCCACCGGTGCAAAAAACGTCGCGGTCACCGCCGACTTCCACGTCCTCTGCACCAACCCCAACTGCGAACTCCATTTCGTCATCAACCGCCCATTCGGCTTCCACAAGTTCCCAGTCGAATGCCCCAAGTGCCACCAACCAACCGGCCACTCCGCCCGCCGCTGCTTCTCCGAAAACTGCAAAGGCCAGTGGATCGCCCCCATCGAAGAAAATGGTAAGCTTACGTGCCCGCACTGCGGAAGCAATTTCAATTAGTTTGTAAATAGGGCCATCGCCCCGAAATCCTTCGCCATTCTCGATTCGACATTCTTCATTTCCCCCTAACAGCCCGTGGCGAAACCCCTTCTACGCGGCGAGGCAGACGCGCGGGGGCGGGGAG
>JBBTCX010000042.1:0-25052 GCA_038043045.1 Planctomycetota bacterium | reverse complement strand
CGACGCCGATCTCGTCGATCGCGGCGAACAACTCGCGCACCTGGGCCTTCAGAACGAAGTCCTCCAGCGATGACTCCGGCCTGACGCCGTTTTCCGCGCCGAACTTCACCTCGCGTGTGACCTTGGGCGGCGGATCCAGGACCGGCTCGCCTCCGGCGATCTCTAAATCCTCAATCGCCCCAAAGTTCAGCGACTGCATCAGCCCCAGTAAGCGTTGCCGGCCTGAGGACAGGGATAATTTGCTCAATACGTCGTACATTCTGTACTCCTTTGCGCGAATGCGCGCAATGTCCTCCTCCGAAGCCAAGGCCCGGCGACCGGCGCTTCTAAAGGAGTGGAAAATCGATCAGGAGACGCTCGCCAGGCAACCGCTCCGGAAAACCAGGGGCTACAACCGGCGTAGCATCGTGCTACATCGCGTGTAGCACGCTCAGAGGGACCAGGGAAGGTGTTCGGCGGGGGCGTAAATCACAGAGAAACCAAGAGAGATGCTACTTGTGAGATGTTGGGCCCCATCAGGCTCGTACGCCTCAATGGTGCGAATTGCGCGACGAATAGCGTTGCACACGCTGTTGCGAACCCTGTTCAAGTCGGAGTTGCTGCGCTTTGATTTCCTTCTAAACCACGCCTTTTTCATCTCGGCGCGGACTAGGTCTCGCTCAGCTTCGTGTCGTGCTAGGTTACTGATATCGTTTTTTTTGCGTGCTTCATCGATGTCTTCGTTCAATTCCTGAAGCCGCTGCCAGTAGGCAATTCGGGCCTGCTCATCGAGCAATTCCCCTCCATCACCGAGCGGCAACTGAGCCTGAGTACCATGCACGGCCACCAATAGTTCAGACAGCGTAAAGCACTTTCCTGTAAATCGCAGGAGTTCGTTGATATAACGATGCCCGACAGCCGGACTAAACCAAAGCGTTTCATGTCCAGCAAATCGCAACTGCCAACCTTGTCCTTTCTGACGAAAGATGTAGGGTTCGTCAGTCCATCGGGGCATCGCCTCTGTTGCAGTCGGCCCTTCGATGGCACCCGACACACTGGGGTCGTGGACCATCCGCAACAAACAGCCCGGTGGTAGGGAACGCGCCCGAATCTGTGAGGCATACTTCGCAAGGCCGTCATCGATTACACGCAGTACGCTCTTCGCGTGCCGACGGTGCAGGTCATAGATCATTCTGGCGTTTTGATCGGCTGACCCTCCAAGGTGCCGCACGATCCTTCCCACCTCGCCGAACCGCATGAAGAATTCCAACTCGGTCATTTGCGAGACCTGCGATGCGACCTCAACATACGACGCAAGCATCGCGCGTTCTTCGCCTTCAGCACGTGGTCCCGTCAACAAGTCCAGGCCATAGGAGTCCGCCCGCTCGTAGCAGCCGGCTCCGGCAGCCAACACGGCGAAGCGACGGTCGATACATTGCGAGCATTTCCCGCAATGAGGATGTTGGTTCGTCATCTCCCAGGTATGTGCGCAGCTTGTCGACCAGTCGATCATTCCACTACAACCGGCGTCCAGGATCCCGCGAAGCACATCTTCTTTCGTGTTCCAAAGAAACCCATTTTCCACAGCAAACGTAGATTCCGTGAGAAGTGAGAATAGCTCCGAGAATCCGGCCAGCACGCGTGGATGTGTCGTCCGCGTCGCCTTCGCTCCCACGACCTCACGGGCGATCGGAAGATTCAGGCTGACTGTTCCATTCTCATAGAAGCGAATGCCGTTCAATCCACACATTCTTGCAATGGCCATCGCAAGACTTGCGTATAGAAAAGAACGTGCTCGTTGTGTATATTCGTGGTTCAGATTCTTCTTTTTGTTGATTCGCACGGTTGCACAGAAGGGCTTCGGCCCCTTGGCGTACTCGTTGAGCATGTTGCGGAGCATTCGATGGCGATTGATCAACTTGGTTGTTGCCTGGTGATGGACAAGGGCGACGGGCCTACCTGCCACGACAATTTCTGAAACTGCTCCACCTAGGGAATCCAAGCCTCCCGAGAAGAGAACCACTTGTTCAGGACGTGTAGTGCAGTCAGTGTCTACGAAATTCAGATATCCCTCTATAGCTGGAGGCCCTTCGTACTTGAGAAACGTGAAGTTATATTCGTCCTCGGACAGAAAGCTGAGTGTTTCGCGCAGTGCGGTTGCTACGTCATCGCGCCGCCAGAGATCAAGGCATCGAACTGGGGTTTCGAAGTGCAACGGCCGCCGCCAGTTGGCCCCCATGTCTTCCACTCCGTGCCCGCCTCGCGGGAAAAACTGATCGGCGACATAAACAAAGGCAGCGATTTCGATCAGATCTACTATTTGGTGGGGCGGGTTGATCATCAGCGCTCGACTGATATCATCGATCTGAAGATGAACGTCGGGATTCTTGCCAGCATTGCGCAGGCAAAGCGTGTTCCCTTTCGTCCGCTTGCCTGCGGCCGCCTCGCCACAAAGGATGCTCTTTGTGGCCGGGGTCATCGGGCACCTGCCTTCAGTTCGGCCACCATTTTTTGCATCGCAACGTGGGCAAAGCATGCGGCATCGTCTCGAGATATGCCCTGATTCACCCATTTCGTCTTGGAGAACCACTCGCCGGTGAAGGCCTCCACAATCTTCGATGCCTCACGGCAATGCAGGGTGAGTGCTTTGTCGAACTCAGCTTTTGAGGCAAGTGTTTGGAATCGCAGCTCTTGGCCGCCGACGGCGCCGGCGGTCACACGGCTAACATAATATTGAAGCACTTTTTCTGTGAGCCGCGCGTAGAACTGCTTGGCAAACAGGCCGAATTGCTTGACAGTGGCAAGCCCCGCAAGGCCGGCTTTGACGTCTTCTGGTGTTGTCCCGAAAAGACTCTGGGTTCTTTCGGTGACGACTTGAACGATGGCCTCCGAAGCGGCTGCCTGGGCCATCTCACCGAGGTCGGTTCTGCCCGAGTTATTGGGCAGACGCGCATCGACAGCTTCTGAGACGGCCGCGACGACGTCCATCAGGCCAGGCTCAGGGGAAACGTTGAGCCCGCGTTCGCGGAGCGCCGCGGCAAGGTCGCTTGTCTTTGCTGCCAGTGGCAGTTGCGTCAGAAGCCAGAAAGCTTCAACAAGCGCTTTGTGTTCCGTCGCGAGTTGCAGGCCTTGTTCCGCGGCTCGAATGACGCTGTTTGCGAGCTGCGCCGCGCCGGCGCCGCCGGAAATGAGGCTGACAACTTCTTGCCATTTGCGAGTGCGCGGGATGTCACCAAGCCGTGTATGCCCCATCGCTGTGTGACTCCAAAAGTAGCCGTACTACCCTCGCCCCAAAGTTGCAAGTTTGAGTGGCATCAGAGCTTATTGATTTCTGATAGCTACGGCTATGATCTTCAAAATGGGCCTATTCGGCAAGATGCGTGGCTTATCACTAGAGCCCTCAGACGTTAAGCGGAAGAGTGTTTTCCTACTAGCCCCCAAAGCTCGCGCCACTTTCGTTGTTGAATTCCCCAGTCAACGACGGTGGTGATCGGGCGCAGATCGCGCTCACCAATAGGATCACGGCCGTGCGTTGTGCGGGGGAGAAAGAGAATCTCTTCCTGGATGTCTGGCGCGAGGTTGAGCAGGTTCATGATTTGCGTCATCCGCGCGCGGGTGACGTGACCCAGGCGGGCCAGCTCGGCATAGTCAGTCACCTCCCCGCGACGGACGAGCTCCTCACAACGAATAGCCAGCGCCATCAATCGCGCCACGCGCGGAATCGATCCCACCGGCAACTCTGCTTTCGCGGGCTTTTTGCCCGAAACTATCTCGCGATGCCCGGCGGACCCACGCGCGAAGTGTACGTTGAACTCGACCGTTACACCGTCGGGCATACCTTCGCCTCCAAGCCGTTTGACTTTGCGCAATAGAGCGCAGGTCCGGCATCCAGTCCATCCCGACCAAGCGTCATGATTCCGTTGGCGCGAAACGTCACCGCGATTCTGCCCTCCGCGCCGTCGTATTCGACGCGCTGGATCAGCAGTCGCAGTACGCGCGCCTGCTCACGTGGACTCAGCGCATCCCAGAGCGGCGTGAACGCTTGAAGCGCCGAATCGACTTCCTCTTTGTTCACCAAGCCCCGTCGCGCTCGTTCGGCGTAATCGTGTAGCTCGGTCAGGTGTTGCTCGGACTGCCGCAGGCGTTCATGCAATTCAGCTAGGCGGGCGGCCGCATGACCATTGGTAGCTGCGTCGGTAGCGACCTTGGCCATCTCTGCGTGCATCCGACTGATCTCTCGTTCAACAATCCGAGTATCGCCTTCCAACGCCGATGTCTCCTCCACCGCTTGCGCCCGAGCCTGATCGAGAACCATCGCCCGCACCGAGGCGTCCTTGCCGATGGATCGGATTTGCTGGACCACGAACCGCTCGATTTCCTCCGCAGGAACCGACTTTGACGGGCAGGCGTGCCAGCCCTGCTTCTGTGCCGTGTAACAGGTGTAGTAGCGATAGCGCCGATTTCCCTTGCTCGTGTAGGTATGCATCATCACCTTGGCGCACGGCTTGCAGAACAACAGGTCCTTCAGTAGCGCGCCGTACTTGTTGCGGACGTGCATTCCCCCGGTGCGACCGTTCGAGCGCAGCATGCATTGAACACGTTGAAAGATTTCCTCGTCGACGATGGCTTGATGCTCACCGGCGTGAACTTCGTCTTTGTATCGTACCTTTCCTCGATACACGACGTTGCTGAGCAGTCGGAGCAGGTTCGCCTTATCAAACGTTCGACCACCGCGCTCATGTCCATCATGTGTGGTCCAGTGTTTCGTCCTCCAGCCTCGTTCGTTCAACACCTGGACCGTGCGGATCAGAGATTGCTGCTCGATATACAGATCGAAGATCCCGCGAACGCGCTCCGTCTCTTCGGAATTGACTAGGAGTTTCGATCCGTGCGGATCGATGTCGTATCCAAGTACAGGCTTCCCACCGACCCATTTCCCTTTCCGCCGGGCGGCGGCGATCTTGTCCCGCGTACGCTCGGAGATGATCTCTCGCTCGAACTGGGCGAAAGAAAGGAGGATGTTGAGCGTCAAACGGCCCATCGAGTGAGTTGTGTTGAATTGCTGTGTCACCGAGACAAACGAGATCTGGTGCTTCTCAAACGACTCCATCATCCGGGCAAAGTCCATCAGCGAGCGACTCAGCCGGTCCACTTTGTAAACCACGACACAGTCGACTCGCCCGGCCTCGAGGTCTTCAAACAGGCGCATCAGCGCCGGGCGTTCCATGTTCGCGCCGGTGTATCCGCCGTCGTCGTATCGATCCGGCAAGCAAACCCAGCCCTCGTGCTGTTGACTGGCGATGAAGGATTCAGCGGCTTCGCGCTGGGCATCGAGCGAGTTGAATTCCTGCTCCAATCCCTCCTCGGTGCTCTTGCGAGTGTAAATGGCGCAACGGACGTGCTGTGTTACGCGAAGCTTGCCATTGTTGTTTCCGTTTCGTTTCATTCGACGGCCTCCTTGCCGCGCTGGTGCAGACCAAAAAAGTGATAGCCGTTCCAGTGTGCGCCGGTGATCTTGCGGGCCACAGCCGAAAGCGAACGATAGACCTCGCCGTCGAACTCGAAGCCTTTCGGCATGACGCGCACCTGTACGGTTTGGCCTTTGTACGTACGTTTAAGAAGTGTGCCGGCCATTGGAAGCCTGTCATCTTGCTCCACACGGAACGGTGACGTCCTTGTACCGCCGGCGTTGTCGTTGACCGTCGGCAAGGCCGGAGGTCGGATACGCAGGTCGGCATCGTTGGCCAGCTCACGGGCCCGGTGACGAGCACGCTCTGACAAGTCGCCTTCATGAATAGCCTGAAATCGCCACGCGACGCGTTTAATCAGATGCTGCTTATTGAACGACCGGGCCGCCTCGCCAAACACCTCGGCATAGCGTTCGCGGAGTTGCGTCACCGTCATGAGGTTCAACACCTTTAAGGCTTCATTCACATTCAGGGGCATCATCAGTCTCCGCGCTCTCTCGCTGTAAACACGGCTCCATCAGGGCAAGGCCGCGCCCCCGGATCAAGGTCGGTTGACGAGGATTCCGCAGGAATCTCGCTGGATTCCGGTGAAGCCGAAGGATTTGTTCGCAACCGGTGAATTCCGTTGGCCAGAATGGCGGTCAGTTCGCGCAGGCGCTCATGTTGGGTAAGGGCTGACGGGTCGTCGGGCGCGGGTCGCATGGGCGTTGCCTCCAAAGCCCATGCCGACGTGCGCTTCGCGCCCGGTCGGTCATCCGGCGAAGATGTCGAAGTTCGCCGCCGATTCCATGCGGCGGTCTGTTAGATATATACGCAAAACCAGTTCGAGTTGTCTCCTGGGTCCGATTGCAACCCCCCTGTTAACCAAACTGGGGTGTCAACCAAGAGAGGCAGAGAGTTTGAGAGTTTCATTCGGGGGAGCGAATGTAACCGTAGGGGTTGCATTCGGGCGGTCGAATGCGTGCCTGCAAACAGAGAGCGCGGCCACTTGGAGGGCGGCGCGCAACGTCGCATGGCTGCAAGACTTACGGCGTCCTTCGACGGCGACGAATTCGCGTCGACCCGTTAACCCAAATCTCACCGGATTTCGCGGTGGCACGTTGACCTCCCCGAATGTAACCCTCTTCATAACCACTCGCGCGTCAACCGACGGAGAATCGTACCCCGAGACCTGTTAACCAATCATGCGGCGCGAGCGCCGCACGAGTTACGGTTTACGCGACCGTACGGTTCGCGCGGTTGAAAAGACAATTGGTCGAACAGCGCACTCATCGCCACCTGCCAACGGCACAAGGTCGATCCGTTCGTCTATCTTCGTGACGTGCTGACCCGCCTGCCGGCCACCCCGATCCACGACCTCGACAAATTCCTCCCCGACCGCTGGACCGCCGCAAACTGATCCGCACCCCAATCCCGCAGGCTCCCGCGCACCTGGCGCGGCCGATCACAACCTGCACTTCGCCGGACGCTTACAAAAACCACGTGAGATCCCGACGAATACACGATGTGATTGGCGACCGTCGCGCGCTGATCGCCTTACGGGGCCTAATTCCGATTAAGTCGCGGCAAACCAACGGTCGGTCATGCCAGCACTCCGTGTATAGCTATTTCGAAACGCGACCCGTGCGTGAATACCAATTAGTCGTCCCTGAAAAAGGCTGTTCTCGCATTTTGATTTATGCGGCGAGGGTCTGGCGGGGAGGGCGCGGGTTCGTGACCAGTCGATGGAAGAGCCGAATCGTCGCGCTCGTCCTTTCGTACAGGCGGAAAATCAGCGCAGCGGCGAACCGCCGCAGGATCTTGCGAAGGTTGGAGCCGGCCGCGGCGAGCACGGCGTTGATCGCATCACCGGCCAGTCCGTTCAGGAAGCAGCGATCCATCCGATGATCGCTTTTGAGGTGGCCGATCTTCGGCTCTATGGCACTACGCCGTCTTCGGCGACGTCGCTCCGCCCGAGTTGCATCGCCACTGCGTTGTCCCGCGACGTGCACGTTTGTCGCTCCGGTATAGCCGTGTCCGCGATAGCCCTTGTCCACATAGACGTCCGTAGGTGCCATGCCTGTGACACTGTGTACGGCGGCCAATGTTTCCGAGAGCGTATGTCCGTCGTACGGGTTGTCGGGCAGCAACTTGGCCGACACGATCCAGTTGCCGCGGTTGGTCGTGGCGATGGCCACCTTCTGGCCGAACTCGTATCGCTTGTGCGCCTTGCCTTTGCTGATGCACCGCACTTCGGGTTCATGCAGACTGTACAGTTTGTTTTTGTCGTGCGGTTGCTGTTGTCGCACACGATCGGCTCGCTCCAGCAGCGTGGCCAACGCCTCATCCGGAGCGCCCACTTTGCGGCGAATGTCTCGGATCAGCCGGCCCACGAACGTGCGAAGCTTGCGCAGCGAACGCCGCATCCGTTGGAACTGTCGAGCGTGCGCGTAGCGACTCACTTGGACCGCCGCGAACTTGCCCACCCGCACGTAGGATTGACGCAGCACGATCCCGCGCTGCCGGGATGCGCCCGCCAGTTTTTGAATCGCCCTGTACAGCAGCTTCGAATCCGTGGGGTGGGTGATGTTCTTTTCCTGCACCGTGGTGTCGACGATGACCCGCTCCAGCTCTCGCTTGGAAACGTGCTTTTCACGCACCGCCAAGGCGACGGTCTCCTTGAGCAAATCTTCCAACCGATCGACGCCCACCCGCTTGCGCCACCGGCTCATGCTCGACGGATGGATCGGACACTCGTGCTGCATGTGCGTGTAGCCGCAGAAGTACTGCCAGTACGGATTCTCCACCCACCGCGCCACCACCGAGTCATCCGACTCGTTGAAGGTGTATTTGAGATACTGCAGACCGACCATCAGCCGCGTGGCCTTGGCCGGAGCACCCATGTCCTCGGTGTAGCAACTCGCTAAAGCCGCCTCGAACCGACCCCAGTCGATCCTCCCGGACAGCTGCACGAGTTCATGGGCAGGGTTGAGTAGCTGGTCAAAATGAGCCTGAAACAGGTCAAACGCGTCGCGATTCAAGGGCTTGGGCTGCATGGCCTCCGTTCCTTCCTTGCCAGATTCCGCGGGTCCACCCGCAATTTCCTGGCAAAGATTACCCGACCACGCATACGATTTCACCCGAAAAATCCAACGCGCATTGAATTCTTCAGGACCGACCAATTATTGAAGAACAATCGGGACATATCTCCAGGCACCACTTGCACTCTCCATTACAAATAGTTGTCCGTTCGCCAGCCACAGGTCACCAGAAGGGCTCAGCAGGATTTGAGCTCCAAACGTACAACCTCCACGCCAAGCAGGACATGGAATCAACTCATCGAGCATCCCGGACCTTCCTTCTCTTGCAAACTTAAGAGCAATCGGCTTGTCCATTCGGTGACCGATGACGAAAACGTGTTGTTTGTCAACGGCGATGCCACTTGGGTCGAAATCGAGATCTAATGCATCTAAATCAAAAAAAAGTTGAAAGTCATTGGTCTGTGATTCGTAATTGTACACGCCATGCGCAGTGGTAAACCATAGATCACCGCTCGGACCAGAGTAGGTTGCCTCCACCCAACCTTCTCCCTCCATTTTTCGATGCCACGCCAGTGCATGATCTTGTGACAACCAAACGTCAAACTTGATTACATTTCGTCGGCTACCGTCGTAATCGTGATAACCCAATAGGACGATTACGTCTCGGTTGCCAAAACCGGAGTATTGAGTCGCCAAATGAGTCGGGGCAGGGATCCCGACCGGAACAAACTGTCTTGGGTTCCCCACCTCAATCCGCCATAGCTGTCCGCTTGCGTCCACCAGAAGTGGATCGGCACTGTGAAATGGGACAATGTTAAATCTGTCTTCACTTCGATCGGCACACTTGAAGGATTTTCCTTGTTCTTGGCTGCAACAAATTCGCCGACCCGCATCGGCGCAAGCCAAACCGTGGGCAATCGGTAACTGGGGTTGGATGGGGACACCACATCGGGCCCATATTGAATTCCGGGCACCCCGAAATAGTTGACGCAACGATGAACTTTGCACTGAGAGATCCGCTACTGGCTTCCAAGTCCGTCCGAGTGTTTCGGAACGGAGAATCCTCTGATCGCGCAAACCAACGATTAGGGTTCCGTCGTCTTGGATGAGAAAATCAAGTACACAATCGCACACTTCCGATAGCATCTCTGGTTTCTGCAGGGATTTCACGAGTGGCCCATTGGATTGGCTCAACGCCGGTGTTCCGAACACCATTGCTTGAAATAAAGCTGTGACCGTGCACCAGAAAGAAGGAAAACTTCTCGATAAAAAACGGCTTTGCATAGGAGTTTCCAAGCCTTTGCACTCTTGCTGTTCATTCCCGATCAATTTGCGATGGCACTACGCCCGCACATGTACAACATTCGCGTGCACCGATCCCCGGAAAGTTAAACTCCTCAAGAAACTTCTTATAATGCCTGCATTCGGCCGGGTCTACCCTTCTGTCAGCGCCTAACAGATCTCCGTCCCTCATCAACCCATGAGGATAATCGGCGTCCATCGCGTGCTCCAATCTAAAAAAGTGACCAAGTTCGTGAGCCACTGTACGTTCCGGGGTGTTGCCAGTGTGATAACCAAATTTCACCCAGATTCTTCTTCGGTCCTCCAAAGAAGTTCCGCCATTAGCATTAGCCTCAAATGTGTCAACAGGGCCCCTAATCCAAATCGATACATCCGCCGGAGCAATTGTGCCCGCCTCATCCACAATACCACCAAACGTTGTAGTATAACACAAGGAGGGACCCAGCTCAAACCATGGCTCCCTGGCACTCTGCCCAACCACGCCGTCACAAGGTCCGCTCCACATTCCAATGTTAGGCTTCAGCTTAATCTTCTTGCAGCCTTGATTCGTTCCCGGAACTCGAACGTTTCGGATGCCCCATCCTAACCCTATTGCTTCCCTCACTTGCTGATATGTCTGTTGGGGATTGTCCCCCAGAAACCCCCAAAAGGTTACCTGAAACTGTATCAGAATAGAGTCATTATTTTCTGTAGCCGTAACCGCTCTTCCCATGGGATCGAGGTTCCGTATGGAGTTGCCTTTCGCGAAAAAGTAGGGGTTAATGCTGTCAGAATAACCTTTAGGATCTCGCTGAATGAATCGACTCGACATCGGAACATAGCCGCGGGCTCGTACTTGGTACATGGCGATTTCGGGTTCGTACAATAATCCTTGGTGGGCGAAGGGTTGGGAGACGGCGGAGGATTTCAGGCCGAGGGTGCGCATCGAACCCTGCGATAGCGCGTCGAACTTGGTGGCGTCGTTGGAGTCGTAGTCGCCGTCGAAGTCGAGGTCGAGGATGCGACAGGAGCCGGTAACGGTGCCCGTGCAAGTGGAGCCGACGGTGCCTTTGTCGGTGGAGTCGACGTCTCCGTCGCCGTCGCGGTCGCCGTAGCCGGTGTCCTGATGAACGGTCACTTCACCGTAAGGCTTGTAAACATAGCGCTCGACGACGCTGCCGCCCAAATCCGTCAGGGCGATCACGTTCCAGTTGGCATCCTGGTGAACGTATAGATCGCCTTTGTCTTTCACGCGCATCAGGATCAACTCATCGATGTATCGCGTACCATGAATAAACTGTTGCACCATGTTGCCGCTGCCATCGCGTGTCTCCACGATCTTCTGCCCATCATAAAAATACCGCCACGTGGCGTCAAAGGTGCCGGTGTTGGTCACGACTTTCTCGATGCGCCTTCCGATGCCATCAAACTCCGCCGTCAGAATCACGGCGTTGCCCTGCTTCGACGACCGCACTTTGACCAACCTGTTCCACGCATCATACACATACTGCAACGAACCGTCGTCGATGAGATTCCCGGCCTTGTCGTACGTCACCGTCGTGTCCGTCGAGCCGAACGACTCATCGACGAAGATGGTATCGCCGACATCATCAAGATCGTTGTCCGCGCTCGTGCCGATCTTGAGATTATCAAACAACGCCGAGGTGCCACCCAGTGCCACTCCGCCGGTGGTGAAGGTGCTGTCGTCTTCATAGAACTGCTGAACGCCCTCGACGTACACCGTGATGCGACGATAAGGCCAGGGGTAACTCCACCGAACCTGCACGGTCTGATTGACGGCCCCTCCACCTGCAAAGGCCCGGATGGTCGTCCACTGGCCCTTCACCACCTTCTTCAACCAGATCTCCGAATCCAAAAACTCAACCTTGTATCCGTTGTTGGAATCCTGATAATGAATCCACACTTCGGCCTTCGTCCCGCCGTTTTGATCCACGACCACCTGAATCAGATAGTCCCCACCCGTGAACTTCTCCACCACGGCCTCCCCGCCGCGAGTGGCCCCGTTGACCAGGAGTTGCCCCGAAGAGAGCGACACATCGGCGCTGCCCCCGATTCGCGGAACGGCCGGGGGCGTGGAAAGCGCGTCGATCGCTTTGAAATTGTCGAACTTCACTCCGATCTTGTCGGAGTACATACCGGCTTTGCCCATCCCAAAGTCGGTGGAGGAACCGTAGCTCAACGCCGAGGATTGACCGGCAAGCGACACGTCAATGGTCCGCTGCCGCTGCGTGACACTGATGGTATAAGCCGTGCTGTCGTTGATGGTCGCCGCCGATTCCTGCAACGCCGATCCCCACGATCCGCTGGTCACCTTGTAGAGGGCGAGCTTGCCTGTGCTGCGATTGAGCACGACGGCGTGGTAACTGTTGCTTCCGTTGTGCGCAAAAACCAATCCGGCTTTGTTGGAAGAGGAACTCGTCGGGAACGTGATCTGGAGTTCGTAGTTGATGACATCGAGCTTGGCATCAGCCAAAAGCACCGCATCACCGGAAGTCAGGGTATCGACGTTGACCTGATCGGACGAAATGCTCCAGGTGCCCTTGTCCGCGGTCCAGAAGTTGCTGAGGCTCGTGGTGAACGGCTCGTTGATGATTCGCGTCGCACCGGCGGGATTGGGATTGCCGGCGGTGGTGATTTCATTGGTGGCGTTCACGGCGTGAGTAAGGCTGCTTGTCGCAGCGTTGACTTTGACTCCGCCGTCGGCGGAGGTGAAGTTGCCCAATAGGTCCATGCCGTAGGTCTCTACCGTGTCGCTCAATTGTACCACATTGGAGGTATTCAGGATACCCCGTTTCGCATCGGTGAGACGGTTTAGGTTGTCGTAGGTGAAGGACTGGCTGTTGGCCTTGTAAAGCGTGTCTTCAATGCTCGTTCGGTTCCCGTTGCGGTCATGGCCGTACTTCAGGCGCGCATAATCCACCGCGCTGCCCGAAAAATCAATATATTTCATATCGATGATCCGCCCGAAGCGGTCCAACCCCTTGTAGTCTCCGCTGGTGTCCTGCCAAAGATCGAGCTTGGTGTCGTTGCCAAATTTTCCGGTGTCCTCGTCGTGCACCCGGCGAACGAGGCGGCCCATGCCCACCATGTCGTACTCGGCCAGGATGTCACCCTTGGAACCGGAGCTATCCTTGCAGATTTGGCCCACCCGGTTGAACGTGTCGTTGATCGTGTCCTGGAAGGTGTTGGCCCCGCCGGAGTGGGTGTAGCCGTTCCAGATCTTTCGGCTGTCGGGGTATTTGACCCAGTTGAGGCGATTGTAGTTGCCGGTGGAGTAATCCGTGCCGTAGCCATACTCGACGTACTTGGTGCTGCCGTCGACGGCGCCGTCTTCCTCCTGCTCTTCCTTGGTGAGCCTTGAGGCGGCGTCGAAGGTGTACTTGATCTGGTTTTCGGCATCGGTCCAGGTGGAGGTGTCCGGCGTGGTGTCGGTGTGGGTGGTGAGATATTGAACTCGGCCTTCGGAGTCGTAGGTCCAGGTCACGGCCCGAATGGCGCTGTCCACGCTCCCCGCGCCGCCGGTGTAAGTGCCAAGCGTAGTCACTTCCTCTTCGGTCTTGCGGCGCAGATTGTCGTAGGACCAGTTCAATACCGTGGCGTTTTGATCGGTGCGCGTGGCCAATGTGCCGTCGACGTTGTAGGTGAAGGTGATGCGATCATAGGTCTCGTCGCTGGGCTGGCCGAGGGTCTTGCCGTTGTCGGTGTCCGTGGCCGGGTATTTGATCTTGGTGACCCGGCGCGCACTCTGCGCGTCGGCGTAGGCGTATTCGGTCACCTGATCGGTGGAAAGATCGGCGGTGATCTTGGTCAGCGATCCTTCGGCGTTGTATTGGTACGTGGTGATTCGCTCCAGGGCCCCGCCACCGTCGTTTTCCTCCTTCTGGGTGACGCGACCGAGCTTGTCGTAAATAGTCAGCGTTTCGATGGCCTTGGGATCCTTGACTTTGGTTTGGCGACCTTCACTGTCGTACGTGTGCGTCGTAACCAACACCGTATCGCTTCGCGCGGGGGCCGAAGCACCGCGAAACGGCAGGAATTCGGCGCTCTTGAACGTGGTGCTGTAGGTGCCGTAGTTGGCCGTATCGGTCAGTCGATGAGCGGCGTCGTACCAATGATACACGGTTGAGGCGATGGAGTCGGTGATGTCGCTGTAACCATTGGTGTCATTGTGGTTCAACTCGTACGTGAAAATCTTGGTCGCGCTGCCCGTGTCGTCCAGGGTGTAGGTGGTCAGGTGCACGATGCCTTCGTTGCCGTCGGGATAATCGGGTGCGCTGCTGGTGTACTTGGCCGCATCGAACTGCGTTCCCTGCATCGTTTGGGTTCGGCGGCCGGCGCCGTCGTAGATGGTAAAGCCGATGCCGGTGTTGGCACCGTCCGTGGCCCAAACTCTGTTGTTGCGATCGTAATACGTGTTGGAGACCAGAGCGTTAGCAGGAGGGGATCCGCTCGGATCATCGTACGATTCGGTTTTGTAGACCCGGCCCGCTTCGTCGTAATACGTCTTGGAAAGGCCCTGGCGATTGGCGTCTTCCGTGGTAGCCGGATCGTCGCCGGGATCAAGATTGGTGCTAGCGCTGTATCTTCCCCTTACCGTAGCTCGACCGAGGTTGTCATACTTGACCAGGGTGTAGGGACCCGCCGGTGGAATGGTCAACCCCAATCGATTCCGATCGTCGTAACGAAGGTGCGTGTCGTTGTAATCACTACCGCCCGTGCCGAACCAGCGGCGGTTCCAGGAGAGATTGCCGTCACCAGCGCCATTCTCCGGTGTGGCATCATTGTCGGGATCGTCGTAGAACGATTCGCTGAGCGTGTACAGCGTCGGCTTGCCGACGGTGATATCGTGCGAGTTGTCGCTGACGCCTTCGGATGTTTTGGTCACACGCCCGAGGAAGTCGTAATACGTTCGCGTGATCTGCTCACGATCATAGGTGGACTCGTCGGCCACATCGGTGATGACGAATTCCCGCCCCCCCGTGGTGTCGTACTCATAGGCCGTGCGATAGAAGTTCGTATACCGCGTTCCCGTGCCACTGCCTGGCATGGTATGATAACGATCCGACGACGTGAGTGAACCCGATGAACTGTAAACGTTGATCATGCGGGAGGCCATGTCGGAGTTGGCATATGTCTCCGCGCCGGTGGGTTCGTTGCTTCCGTCTTTCGTCGGGGTGACGCTGGTCTTGAGTTCAATCTCCTCCTCCGGGCGGCCATCCTTGTCCGTGAGGGTGACGCTGAACGGCAGCAACGTCACATACGTGCTCGTGTTCCATGCCGGATAAAATCGAGTTTCGTCGTCCTTGTAGACCGTGTAGGTGATCATCCCTCCGGCATCGATGGTCTTGCGGACCCGTCCCAGCCAATCGATCACGGAAGACGAATCGATGTCCAAGGCCGTTCCGTTTCCACTTCGGGAGAACGGCACGGTATCATCCGTGGCCAGTCCACCGTCGTTGACCCCGTCCCAGGCGGTATCAAGGGCTGCCAGGAGGGACGAGGTGTTGGCATCGTTGACCATCAGGTTCTCGACGCCGGTCTCGGTGTCGTAACCGCGGAAGTTGACGTACCCTTCCCCATCCAGCGTCCATCGCAAAGCGCCGGTGCGCTTGTCGAAGAAGGACTTGGTCACCGCACTGGCGTTGGGTCCATTTTTGCCCGTGGAGACCGACGGGAACGTCGTGTCGATTTGTTTGATCTGAAGCTTGGCGCCGTCGTAAAAAGTGTAAGCAAACGTCGTCGAACGACCATCGGCTTCACTTGCCGACTCGTACCGAGTCACGGTCGTGGCCAGGTCAGGTCGCTCGGTGATGGTGCGGGCGTATTGCACGAGCGTGTCCGCAGAACCCGAAGATCCTTTTTTGATGCGGAGCTTTTTGGGAAAGCGTGCGTACGTGCCGGTGTCGTACTCCACGGTGTGCACGACCCCGGCGCCGCTTCGCAAGGTGACGGAATAGGGAGCACTTTCGTCGTAATCGGAACAAGCAGAAGGATTGTACGCGGCGGTCAGGCGATTCTCCGTATCGCCGCTGGTGCCGTAGTCGAAGTGCCAGATCAACTCTGTATTGGGAGTTCCGTCGTCCTGATCCTGCACGACCCAGGTCAGGATTTGATACACGCGATTCACGTCGAAGATCACGCGGGTATCGTCGGCCCGATCGGCCACGCAGTGAATCTTCCAGGTGTCGACGTCCGAGGCCGATCCGTTGACCGACCACGTGTAGGTTGTGGTGCCGGCGGTGCCGCCTCCCCCGCCGCAGCCGCAGCCGCTTCCCGGCAGCCGCTCATCGGTTCTTCTCACCCGACCGCTGGAATCATACTCATAGATGATGTTGGCATAACCGGAAAAGTTCGTGTTGTTCTGCGATTCGGGAGTCCCCAGGCGATCGGCGTTCTCCGGGTACAGAACATACTTGAGTTGATGGTCGGTGCCGGGATTGGTCGAGGAATTGTAGGTCCCCTTGTAGTAGCGGTAATAGTACGTCTCTCCCATCGAAAGCGTCCCGTCGCCGTCGGTGGTGGCCTTGTGGCTGATGATGACCTTCATCAGGTCATCTTCCAAACCGTAATCATCGCTGGCGCTGCCGTGATAAACGTATTCCACCTTGCCGATGAGATTGGCATCCGTGGTCGTGGTGGTCTTGTATACTTTGACATATTGCAATTGGCCGGAGTTATCGCCGGAGGTGAAATACGTGTAGGTGATCTTGTGGTCACTGCCCACCACCACGTCGACGACAATGTCGGTCAGTTGGCCGGAACTGTAGGTGAAGGTCCAGTCGTTGCCAAATGAGTCCTCGATCCGTTTAAGCTTGCCGGCGTTGGTGGCCTGGCTGTCGTGAAAGATGTACCTATGGCCGTCTATTCTGCTGACAAGATACTCGTCGTTGCCGGAATCAAACGTGAGTGTGTAAAGGTATTTGTCATCGCACGTCCAGGATCCGGCGCTGTACGTGAAGCCCAGCGTGTAATGCGGGTCCATCTGCACGGAGACGTTGCTGGCCCCTTCGCTGCCGGACACCGTGAGATTCATCATCTCGTTGCACCACCATCCATGACCCTGCCACGTCAGGGTTCCGGTAGATAGGGATGAATAAACCCGGCTATGAATCCAATCTAGCCCATTGTGGGGCAAGAAAAAGTCAACAAACTCGAGGGATGCCGCGCCATTTCCAAGAAATACGCGCTGCCCAATTGAAACTCCATCAATGAGATCATCCGCAAGGGTACCTGTTGTCACAATGCGGTTGATACCACTGCCATTCCAATCGTTTGTCGGCACCCCAGTTTGCCCCGACCCCGTTTCATTCATGCTTGAGCCGGGACCAATCGGAGCGCTGGCAAGGGCAAACCCTCCTCCACCCCCAGCACAATGTTTTTGAACCATGCCAGCCCGTACTGCTGTCGCCGCCGATTTTGGCCGACCAAACGGCGCTATGTTTGCACCCTGACAAAAAGATGCGTAGGTTGCAATGACCAAATACAAGAATCCGCTTCGCCTTTTGAGCATTTTGTATCGTCCTTCCTCCAACGAATCTGACAGCTCATTGTCAATAACTCGTGGTGTATTTCCGTCCTCGTTAATGAATTCAGAACATACTTTCGGATCCAAGGGCATTACAGGCGCTTAAAATACTGAAACGCAAAAATGATCATGCGCCACCTACTCCGTAGCGGGTTGGACAACACCTTGCAATTTCATCTGCGACTGAGCCCACCGGGACCATTGCCCGTCGTCACGGGCCATTAACTTTTGAAGCAGAGGATCGATGTCCGTCGGCGACTTGCCGGCACGCAAACTGACCGAAGCCAATCGCCCGACGGCCTCGAGGTTGTTCCCGTCAAATTCGACGGCTTTTCGGTATTCCGCAACGGCTTCGTTGTACCATCCGATCGCCTCATAAAGTCGACCGAGATTCATGCGCGGCTCGGAAGAGCGAGGAGCGAGCCTCGAGGCGAACGAAAATTCCGTCGCCGCTTCGTAATAACGGCCTCGCTTCAATAGAACCAACCCCAAATTGTTGTGCGCCGACGCGAAAGACACGTCGCAATGGAGCGCTTCGAGGAATGACCGCTCGGCAAGTTCGAGCTGATTCTGTTTTGCGAAAATCAGGCCGCGCTCATTGGCTTCGCGCGCGGACTCGACATTTCGAACCGGAATTCTTGGTGTTGTTCGATACGATCGGGTGGGTTGATTCTGGGTGCAACCCAGACTGAGGCCGCCTTGGAGGCCGAAGCCCGCCGCAAGAATCGCACGATAGAAAGACATCGACCGCATGGCCGCATCCTTTCCTTCCTTCGAACTGACAGGAGGAGTTGCTGAGACTGTATTCAAGCATCAAACTCCTGTCAAGAAAAAAACTACACTGTATCAAAATGATACGCCGTAGCATTTCGAGGCGCATCGGATGAACTACACAATTGGCCATGCATCCACTTCACGAAAACGACTGTTGTGTTCGCGCAAGTTACGATGGGCCAAAGCGTTGGGCGCGGAGTTCAGCCGAGCTTTACGCCGAGAATAGAGGATTTACGTTTTCCTGTTTACAGTGCGGCTTTATCAGGCTGGCGCGCTCCATTTGCAAACACATTGTGAAGGAAAGGTACAAACTCATCCAAGAGAAGTGATTATGAGCCGCGCTACCGCGCGTGAAAACGCAAACACCTCTTGGATTTTCGCAAGGCGGCGATAGAATGCATTTCGAGTAGCACGCCCGTTGCTAACGATGGGCGAACATCCGGTCACACGAAGAAAGGAGATTCATTCCGTGAAAACCCTTCGAAAACATTGGGGCAAAATGGTAGCGGCGTTTTTGTTGTTGGCGTTGGGTGGAACGGTCTTGTGGCATGAGACACGGCCTGGCACCGGCGGCTCCGTTGCGTTTGCCGATCCTCCCTATACGCCTCTGACACGGGTCGATCGCGACGCGATCGTGCGTTTGATGGAGGACATCTCCCTCGATCGGGATGCGTTGATCGCTTTGAATCCCAACAGCACTCAGGCGGAATCCATCGTCAGCACGATCCGCACGTGGCGAACGAACAATGCCGCCGCGGTGACGACGCATCAGCGGAATATCGCCGCGAAGATCGCGGCGGTTGAGGATCTGAAACGCCAGATCGCCGTGGGACCGGCGCAGGCGGGTCAGGACGCGTCACTGGCTCAAGCCGTGAGCGATTTGATGAGTGCCAAGGCAACCTATCGCAACGCACTCTCTTCCCTGGAAAGCAGCGTGAGCGATCTTCTATCGACTTCGCAGCGAACCAGTTGGACGGCCATTCGAAGCGTCTTCGGCCAGACCATGCCCATGCGGCTGGTGAGTCTCTCGGACCAGCAGCGCGTGGACCTCAGTCGGGCCCATCGACGCTATCAGCTTCGTATGGCGGCGGCATCGAATGACGAGGATCGTTCAACGGCGGTCTCCACCTGGGACACGGATCGCAATCAGATCCTCACCAACGAGCAGCAAACGGTCTGGAATACCTACAGCAGCACCTACGGCTCGGCTTCGTCCGCTGTAGCCGGGGCCATCAATACAGTACTTTCCGCAGGCTAACCGGAAGTCGATCTGGGTATCGCATAAGCCCAGACTTGCGTACTCACTCGATCCCCGTGGGCTCGACCCATGTACGTACGGATGGAATCGTGAATCGCTCGCCTCCAATTCGTAGACACTCGCATCTCGCCGTGATGCTCGCGGCATCATGGCCCTTTGTAGTAACCACGTGGGCCCAAACGCCGCTCGCTGTCACCGACGAAACCGTCACCCTCCATTGCCCGGAGGCGGTTGATCTCCAGATCATGGTGGACTACGTGGGCAAGGCCCTGGATGTCCGCTTCGTCTACGGAGAGGAACTCAAGAACCAGAAAGTGGAGCTTCGACCCTCTCCCATCGAGCTACCCAAGCAACATCTTTTGAAACTGCTGGCTAGTCTGCTTCGCGTTCGCGACCTGGCGATGGTGGAGGAGTCACCCGGCTTCTATCGCATCGTTCGCGCCGAGCAGACCACGCAGAGCGTGTCGGCCATTTTGGAACGGGAGTCCGCGCCCGATCCGCAGTCGCTTCGTATGGTCACGCACGTACTGCGCTTGCCTTCCGGCAAGATGGAGGGAGTCACGGAAAAGCTTTCGCGGTATCTGTCGTCGCCCAAGGCCGGGATGGTTCCCATTCCTGAAAAGGGCGTGGTCATCGTCACCGACTATGAATCGCGGATTGCGATCCTTCGAGAGTTGCTCCGGGTAATCGACTTGGGTGGCGCCGAAATGGACGTGCAAACCGTGCCAGTCACTGGCATTGATCCAACGGCCTTCGCGGCCCAGGTCTCGGCGATTCTGTCGGAAACGAATCGACTTCGAGGGAGCACGACCGCACCCCCGTCTCTTCGCGGCGATCTCGTCTCCGGCAACATCGTGGTCATCGGACAACCCGCGCAAATCGCCGAAGCCAGAACCCTTATCGTGCGTTTGATGCCTGCCACCAAGGACTTGATCACCAGGACTTATGCGCCGCGATACTTAAGCATCGATCGCGCCCAAAGGCTCATCGACAAGGTGGCCTTGGCTCCGGGTTGCGGCTTGATCGCCCCGGCCAGTGTCTATCCCGATTCGGCGGGGGGACGGCTGTTCGTCACCGCCGAGTCCGCGACGCAAAATGCGATCGAGGAATTGCTTCGCCGCGAGGATCACCCCGTACCGGAAACGCAGAGGCCGCTACGCATCTATCGCCGCAAGAACCGCTCGTCCTCGGAACTGTTGATTACCCTCACTCAACTGTTAGGTCAGGGGGCCACGCTGTTGCCATCCACGGAATCCGCGAATACAGAGTTGTCGCACCAAACTCCGGGAACCGGCAAGGATCAGCGCTCGCCACCAACCACTCCGACCGTCCAAGTTCCTCCCATTCCGCCCACACCCGATTCCAAGAACCGTGACGCCGCACGTGCTCCGCTACGAGTCGAAGGCGCGGACTTCGTGCTCACCGAAGACGCCCATACCAACGCCATTCTGGCAATCGGCACGCGGGAGTTTCATGCCCAGTTGGAATCGCTGATCAACGATCTCGACCAACGCCGTCCACAAGTGTTGATTGAAATGACCCTGGTGGCCGTGACAATGAGTGACACGATGGACCTGGGCGTGGAACTGGAAGCTCTCGATTTGGGTGACACCTGGGATTATCTGGTCTTCAGCAATTTCGGTCTCTCCACGATTGATGTATCGACCGGACAGCGTGTGCTCACGCCGGGCGTGGGTTCCAACGGTGTGCTTCTGGGACCCGACGAGGTTCCGATTCTGTTCAGAGCTTTGGCGACCAAAGGCGTCGCTCGGGTGATCAGCACGCCGAAGATCCTGGTGAGTGACAACGCTCGTGGCACTCTTCGAAACGTGGATGAAGCCCCCTTCACCAGCGTCAACGCCTCGGACACGGTGGCCACGACTTCTTTCGGCGGGTTTGAATCGGCGGGAACGACCCTATCCGTCACTCCGCACATTGCCGAGGGCGACCACCTCACGCTGGAGTATGAACTCTCCTTCAGCAACTTCACCGGTGGCTCGTCGAGCACAACAGTCCCGCCGCCGAGAACGACTAACTCTTTCACCAGCCGGGTGGAAGTGCCGGACGGTTACACCGTGATCACCGGCGGATTGGCCGTGGACAACAAGAGCGACTCCAAGAGCGAAGTGCCCTATCTGGGCAGGATTCCATTGTTGGGCAAACTCTTTCAGAACAGCACCCGCAAGAAAAACCAGACCAAAATCTTCGCCTTCATCCGCCCCGTGATCCTGCGCGACGATGAGTTCGCGGATTTGAAGTTCCTCAGCCTCAAGGACACCGAAAACGCGGAGTTGGACCACCCCCACGCCATCCCCGGCGAACCAAAATGGATGAAATGAGGATGATGAACGCAGAATACAGAATGGCGAAGGGCGAATGAACGTGATAGAACTGGACAGAAGCATCGAACCATCCCAACGATTGGCCGCCCCGCCGGAATCTCCGCGCGGAATTTCCACGGATGATGTTTCACAGGATTTCGTGCGGCGGGTGCCCATTGCGTTTGCGAGGCGGTTTGGGGTGCTGGGGTTGAAGGCGGAGAACGGGTGTCAACTGGTGGCAGTATCGGAGAAGAGTATGCTTGCGGCGCTCGATAAGCTCGCGGTGCTTTTGGGCAAGCCGACTCGGCCGGTTTTCGTGGATGAGGACGTTCTACGGCGGATGATCAGCGAGGCCTACGGTCGGCAGGCCAGCGGCGTGGAGCAGGTCATCGAGGCTCTACCTGGCGCTGATCCCTTGATGTTGGTCGATGAACTCTCCCGAAGCGGAGATTTGCTGGACACCACCGGCTCGTCGCCGGTTACCAAGCTGGTCAACCTCGTTCTCTTTGAGGCCGTCAAACGCCGGGCGAGCGACGTTCACGTACAGCCGTTTGAAGATCATTTGCAAATTCGCCTGCGAATTGACGGCGTGCTCTACGATTACGTTTGTCCGCCTACGCATCTGCTCGATGAAATCGTCAGTCGCATCAAGGTGATGGGCAAGATGAACATCGCCGAGAAGCGTCTGGCCCAAGACGGCCGCACGACGGTGAAGGTCGGCGACAAGACCATCGACCTTCGCATCAGCACGCTGCCCACGAGCTTTGGAGAGCGGGTGGTGCTTCGCCTTCTGGATAAATCGGCCCGGCTCTATCGTTTGCCGGAGTTGGGCATGAGCGAACGCGACCTTGTAGAGTTTCGGGAGTTGATTACCAGAACCAGCGGCATCGTCCTGGTCACCGGCCCCACCGGATCGGGCAAGAGCACCACGCTCTACGCGGCGCTACAGGAACTCAACTGCAAGGAACTCAATGTACTCACGCTGGAAGATCCCATCGAATATCAACTGCCGGGCATCAGCCAGACCCAGGTCTCCGACAAAAAAGGTATGACCTTCGCCACAGGACTTCGCCACGTGCTTCGCCAGGACCCGGACGTGATCATGGTCGGCGAAATCCGCGACCAGGAGACGGCGCGGATGGCGATTCAGAGTTCGCTCACCGGACATCTGGTGTTCAGTACGTTGCACACCAACGACGCCGCCGGAGCGGTGGCACGTTTGTTAGACCTCGGCGTGGAACCCTACCTAGTGTCCGGAAGTCTCCTGGGCGTTCTGGCCCAACGTCTGGTTCGACGGGTGTGCGAGCATTGTAAAGCGCCACGCGCCCTCACACCCGGCGACGTGGACCTTTGGCAACTTTCTCCCACTGTTGTTGGAAGTACCGTGTATGAAGCGATCGGTTGCGAGCGGTGTCACCAGACCGGCTACCATGAACGAATGGGGATCTTTGAACTTTTGCGGATTAGCGAGGAAGTTCGGGAGCTTCTGCACCATCAACCGCAAACCCGGCTGCTCAAGGAAGCGGCCCGAAAAGCGGGCATGACCACCTTGCACGAGGACGGCGTGCGCAAGTGGCTCTCGGGAACGACGACGCTGGACGAGGTGTGCCGAGTCACCACCGCCGAGACCGTTTTGTAGACGGTTTACCAAGGAATCGAATCCGTGCCTGTTTTTGTATACACAGTTCACGATCTCGGTGGTAAAGAATCCTTTGGAACGATCACCGCCGACACCCCCGCCCAAGGACGAGAGCGGCTTCGAGAGCGCGGCCTGCGCATCCAGACGTTTGCTTCGTCACGGCCCTCGTCGGCGAAGAGCGCATGGAGGATCGGCCTCTCCCGGCGCCGCAACGAGCAAGTCGCGGAAGTGGCCCGCTATCTGGCCTTGCTGCTCCGCGCCGGGGTAACGATTACCGATGCCCTGGAGGTCATCACCCGTCGGAGAACCGGGCGGTTGACCCTGGTGCTCAAAAACGTTCGTGAATCCGTGGCCAACGGTGAAGCACTGGCCGATGCTCTGGCCCGGCATCCTTTATGGTTTGGGCCGCTTTTCGTCAGTGCGGTTCGGATGGGGCAACTCTCCGGCAACCTCGACGAGGCCCTCACCGAACTGGCCGAGCACCTTCGCGCTTCTCAGAATCTGCGGAATCAGATCACCGCGGCGCTCACCTACCCGCTCATCGTTTCGGTGGTGGGTCTCGGCGTGGTGCTTTTCCTGATGACCTTTGTGATTCCGCAGTTGCTCTCGGTGCTGGAAGCGTCGGGTCGACCATTACCCGCTTCCACGACGTTTTTGAAAAGCCTGTCGGACCTGATCCTGAACCACGGGATGCTTGGTCTTCTTATCCTCATTCCTCTCGCGGGCGCTTCGGCGGCGTTGGTTCGTCGACCCGCCATTCGCAGAATGATTGAAGGAGTTGTCTTTCGCATTCCCACGCTGGGACCCCTGTTGCAAAAGAGTCTCGTCGCTCACTTCGCCCAACACATGTCGCTGCTCTTAAAGACGGGGATTTCGTTCGTGGAGGCCGTGCAATCGGTGGCCCCGCTGACGCGAAGCGTGTTGCTATCCGACGAATTGACCGAGCTTTCGAGGGTGGTGGAGTCGGGTTCGGACATCGCTCCGGCCTTGGAAAACTCCCGCGTTTTTCCCCCGGTGGTGATGCACCTCATGGCCGTGGGTCAGGACAGCGGAGAACTGCCGGCCATGTTCGCCGAGCTTCGCTTGCGCTACGAGGCCGAAGTCCGCCTGGCCATCACCCGGTTCACCACGATGCTTGAACCCTTGCTAATCGTCGTCCTGGCCTCGGCGGTGGGGTTCGTGGTCTTTGCGTGCTTGATGCCGATTCTGGAAGCCACGCGAGCGATCGCTTAGGAAATGAAGAATGTCGAATCAGGAATGCAGAATGATAACAACCGGTTTCCGTCGAAGCCGTCGTGGGTTGAAAACACTGGATTCCATTCGCCATTCTCGATTCGACATTCGACCTTCGTTCACTCTCGTCGAACTCATGGTGGTCGTCGTGATCCTGGGCATCCTGGCCACCGTCGTGACCCTCTCCGTCACCGACTATCTGGTGAAAGGCAAGCAAAGCGCCGCCCAGGCGGAGATCGCCCAGATCGCAAACGCCCTGACCCTCTTCTACACCGAGTTCGATCGCTATCCGGACAACGACGAGGGATTGGCTCTTTTGAAAAAGCCCAGCCCCACCCATCTCCACGGCATTTTGCAGGGCGACTTAAACGACCCCTGGGGCCACGAATACATCTACGTCCATCCCGGCCTGCACGGAGCATTTGATCTGTGCAGCTACGGGGCCAATGGCTTGGAAGGCGGCACCGGCGCCGACACGGATCTGTGCAACTGGAGTTCTTCCGATCGGAAATGAAGGATCGCTCATGCGTCGT
>JBBTCX010000041.1:0-9798 GCA_038043045.1 Planctomycetota bacterium | reverse complement strand
CCGCAAGGCTCCAGAAGTTGTGGGTAAACATAAGGCTACAGCCCGCGGCTCGCTGTGGTTTTAGGACGCACTCTAAGTCGGGTTGGTGGATTGGCGAAATCCATCCGCTGAATCGTATATTGAGTTTGGAGAAGTCGGGAGAGAAGCACTCTGCGCGGCGTCTGGTAACGCCTCGAGAAATGGGCATTAGCAAGGAGTTGGTGAAATGAACATTCGGCTTTTCTCATGTAAGGCGATTTGCGTAAGTCTCTTTCTTTTCGGTTGCCTGAACGGTTGCGGGTCCGACAAGGACATCCTTCCGGAAGGCGTTTCCATCACGCTACCGGACAACACCGTGGTGAACGTGCAAGAGGGCGGCGGGGCGCCGTCGCTTTCCAATTCAAAATGGCAATTCTTCCGCACCGCCAACAATGCCCAAGGGGCCGCTTTCGCCACCGTTGTATTCGGTTCCGACGGAAACCTCGAAGCCTTCGAGGAAAACACCCTGGCCAGCAACATTTTCGGTGACGAGGTCATCTTCGATAACACCCGCCGGGCGACCAAACAAGCTGGTCTTCAATACATCGCGGCCACGTACGGCGCGGAAACCAACGACGGTTCTGGCTTCGCTTTTGAGAGTCGATTCTCGGCCTTCTTTGCGGGGATCGAAGCCGGGGCGGCGACTGCATCAGCCACCGCCGAATTTGATCCGGACGATCCGGACACCGTTCGCGGGACCTTCAATTTTTCGAGTCGGGTGACCTTGATCGACTTGCCCGATGCCAACCTGGACGACGAATTCAGTTTCATGGGGGCTCGCCTGCTAGACGAATAGACCCCACACACGAGACAAGACGGGGTTCAAGAACCTGTCAATGCGAATGACGCGGGAGGGCACTAACCCTCCCGCTTTCATTTCTAGAACATCGACCGAATGTCATGAACCAATTGCCCGTCGACACTTCGCCCCTATAATCGGGAACCCATGAAGGACGAAGTTGACTCCACATTGCAATCGGC
This sequence comes from Planctomycetota bacterium, assembly GCA_038043045.1. Taxonomy (GTDB): domain Bacteria; phylum Planctomycetota; class Phycisphaerae; order UBA1845; family UBA1845; genus JBBTCX01. The sequence continues at coordinate 8,799 of JBBTCX010000041.1, read as the reverse complement.
GTGGTTGGAAAAAACCGGACTGCCCGCATTGGTTCGCATTCCCAAGCTGGCCATTCGTTTGGACAATCTCGGAATCGGAATCGCCGGCATTCTTGCGACGGCCATTTGGGGAACCGTCTTGGATGGCGCCGGGTCGCTGTGCGGAGGGGTTCCCGAAAACGCGATCTCTCAATTCGTCATGGCTCGACAATTGGATCAGCCGCATCAAGAACCGTCCGGCGACTTCGGCATCTTTCATGTTTGGCGAGGGCACCAGGCACGTTGCACGGTAGACCTGGTCGCGTCCGCCGTTCCCTTTCGATCGGTCCTCACCGGGACCCTCATCGGGCAATACCTCGAAACCCACGCACGTTCCGGTGCGCTGACCCATCTCACCGATATGGGCTATGGATTGCTTTGGCTGTTACGACATCACTCCGTGTTTTTCGTTTTCTTTTTTGCGGGATTACTATTGATCTGGTCCCTCGCGGGTGGAGCCATCTGCCGCATCTCCGCCGTGCAATTCGCTCGCGAGGAAATGTTGACCTATCGCGACGGGCTACGATTTGCTTGGCGACGGATGGTTCGCGGGTTCGCTCTTGCACCGTGCATTCCGTTTGGGATTTGCCTTCTGATCGTCTTCCTCATGTTTCTCGGTGGATTGTTCTTGTGGATTCCGCTTCTGGGGGATGTGCTCGGCGGATTGTTGTTTGTCTTCTCCATTCTCGGCGGAACGATCATCGCCGCGTTGATGCTTGGAACCGCCGCCGGTGGTCACCTTTTCTTTCCCGCAGTCGCGACCGACGGTGCCGACGGGTTCGATGCCTTCTCTCGCGGATTTTCTTACGTCTTTTCCAAACCGTGGAAAGCGGCTTGGTACGCCGCGTTCTCCGCCGCATACGGGGCCATCTGCTGGGTGGTCATCAACGTCTTCGCGTACATTTCCCTCGCGGTGACACGGGCTGTCGTTTCCTTTGGAACCGCTCCGTTCGGTTGGGGATTGCGATCGGTCGGTTCGGAAAAATCCAGCAAGCTTCAACTGCTCTGGACCATGGGCGGACTCGACCACGTCTACAGCGCCCCGCAATGGTCCAACCTCGGCGTATTTGAGTACATCTCCGCGGTGTTGATCGGGCTCTGGGTGTTGCTGATCGTTGCGGCGGTGTGGTCGTTCCTGTTATCCCTTTACTTCTCCGCCTCCACCGTCTGCTACTTCCTCCTCCGCCGCGATGTCGACGGCACCGACATCGCCGAAGTATTCAACGAGGAGCCTATGTCTTTGGGTTCAATAGGCCCTGTATCTTCAAAATGAACGACTCGGCGCGCAAAACTCCCGTTCACGAAGGCTATCAGTGTAAGGTAGTCGTCACAATTGGCAGACACGCTGCAATACGACTTCGTAAACTCTCGGAAGGATTTACTGTTACAGCGCTAGCGTGTTGTTCCATTCCAACGCGATTGCCACGGGATGCGTACGCTTTTCGAGAATAAACTGCCGGGCGTCTCCCACCGCCATTCCGTTCGACTGAAACGGCGTTGTTCCGGATCATCCTCCTTAAAGCAGACGAAACTGATTTTGTGTTTAGGTTTCCGTTTAGGGTCGGATCAACCTTGCGGACTGCGGAAACAACCTCCTCAAAAGTGAATCGCTCAGATTCGACTGATGCGACCGCTGCTTCCACTAATCGCTGGACTTTGCCTCGCTGAATCCTATGGAGCTTGGTCTCTTCATCTCTAAAAGACGCTTGAGGATTTTTCGCATTGAAGTTTTTACTGAGACCATTTCCGCAGTTTCCTGAACAAATTTTTTTCTCAAGGGCTTTGAAAATTCTTTTGTCAGTGAGCACATCGCGCACCAACTTTCTTGTGGAGTTTTCAAATCTCAAAAGGCATTTTCTTAGGGAATCTTCAAGTAAATCCCCCAAGATTCTGTGGGCCTCTACCGATCGTATACCATTATTAGTGTCGACGTCCTACCTCTATTACTGTATCTAATTTTCGTTGCAAGTAACTGGGTACTTCGGGGGGCCAGTTAGGGAAGGTATAAATACCGAGCTTGGCAATACATTGCAAGCCCTATTAGGACTAATCTCGCAGATTTACCATTTGAATCCGAGAATTAGTTATAGGGCCATCATAAACTCCTCAAGATTCCTTGCCGTTTTATTGTTGCAGTTTTGTCACGGCTCGTGTAAATTGGTGGCGCGCTGAGGGAGGGGGGCGTGAGGGAACTATGAAACTGGAAAGGAGTCAGAATGGGAGAACACCTATCATGTCCCCCGACCAAAGTGAGAAAGAAGCACCCCTTTCTACGAGACGGGGCACTCATTGTCACTGGCGGAGTTGGGTGCGGACTAGTCGACTGGCTTAAAGGTGGTTCCAGCGCGGGGTTTTTGCTGGGTCTACTTAACAAGTTTGATTCCAAGGACTTCCACTACTTCATTTTATTGTTAATATGCTTGGCGTTCGTTGTATTCTTTTCCAGGATGGTAATGCGATTTTACACGGATCAGACCACCAAGCGCGAAGAAACGCTCAAGGATGAACGCCGAATGCATCAAAGTGCCCTTGGCGTTGCCTTAGAGGCGGTAAAGGAATCCAATCGCAGACTCGGTGAATCGTTGGAATTGGTAACATGTAGGGCACATCCCAATATTGCAGAGCTAATTAAGCTTAGCCATGATCAACTCCGAGTTCTATGCGAAAGCACCTACAGACTTGACAACCTTCAAGAAGGGATCAAGAATTTGAGTACAGCGCAGCGATTGCTTGAACCGATCACAGTACCAAGGCGACGGCACCAGGGACAGGAAGATGCCAGACCAGGAACGCAACAGTAATAGCAGCAGGCAATCAGGTTGTGGGCTTTCCAGCTATTGTGCAGAATGCCCGTCATCCCAATCTGTCTTTTATTGTTTCTGGGAGCCAGGAAATAGGGTATTCGTAATCGAGTTTCAAAAGAACAACCTTTCGATCATGGATATTGGTCGGTTTAGCTCGCAAATGTCCATTTGTCGGGAAAAACTACTTGAGAAGTTGACTGAGCTTCCGCGAAAGTCCAGTACTTGGGACTTGAGCCGTCGAGGTGGAATCCGCATGCCTCTTGCAGGTTGGGACGTGTGCTTCGAACTTGCAAAGGTCAAGTCTATGGACTCCGCTTTTGTGCTTGATCTTGCGGACGAGCTTCGCACATTTCGGGAATTGGGGGCTGCCGCACTCCTGAAGGGGATTCGGACCAATCCGAAACTGGCTTTCGACCTTGGAGATTACCTGTTTTCGAAATATGCAGCGGAGGGAGCGCCCGGGACAAATGGTTGCGAGGTTTTCAATCCCGAGTTGCAACAACACGAGAAGTTTGAACTTTCAGCTTAACCTAATGAGACACCACTGTTCCGAAGCGTCGTTCGCGGTTCGCATAATCCTGAATCGCCGCGTTGAGATCGTCCACCCCAAAATCAGGCCAAAGCTTGGGCGAAATATGAATTTCCGCGTAGCTGATCTGCCACAAGAGGAAGTTGCTGAGTCGATATTCGTTGGCCGTGCGGATGAGCAGGTCCGGGTCGGGCAGGCCGGCGGTATACAAAGCCCGCGAAATCTCCGACTCCGTAATGCCACTGGCTGTCATTTCCCCTGCTTCGACGCGGCGGGCGAGTTTGCGACAGGCTTCGACGATCTCTTCTCGTGAGCCGTAGTTGAGGGCCAGACAAAGCTTCAACCCGGTGTTACACCGACTGAGCTCGACCGTTCCGTCCATCTCGGTCAGCACCGGTTGCGGCAATCCCTCGCGTTTTCCGACGTGAATGAATCGCACGTTGTTTTCCATGATGGTGGTTCGCTCGGCGATGAGATATTGAGCGTAAAGTTCCATGAGGAAATCGACCTCATTTTGCGGTCGCTTCCAATTGTCCGTGCTGAAGCTGTAGAGGGTGAGCGCTTCGATGCCCAATCGTGCGCAGTGGGTGACAATCTCTCGAACGGTCTTCGCCCCGCGTTCATGGCCCGCGATTCGCGGCAGGCCGCGATGCTTCGCCCATCGACCGTTGCCGTCCATGATGATGGCGATATGTCTTGGAAGTTGCTCTCTCGTGACGCCGAGAACGACCGTCGGATCAAGCGGGTGAGAATGCATGAACACCTACACGGTGACGCCGGATGGCACTTGTATCAACGATGGCAATTCGCCCCGCACGACAATTTCATGTCGCTCCGGACCGACGCCCACGAGGTTGACCGGGACGCCAACCAAGGTCTCAATCCGCGAAACGAATTCCCGGGCCGTCTTCGGCAAATCCTCGAACCGGCGGATCGATCGGAGATTCTCATCCCAACCGGGAAGAAACTCAATCACCGGCTCGGCCCCTTCCAATCGACGCACATCCGCCGGAGGTCGTGTCAGCGTTTGTCCCTGACAACGATAGGCCGTGCAGATTCCGACTTCTCGAAAACCGGCCAGCGTATCCAAGTGCATCAACGCCAGATCAGTAGGACCGGAGAGTTGAGCGCTGTATCGGCACAAAACCGCATCAAACCAACCGCAACGTCGAGGCCGACCGGTGGTCGTTCCGAATTCGTGACCACGCTGCCGAATGAGATCGCCGGTTTCGTTGAGGAGCTCACTGACAAACGGGCCGCCGCCGACGCGCGTGGCGTAGGCCTTCACCACGCCGATCATTCGATTGACCAGTGATGGCGGAACCCCCGCACCGGCGCCGATTCCGTAGGGACCGGTACTGCTCGAGGTGACATACGGATAGGTTCCATGATCCACGTCGAGCAAAACCCCGTTTGCGCCTTCAAACAAAATCGACCGACCTTCTAGGATTGAATTCTGCAAATAGTCGGTGGTATCGCACACGTACGGCTTGATCCGATCCTTGGCGGATTGTAATTCGTGAATAATTTGATCCGCGTCGAAACCGCCGTCGTCGCCATAGAGGGTTTGGAAAATCACTCGTCGTGATTCGACGATGCTCCGAACACGTAGTGCCAGATCGGAATCCGCAACCAAATCGGCGAACCGGATTGCGGATGACCGGCGCATCTTGTCGGCGTAGCAAGGCCCGATACCCTGAGCCGTGGTTCCAATCCGACCCGTTTCTCCGGCCTGTCGCTCGCTCAATCGATCTTCGATTTTGTGATAGGGCATCACCACGTGGGCTCTCTCACTGTCTTTCAGCCGTTGATCCAAGCGGATGCCCCGTGCGGCTAAGCCATCGACCTCGGCCAGTAGCTTTAGGGGGTCTACCACGACTCCTGGTCCTATAACTGAAGTGCAATGCGGGTGCAAAACACCGGCCGGAAGTAGATGAAGTGCGAATTTCTCATCGCCAATCCACACGGTGTGACCTGCGTTTGCGCCTCCATTGAACCGAACGGCTGTATCGAATTTGGGACAAAGCAGGTCGACGACCTTCCCTTTGCCTTCATCACCCCACCCAAGGCCGAATACGCAACAGTGTTGGCCAGGGTGCTTCATTCGATTCTCGAAATTGGCCGCATTTTTACTCGCAATCGAAAGGATGAAGGTTGTTTCTTCATTTTTCCACGTTAGAGGCTTACGCTACCCGACTGGGAAAGCCATGTCAAATTCGTAGCCGCAATCGTATAATTTATCAATAATAGATCAGTCTAACGAATATTTATCGCTAAATAGATGATGTTAACTTGACACCCGATGGATATTCGGTTAAGTAACTGTAACTTCCGGTTTGTACCGGAATGAGGAAACGGGCCAATGGATACAGGAACGAATTTCGATGGAAACCAAGCCGCTTAGAAATTTTCTGGAAATCCCGTACGACGAACTCGAGGAGATGAATCTTGAGGCGAAACGGATGCGGCTCGAAAGGGTTGATCCGAAGGCTACTGAGGAAAGTCGGCGGAGGTATCTGACGGAGGAAAAGAGGATCAAAGCCGTTACAGTCTGTTTTACCGACTTGGAAGGTCGGTTTCACATGCTCGACTATGACAAGAAGTTTCTCCTCAAATCGGCGGACAACTTAACCTTTGACGGTTCGTCGATACGGGGTTTTTCGCAGATCAGCGAGTCGGACCTTAAGCTTGGGATCGACTGGTCGGCTTTTTATTGGCTGCCGAGCGATCTGTTCGGTCCTGGGAAAGTGATCGTTTTTGGGGAGGTGCGGGCCCAGGACGGTTCGTTGTACACCGCGGATTTTCGAACCCGGTTGCAGCGATTCACAAATGAACTTCATCGGAATCAAGGGCTGGTGTTGCACGTGGCTCCGGAGATCGAAGGGTTTCTGTTCAAGGGGATCGACGCCGAGCGTCATTATCACGAAGCCGCGAAGTTCGAGTTTATTTCTTCAGGCGGATATTACCATTCGCTTCCGCAGGACCCTTTGCGTCAGTTCATTGACCGGGCGGCGGAAGCGCAACGAGCGATGGGGTTTTCCAACGAGAAGGACCACCCCGAGGTCGCACCCTCGCAGTTTGAAATGAACTTCAGTTACACCGAGGCCGTCATCGCTTCGGATCAGATTCAGCTTTACAAGTTGGTGTGCCGTCAGGTGGCACGCAGCATGGGACTGACGGCGTCGTTTTTGCCGAAGCCGGTGACGGGGGTGAATGGTAACGGCATGCATTGCAACATGTCGTTGAACCGCAATGGGAAGAATTTGTTTTTTGATGCCAACGGACAGGATAAGTTATCCGAATTCGGCTGGACGTTCATTGAACGGATTCTGAACAATGCGGTGGAAATCTGTCTGGTATTGAATTCCAGTGTTAATGCGTATCGCCGACTTGATCCACATTTTGAAGCCCCGAATCAGATTAAGGCATCGGGGGTGAACCGCGCGGCGATGGTGCGAATACCGCTGGGAAATGAGCGTTCGGCGAGAATTGAATTTCGATCGGTCGCGCCGGATTCCAATCCGTACTTGATGAATTACACGCTACTTCGGACCGGGTTGGAAGGACCGCTGCCCGATCCGGCCGACGCCGAAGGCAAGCGGGCTCGCACGCGGTTTCTGCCGGACAATATTTATGATGCGATTCGGCTTTTCAAAACCAGCCGGTTTGCCGTCGATATGCTCGGTGAAGATTGCCACGCCAAGTTCGCGGAACTGAAACAGATGAGCGCTGATCGATGCCCAAAGGAATTGGGGACGATGGTCAAACCGGCTGAGGTGATGTTCCACCACGAGGTGACCAATCAGCTGTTATGGAATACGTTTTAGAGATAGGATTCCATGAGCGGTGCCGTGTCGGGGACAGGTTACCGGCAGGCATGGATTGAGTTGTGACTCCTTGGCCACGCCGTCGTTTGGGGTATAATGCGGTCGCTCTCCGCCGTGAATATTGACGGCGGAAGTTGGGAAGAGAAAAGTAAGGACGGCGTCTCGTAGTGGGTTACGCTTTGGTTTTAGGGTACGAACATTCTGATTTCCGAGCCGCGACGGTGAGGATGTGGGCTTGGCCGGCCCGGAAGTTAAAGAGTAACGGACTATTGGTGCATTGCCTGATCCGTAATTGCGGTTGGCTGTGTGCCCCTGTTCTGGATCAGGGGTTTCGTCGTGCAAGACACACGAAAACAGGGTTGTGTCGCCCCGGAGGGTAACGACGGTTGTGTTTGCGGGCGTAGCTCAATGGTAGAGCATCAGCCTTCCAAGCTGAATGTTGCGCGTTCGAGTCGCGTCGCCCGCTGTGTTGAATGGTTTCGCATGACCTCGCAAGTCGTCGCTAACTATCGCAGGCAACTTAACTTGCGCATTCATACGTACTTCGACCGACGTGTCGGTCAATTCGCATTCATTCGCATTGCATCGCTGTGAAAAGCACCCTGACTGCTGGGGATTCTGCTGGGGGAGTCTATTTCGCGCACCCTCGCGTGGGCAGCCGTCGTGTGTTCCAGTTGCAATGGCTCGCTCCTGAGTCGTGGCAGAATCAATCGTTGGTAGCTGCCGAATCGCACCCGCCGTATCCGTCAATCCCAAGACCGTATAGTGCTTCAGCGTGGTCTTGTAATCTGCGTGTCGCATAATTCGCTGTGCGATCTGCGGAGCGATGCCGGAGCGGGCGAGTTGGGTACCGAGTGTGGTCCGAAGTTCGTGAAGGTCTATCACACGTCCTTCATCGTCCTCAGTCCCCATTCGGGTCTTAGGCCGCCGTCCATTGCCCTTACCGACGAGCGTTGGCTTGCCGTCTGCGCTCAGCACGACCACGCGACGTGCTAGCTTAGCTCGAAGGAAATCCTTGAGCCGAGTTTCATTTGTGACTTCCGTCGGGAATACGCGGACTTTCGGATGAACCGTCAGAGGACGAATGCATCGAAGTTCGTCTGCAAGCTGCGGGTGCATCGGAATAATATCCTCACGCTTGGCCTTTCCGTCGCGGATCGTAATCGTCCCCAACTCCGAATCCACGTCCGCCCACGTCAGCTTGCGTAACTCCGATCGCCGAAGTCCAGCCAGCGCGGCGGCGAGATACCATGCTTTGCGTCCGTGTGCCTCGGCGACGGTCAGCAAGCGTGCCAGTTCGTCGTTGTTCAGCGGTCGGCGGATTCGACGCCGGTCGCAATCTTCAACCAGCCTGGTGAGTACTGTCAAGGGATTTGACTCGATGCGCCCGGTCCGTTTACTTCAGTTCATAAAAGCGACGACAGCTTGCCGCCGAGCGTTGATCGTGGGGTGCATTCCATTTTGAGTGGCGCAATTGAATAATTGCAGTTACCCTTTCTTGTGTACAAGGGCAGCATGGTGCTGCCGAGGAGGCGATGCAAGGAGGTTTCGATGCAGGTTGAGATGACGGTCAGGATCAACGGGGAGGTGGTTCGTGAGCATGTCGAGCAGGTGTCGGGGA
>JBBTCX010000040.1:0-15250 GCA_038043045.1 Planctomycetota bacterium | reverse complement strand
CGGGCGCTACGTTTTTCAACCGCCCAGCGCTACGTTTTTCAAACGGCGTTTACACTTGCAAGATTCCGCGGGTCCACCCGCAATTTCCTGGCAAAGAATACCCGACCACGCATACGATTTCACCCGAAAAATCCAACGCGCATTGAATTTTTCAGGACCGACTAATTAGATGCTGAGACTCGGATTCCGCGAGGAATTGAAACACTGCTAACCCGATAACACTTTCACGAACTTTCGCCGGCCTCTTTGGAGGATGTCGCCTGATTTCAAGGCCATGGGTGTGAACGGATCGGTGATCGCTTCGCCATTCACCTTGACGCCGGATTCGGCCACGAGTTTTTTTGCGTTGCCGCGCGAATCGGAAAACCCACAGGCGACCAACAGATCGACCGGGACAACTTTGCCATCGTGGAGAAGATTTGACGGAAGAACGAATTCCTCCACTTCATCTGGCAGTCCGCTACCACCGCCGCCGTGAACGCGGCGAAACTCCGCACTTGCGGCCTCGGCGGCTTGAGCGGAGTGATATTGCGTGATAATAATTTTCGCCAACGCCTCCTTGGCATCGCGCGGATTGGTTCTGGCGGGGTCGAGCCAAACGGCCATGCGATCTTCGGGCGCGTCGGTCAAGAGTTCAAAATAGTTCCGCAGCAACTCATCCGGTATTCGCATCAGCTTGCCGAAGATGTCCGATGGCGCTTCGGTCACGCCGATGAAGTTGCCCATCGACTTGCTCATCTTGTTTTTGCCGTCGGTGCCGACGAGCAAGGGCGTAATCATGACAATCTGTGGCGGTTGATCGGCCAATCGCTGAAGGTCGCGCCCACAGAGATTGTTAAACGTTTGATCCGAACCGCCAAGTTCCACATCGGATCGAATGGCCACGCTGTCACGGGCTTGCATCAACGGGTAGAGCAGTTCGTGCAGGTAGATTTCTTTTCCTTCGGTCTGCCGCTTGGCGAAGGTGTCACGCTCCAGCATTCGGGCGACGGTCATCTGGCTCATAAGCTTGACCACGTCGGAAAAGGTCATGATCGAGAGCCATTCACTGTTGCGGCGGACTTCCAATTTGTCGGGCGAGAGATCGAGAACTTTCCCGGCTTGATCCAAATAGGTTTGGGCGTTTGCGTGGACATCATTTTGTGTGAGCATAGGGCGAGTCTTGGAACGCCCGGTCGGATCACCGATCATGGCCGTCGTGTCGCCGATGATCAGCACGGCCAAATGACCCAGGTCTTGAAACTGGCGCAATTTCCGCAAGACGACGGTGTGGCCCAAAGTCAGGTCGGGGGCTGTGGGATCGACTCCGAGTTTCACACGAAGTCGCTTGCCCGATGCCAAACGGTGGCTCAATTCTTCTACGGTGTAAACATGCTCACAGCCGCGCAAAAGAGATTGAACGGTTTGCTCCACGTTCGTTTTCGAAGCCGCTCCAGCACCACTCATATCGCGTTCACCGTTTCACGATAGCAGACCCGTTCAATATTCGTCGCGTGCCCCGTGTTGGCACTCACCGTGACGATGACGCCTGACAGTCGTGCATCGCCTTCGGCCACGTCCAGGGTATCCGGGACGCCGGTGATCATCGTGCTGACCACGCGCTGTTTGTCTCGTCCCAGCACCGAATCAAACGGCCCGGTCATGCCTAGATCGGTAATATAACCCGTTCCTTTGGGCAGGACCCGTTCGTCAGCGGTGGGAATGTGCGTATGCGTTCCAAAAACCACGCTCACCCGACCGTCGAGGTACCAGCCCATCGCCACTTTTTCGCTGGTCGCTTCCGCGTGCATGTCGACGACGACGATTTTCACGTCCTTGGGGATCGCGGCCAAGACGCGATCGACCGCCGCGAAAGGACAGTTGGCAACCGATTTGATGAACATTCGTCCCAGCAACGAAATCACGGCCACTCGATGGCCTGAAGCGGTCTTGCAAATAGCGAAATCCTTCCCCGGCGCCGCTGCCGGTAGATTGGCCGGTCGGACGATGCGATCGGAACGCTCCAACAAAGGAATGATCTCTCTGCGACGATAAATGTGATCGCCAAGGGTGATCAAGTCGGTGCCGTAGCTGATGATCTTGTCATATAAGGTCGGCGTGAGACCCGATCCGGCGGCGGTGTTTTCGGCGTTGACGATGACGCAATCGATCTGCTTGGACTTCACCAACGCCGCCAAGGCTTCTCGAAGTACGCGCCGACCCGGTGCTCCGACGACATCTCCGACACAAAGTAGACGTAGCTCCATACAGCAATCCGCAATGCGGGCATTCTGGTACCGTCAAGAAGTTGTTTTGTTTATTTGGCTGTTGCCATCGCCCGAACTTCGCGAAGGACGGTCACCTTGATCTCGCCCGGATACGTCATTTGCGTTTCGATTTCTTGAGCGATATCACGGGCGATTCGACTCGCGCCGGCGTCGTCGACGCGTTTGGCGTCTACGATGACGCGGATTTCTCGCCCGGCTTGGATCGCAAAAGCCTCTTTCACGCCGGGGTCGACTTTGGCGATTTGCTCCAACTGCTCCAAACGTTGGATGTACCGTTCGAGCGATTCTCTACGCCCGCCGGGCCGGGCCGCACTGATCGCGTCGGCGGCCATAACAATCGGCGTGTAGGGGCTGATCGCGGGAATATCTCCGTGGTGACCCTCGATGGCATTCAACACTTCGGGTCGCTCATTAAACCGTCGGCAGAAGTCGGCCCCGATTTTTTGGTGCGTTCCTTCCACTTCCTGATCGATGGCTTTTCCGATGTCGTGGAGCAGGCCGCAGCGACGCGCGAGTCGACCATCCAGTCCCAATTCGTCAGCGATCACCTGACACAGATAGGCCACTTCCAAACTATGCCGCAAAACGTTTTGGCCGTAACTGGTCCGGTACTTCAGGCGGCCCATGAGTTCGACCTGTTTGCGATGGAGACCACTGACGTTAGCTTCGATCGCGGCCTTTTTTCCCGTCTCGTAGACTTCCTCTTCCATCTCCTTGCGGACGGTCTCGACGAGTTCCTCGATTCGGCCCGGGTGAATTCGGCCGTCTTGAATGAGACGTTCCAGAGATTGGCGGGCGATTTCACGACGAACGGGATCGAATGCGCTGACCACCACGACGCCGGGCGTGTCGTCGACGATGACGTTGACCCCCGTGGCTTTCTCGAAAGCGCGAATATTGCGACCCTCGCGACCGATGACGCGACCCTTCATGTCGTCGGAGGGAATGTCAACCGTTGACACCGTGCTGTCACAGGTATGTTCGGACGCGTAACGCTGAATCGCGATCAGGATGATTTCGCGCGATTTTTGGGCGGCCTCTTCTTTGGCCGCGGTAATGGTCTTGTGGATCAGGTCCGCAGATTCCCGATCCAGTTCGTGTTGGAGCTCTTCGAGCACAGTTCGCTTGGCTTCGTCGGCGGACATTCCGCTGGCTTGAAGAAGTTGCTGACGACGTTGGGCCAACAGTACTGTGAGGTCTTCTTGCTGCTTAGCGACTTGTTCTTGTTGAGCGGTGAGTTTTTTCTTGCCTTCGTCAAGAACTTTTTCCTTTGTGGCTAACGTGTCAAGTTTTCCTTCAAGATTGTCTTCTCGCTTTGCGAGGCGTTTTTCCACTTCCTTGAGTTCCGCGCGAAGCGTGTCGGACTCCTTGCGGAGTTGCTCTTGTCCTTTGAGATGCTCAGCTTTGGAATCAACCTGGGCGGTTTTTCGGATGACTTCGGCTTCCGAGTGAGCGTCGGTCAGCAGCGTGTCGGCCTCTCGCTGGGAGGAAGCGATTTTGGCTTTGGCAAATAGGCGAAGTGCGGCATAGCACACGCCCGCGCCCAGAACGAGCGCAAGCAGAGCGACCAATACCACGGTACCGTTCGAAATCTGCGCCGCTGGAAGGAGTGCCCAAACCATCGATGAGTTACTTTCGTTCCAAAATCCCCGTTCAAGACGAACGGCAGTACATTTTTAGGGGGCAATTCGGTTCGCAAACAGCTCAGCCAGTGAGTTTTCAAACTCTGCGAACGAACCGTGTGTGAAGGGGGTGTTCGGAAAAGAAGCGCGTTATCTCGTGCGCTTGCGCTATCGGACGCCAAGGAAACGGTTCAGGGGATCCCTATTATGGCGGTATCTGGCATCTACAGTTGTGACATCATCCTTGTTTTACAACAAGCACTCGATTCACGGGTGTTTCCCTAGACGTCAAATCCCTGATCAGCCGCTTTTCTTGCAGTCAGGACTTATTATCCAACCACTCGTTAGGCGGTCTTTTATCTCAGTTTTCTGTGGCCGGTCTCGACGAGTGGTCAATCGGCCACGCTGTCAAAAAGACAACCTCTTCCTCACACAAATAAAACCCAAAACATCGCGCCATTCCCATTGAGGCAACAACAGAAAGCTCTCGCTCTGTCGCATCCCCCGGCGCGCGGTTCCACAAATCTCTCATTTCAATTGTAAGTTGTCTAATTCCACTGTCAAGCTAGTGTAGTGTCTCTGAATTGGGCATGGTTATCAAAATCCGAGCCGCGACCGTGAGGGAGCGGTTGCCCGACGACCTGCGGGGCCAAACGGCCAATGCGTGCGGTTCGGATAATATTGCATCAGGTTGATACACTACACTAGTTGAGAATTGACGGTATTGAATGGGCGCCTAGTAACAGGTTACCATGAGGATGCAATTGGAGTCTTGGTAGGATGTAACATGATTACAGAGGCCGCTAGGCAATACATAAGGTTGCATTTGGCCTGCGATGTGGGCCCAATCCGTCTCCGCAGACTCTTGCAGTACTTTGGTACGATCGAGAAAGTGCTCTCGGCATCATCGGCGGAGCTTCAACGGGTGGAGGGCGTGGGTCCGATTGTCGCAAAATCGATACAAGACGCCCGAAACTCGCCGAAAGCAGAGACGGAAATCGTCAAAGCAGAGGCTGCTGGAGTGCGGATCGTTTGTCAAACCGATATAGACTATCCCAAGGCATTGCTCAACATGCCCGATGCCCCAATCTGTCTCTATTTTCGGGGAGATTTTAGCCAAACTGACACCATTTCGGTTGCAATTGTGGGGACGCGGAAGTGTTCTCATTACGGGCGCGAGCAAGCCATTCGCTTTTCACAACTTCTTGCTAGAGCTGGCTTTACGATCGTTTCAGGATTGGCCCGCGGAATAGACGGGTGTGCCCATCGTGGGGCGCTTGAAGCCGGTGGGCGGACAATAGCGGTTTTGGGGAATGGGTTGAGCCATATCTACCCGCCTGAACATAAGGCCATGGCGGATGAAATCGCCAAACGAGGGACTGTCATCAGCGAAGTTCCGATGGATTGCGGGCCGGAGTCGAAGAATTTTCCGGGGCGAAATCGCCTCATCGCCGGGCTGACACTTGGCACATTGGTCGTGGAGGCCGGGGAGCGAAGCGGAGCGTTGATCACGGCGCGACTGGCAAGTGAGTACAATCGAGAGGTTTTTGCGGTTCCGGGACGATTGGATGACCCCGATCGTAGCGTCGGCGTGAACGCCTTGATTCGTGACGGCGGGGCGAAGCTGGTTACGTGTTTGGAGGATATTCTTTCGGAATTGGGCGAGGTGGCGCAGAAGTTGGATGAACCGCCCGACAACAAGCCACCGTCGTTGATCGGCGAAAGTGCCGTGAATGCCAAGGAACTTCCGACCATTGAGCAACTTGTGTATCGGTCTGTCGAGAACGGGCTTGAGGAAATTGACGCCTTGGGAATCGCAACGGGGTTGGACGCTGGCCGAGTGTCGACGGTGCTGACCTCTTTGGAACTCAAAGGACTTGTGCGGCGATTGCCGGGTAATCGGTTTTCGAAGCGGTTGTCCATGCGCTAGTGTAGTGTCTCTGAATTGGGCATGGTTATCAAAATCCGAGCCGCGACCGTGAGGGAGCGGTTGCCCGACGACCTGCGGGGCCAAACGGCCAATGCGTGCGGTTCGGATAATATTGCATCAGGTTGATACACTACACTAGGACAAATAGGGAACGTCATGAGCGGAGGGGAACTTCTCTGGAAGCCATCGGTAGAGCGAGCCCAACGCTCGGCGATGTATTCATTCATGTTGCGCATGTCGCGGAAATATGGCTTCCTGGCCAATTGGCAGGCGTTGCACCCATGGTCGATCCAACACCGGGAAGAGTTTTGGGGTGAGATGTGGGAGCTTTCGGACATTCGCGCGACAAGCGCGGCGGAAGCGATCTGCGTGGGCAAAGGGATTCGCGAGACGCAATGGTTTCCGGGTCTTGAATTCAACTTCGCCGAGCACCTCTTGCGATTCGACGACGATCGACCGGCCATTCTCGCTGAGGATGAGCTTGAGCGAAGACGTGACCTCACGTTTCGAGAATTGCGGAATCAGGTCGCGCGGTGTGCGGTCGGATTGCGAGAGGCCGGGGTGGCGCGAGGCGATCGTGTCGGTGGATTTCTTCCGAATATTCCCGAAGCGGTGGTGGCGATGTTGGCGACGGCGAGCTTGGGGGCGATTTGGTCATCGTGCTCGCCGGATTTCGGAATTCAGGGCGTTTTCGATCGTTTCGGGCAGATTGAACCGAAGGTGCTCATCGCCGCCGACGGGTACACGTACAACGGCAAACCAATCGATTCCATGGAACGTGTGGCCGGAATTGTTAAGCAAATCCCCAGCATTCGCAAAGTCGTCATTGTTCCGTTCTTGAAGAGTGACCCGGATGTTGCGGGTATTCCAAACGGCGCGTCATGGTCGACGTTTGTGAGTCGATTCGAACCCCTTACATTTGCGTCGGTACCATTCGATCATCCGCTTTACATCATGTATTCATCGGGAACGACGGGCGTGCCGAAGTGTATCGTGCATGGGGCTGGTGGGACGGTGTTGCAGCACATGAAGGAGTTGATGTTGCACACCGACCTCCATGCGGAGGATCGGATATTCTTTTTCACCACCTGCGGTTGGATGATGTGGAACTGGCTGGTGAGTTCGCTCGGAGTGGGTGCGGCGGTGGTGCTGTACGAAGGGAGTCCGTTTCATCCCGATCCACATCAGCTGTGGCGGATGACGGAGAAGCTGGGCATCACGGTTTTCGGAACGAGTCCGAAATATGTCATGGCCTGTCAGAACGCGGGGCTTCATCCGGGACGGGACCATGACCTTTCTAAACTTCGGGCCGTTCTTTCCACGGGATCGCCGCTGACCGTTGAAGGGTTTCATTGGGTGTATAGCCACGTGAAGAGTGATTTACAATTGTCGAGCATTTGCGGCGGGACGGACATCATCAGTTGTTTCATGTTGGGCAATCCGATTTTGCCGGTTTACGCCGGCGAGATTCAGTGCTTGGGTTTGGGGATGGACTCGCGTGCGTTTGACTCCGAAGGCAAGGCAGTGATCGGGAAGCAAGGTGAGCTGGTCTGTTGTTCGCCGTTTCCATCGAGGCCGGTGAATTTTTGGAACGATCCCGATGGGAAGAAATACCACAAGGCCTATTTCGAGCATTATGAGGGCATTTGGCGTCATGGGGATTTCGTGGCGATTACGGAACGGGGCGGCGTCATCGTCTATGGTCGATCGGATGCAACGTTGAACCCCGGTGGTGTGCGGATCGGTACGGCCGAAATTTATCGGCAGCTTGACGGCATGGACGAAATTGTCGACAGCGTCGTGGTCGGCAAGCGAAGCGAAGACGCCGACGTGGATATTTGTCTTTTCGTGGTGCTGAAACCGAGTCTCACGCTGGATGAACCTCTGGTACGGCGGATCAAACAGCGGATTGCAGACGGTGCCACGAAGCGGCACGTGCCGAAGTTTATCAAGCAGGTGTCGGCAGTTCCGTACACCATCAGCGGGAAAAAAGTGGAATTGGCCGTCAACCAGATGATTCACGGAGAGCCGGTCCCTAATCGGGACGCCCTGGCGAATCCCGAAGCGCTGGGACAATACGCCGGGATTGTGTAGTCGCAAGTCGCGTGGATCATGGACTTCGAACCGAGAATCAAACCGATGATTTCACGATCCGCCGAAGGCGAAGCGCGGGTCCATTCCGAGGAACCCGATCCGCTCCGCAAACCGTTTGAGGTGGATCGTCACCGCATCATCGAATGCACGGCCTTTCGGCGGCTGGAGGGAAAGACGCAAGTCTTCCTGGTTGGACGACACGACCATTTTCGCACGCGATTGACGCATACTTTGGAAGTAGCCCAGATCGCACGGACGGTGGCCGCCAATCTCGGCGCCGATGAAGCCTTGGCCGAGGCGATTGCACTCGCTCACGATTTGGGCCATCCGCCCTTTGGACACGCGGGAGAAAAATCGCTCAACGAACGAATGGCCGCCCACGACGGATTCAATCACAATGCCCATTCCCTTCGCGTGGTCGAGTTCTTGGAGCATCCGTTTCCGGCATTTCGCGGATTGAATTTGACCCTGGCGACGCTGGCGGGACTTGCTGGGCATGAGACGCGGTTCGATCAGCCGGCGTCGGGATCGGGCGGAGGCGTTGGCCGAGATGTTCGAGAAAAGCTCGCTCATTCCGTCGAAGCAAGGATCGCGTCGGCGGCGGATGCGATCGCCTACCATGTGCATGATCTGGAGGACGCCATCGGAGCGGAGTTGGTCACGGCGGATGAAGTGTCAGAGATTGGCATTTGGAATGAGGCGGCGGAACCGATCGTGCGGCGGTTGGGTCCGCGACCCATCCACACGGTTCGTCGTGTGGTGCTGGATGGAATCCTCGATCGACTTTTGACTGATCTTGTCCGTTCCGCAAGCAGAAGCGTCGCCGGGTCCTGTGAACCCTTGGCGACGCGCCCGCCCGTGTTTGCCCATTCGCCCTCCGTCGCGGCCCTGATGGCGGAGCTTGGTGAATTTCTTCAACAGCGAGTGTACGGACACCCCGACGTTCGGGCGACCGATACCTTTGGGTCGCGGATGGTTTCCGCGCTTTTTGAAGCCTATCGGCGACAACCGGAGCAACTTCCGGAGCGATTCCTATCGCGCGTTCCAGCGCAAGGGCTCGAGCGCGTCATCTGCGATTACGTCGCGGGAATGACCGACCGTTTCTGTGAACGGGAAGCCGATCGGTTGGGCGTTCTGTCTCGCTGAGTTCAGCGAATAAGTTATTCTCCGCAATCAAACTTCGTGAAGGTAAAACCGCGACACCACCGGTAGATGGTCACTCAATTGATCTCTCACCGTTTTCGAAAGGGCATTTCGACCGGCCACATCCATTCCCGACAGTTTGTCTTTTTCCAAAATGGTCCACTTGATCACCACCGCCGCATTGTCTGGAACGCTGTTGGCTTGGGCTTCATCCGTAACAAGGTGAAGATCAAGCCGCGATCCCGCAGGTCCGAACTTGTTGAGGCGAACCATATGGCTGATCTCGGATTCGTCGTTGATTCCTTGGAAGGCGACTTCACCCTGGGCTTCCAAGTCTCGAATCGCCCGCCATTCTTCCTCGCCGGGAACCGCGTTCCAATCTCCCATCACGATGATGTCGGTATCATTGTGATCTTGAGCGGAGGTAAGCCATCGAGACAGACGCTCCGCGGCTTTGGTTCGCTGAGGAATGCCCCACCGATCCTTTTTCGGTCCTGTGTAACCCTTCGGTGCTGGACCCTGGGCCTTGAGGTGAACACCCACAAGTTCAAAGGTGAACCCCTCATCGCCGGGATTGGCCGCTTTGGCTTCAAAATAGCCCCAAAGCGGAAGACGCGGGAACACCGATTGCGGCTTGGTTCCGAATTCCGCGGGAACGGTTAGTTTTTCGCCGCCAAATAGCTCAGCGGTATCGACCTTCGCTCGCACCCAGTCGCGGTCCCACAACATGGAGACGCGCTGTTCGGCGCCGGTCTCGCCTTGGACCACCGAATAGTATCCCGCGCCGCGATCGGCCAACCGATCGATCACGCCATCCAAAACACCTTTTCCCGATATTTCGTTCAGAATGAACACGTCGGCGTTCAGCGCATCGAGCACGTCCGTGATGAGCTTGACGCGTTTGGGGTCCTTGTGGTCGAACCAGCGGATGTTCCAACTGACAATGTCGAGAAACTTGTCGGTGCCGGCCAATCGGGCGGGCACGACTTTTTTCGCCTGAAGGTAGCGGCTGATCTTGTCATTTGCACTGACGACGCCGGGGTTGCTATTTTTTCGCGCCTTTGGAGTCTTGGGCTTGTTTGCCTTCATGTCTTTCTTGGCCATTGCACGGTCTCCTTTCGGAAATTGAACTTGACGCCAACCCACCTGAGTGGAACAGATACCCGCACATGATAAAAAAAGTAAGCGAAATGATCCAGAGCCAATTAAGATTCAAGGCACAAGATCAAGTGTATGTGTGAAATCGATGAACCTTGTGTTGAAGGGCTTTCAGGCGCTTGGTTCGATGGTCGAGCGCATGCTGCCTTGGCAGCAGTCGATGCGCCAATCTCGACCATAGGCGTGGATCTGATCGCGTTTTAGTTCGGCCCGCTCCATCGTGGTGGTATCGACGATAACGCGTCCTGCATGGTCAACTTCATGGGCACATAAAAAGGCTTGTTCCTCGGCATGCCCAAACAGTTTGCGTAGCATCTCGATGACGTATTCGTAGGTGTGGTCGTCATCATTCAGAAGAACGACATGATAAGATGGTTGCGGTTTTGGACGGTTCTGCCCGTGTGGAACCGGAGTCACAATTGGCGGGGTCGTCGTCTGGACTTGTTCAGTTGGTGCTGTCGTCGTCATGGTTGCACTTATCTAATCAAAAGCGGAATCGCACGAGCGGCGACATTCACGGGCTGTGGCCGGCCAAGGGTCTCGATTTCACCGTGAAGGGTTAACGCCGTCGCGGCTTGGATCCGCACTTTGGTAAACGTTCCGATCGTTTCCGTTTGCCCTGAAAAAACGACAATTTGGTCCTGTCGCGTGCGACCGACCAGTTGATCGCTCAGCCGCCAGCCGATTTCCTCACCACGGGTCTGCTCGGCCTCTTGGGCTTTCAACGCGGTCTTTGAATACCCTTCCACCAGCACTTCGACCACGCTGCCCACCCATCTTCGATTCGCAACCGACGCGACACTCTCTTGAGCAGCGAGCAATCCTTGGTTTCGTCGTCGCTTCACGTCTTCGGGTACGTCGTCGACCTCGCGCTTGTCGGCCACCGTGCCGGGTCGCGACGAATACTTGAAAATAAACGTGTTTTTGAATTGGCAGCGCTCAATTAAATCGATGGAGGCTTGATGATCGGTCTCCGTTTCGCCGCAAAAACCGACGATGAAATCGCTTGCGTAAGCGATCCCCGGAACTATCTCCCGACCACGATCAATCAACTCGACGTATTGCGTGACACTGTACTGTCGACGCATACGGCGTAGCACCGCATCACTCCCGCTTTGCACGGGAATATGCAGATATTCACAAACCTTGGGTAGGTCTCGCATGGCTTGGAATACATCGTCCGTAAAATCGCCGGGGTAGTTGGTCACAAACCGAACCCGCTCAAGACCTGTCACGTCATTCACCCGCGATAAGAGCTCGGCAAATGGGACCGTGCGACCGTCTTCCTGACTGACGTAACTATTGACGGTCTGCCCGAGCAGTGTCACTTCCCGACACCCGCGATCGGCGAGCTTCTTGGCTTCATCGACGATTTGAGATGCCGGTCGACTTCGCTCCGGCCCACGAGTGAACGGCACCACGCAAAACGTACAGAACTTATCGCACCCGCGTTGCACACGAATGTAGGCTTGGCTGACATCCGCGCCAGGGGCAGGTTCACGGGAAAGGTCCAGGGCTTCGACGGAATCGTATTCCAGGGCCCGCTGCAACGGCGTGCTTTTTCGAGAAAGCGACTGGGCAAGAGCAATCGCCCGGGTTCGATGGCTCTGCACTTCCTCGATCAACGCGGGAACTTTGTTCAATTCCCCCGGTCCACAGACCAAATCGACATGAGGCATCTTAGAAAAGATGCCGTCCGGGTCCCGCTCGGCCATGCAGCCGATCACTCCGATGACCATGTTGCGATTTCGTAGCTTGGGCTTCTTGAGCGCCCCGAGTCGAGATAGCACTTTTTGCTCGGCATGATCACGGACGCTGCACGTATTCAGGAGCACAACATCGGCTTGGGTCATGTCCGTAGTCGGTTCAAACCCCAATGCGCGGAGCTGTCCCATGACGAGCTCGCTATCGAGCACGTTCATTTGACAACCCATCGTTTCAAGATAAACCGTCTTGGCGCTCATGTCCCAACCATTTTCAAGCCCGCCGAATTCCCGATAGATTGTACGAATTCGACCGATCGGCGACAAATCCCGAATATTTGACGGGTCGAATCGTCTGTTTTCTGTCGCACATTGTCATTTTTCGTCGGTTGAGGACTCTCGCAGCGGCATCGATCGGTCCGCCACCCGGCGAATGATGGAATCCGCGAGCCTATGCGAGATTCGTCGGATCACAGTCAATAGTTTTCCCTCTAACGACAAGACCACTTCCTTTCTGCGATTTCGACACCCTCGCACCACCGCACGAGCCACTTGCTCCGGTGGATGTTGCCCTTTCTCAAATCGTATTGCTTTCGTATCCGTCTGTTCTGCGGCTTGAAAGAATCCGGTGTTTGTTGAGCTTGGTGCGATCAGGATCACATCGACTCCCGAACCGCGAAGCTCCATTCGCAACGCGGAACTTAGAGCGTTCAAAGCCGCCTTGGTTGCAGAGTAGAACGCCATTCGCGGCAATGGTTGATAGCCGACTACCGAAGAAATATTGACAATTTGCCCCGACCGTCGCTCGATCATTTCGGGCAATACGGCCTGGATCATCGCGACCGGCGCGGAAAGATTCAGAGCAAACATTCGATCTAAGTGTTCAGCCGGCAAGTGCAGGAGCGATCCAAAACTCGCCCATCCCGCATTGTTCACCAGAACATCGATGAAGCCGAAACGTTGACGGGCCCGGTCCAATCCAGCCTGGCGTTGCTCCGAATCGGTGACATCCATGACCACCGCTTCCAGACGGTCCGATCCTAGCTCATTTTGCAGTTCGGCTAAGCGGTCGCCCGACCGGGCGGCCGCTACAACTTTGGCCCCGTTGCGGTGAAACTCCACGGCACACGCCCGTCCGATTCCGCCCGACGCGCCGGTAATCAGAACGACTCGGCCTTCAAGCTCAAAACGCATGACACCTTCCCAGGGGAAAAACCAACCGGTGGAAACCTATGCCGGGAATCATGTTATACTGACGATGGATTAGAGCGAAGGGACGGTATATATTCTCTGTGATCGTGGGTGAACGGTGAGCTTATTGTGCTGACCCTAACATTTCTTGGCGTGGGTTCGGCCTTTGCCAAACGGAATTACCAGTCCAACGCGTTGGTCGAAGCGTGGAGTGAATCGCCGGAGAGGCAGGATGCTCCAGACGACAACCTCTTGATTGACTTCGGATCGACCGGTCCGTTGGCCTTGTATCAGCTCAAGGACCTTGCCGGTTTCAGTTACCTAGTTCGCAACGGGGCCATTTACTATCCGGCCATCCGTCGCGTTTTCATCACCCACGTTCACCAAGATCACATCGGCGGGATCGAAGAATTCGCCATTTTGAACCGGCGAAGCCGCCTCTACCAAGATTCGTCCGTCGAAAAACCTCTGTTGTTGGGTGCGCCTGGCGTGCTTGACCTGCTTTGGGAAAACTGTTTGAAGGGTGGTCTTGGCGTCATGGCCAACCGGAGAGTCGCTCTCGATGATTATTTCCGGGTCGTTCGACTCGGGGGTGCGAGCGCGGGGAACGACGGCAAATTCACGCTGCTCGATCGATACGAGCTTTCGATCTTCCCGACGGATCATGTTCGATTGAACGAGAAATACGATTGGCCTAGCTACGGGTTGGTCATCCACGACCTTCAGTCCGGCGAATCGGTCGTGTATTCAGGCGATACGCGGTTCGATCCCGAAAGTCTTATCCCCAAAGCCGAGCACGCCCGGCTCATTTTCCACGACGTGCAATTGGAACCCGAACCGGATTCCGTCCACGCCCTCCTCGGCGAGTTGCGCACATGGCCTGAACCCCTACGCAGAAAAATGGTTCTGTATCATTTCAGCGATGGCTGGGAAGATCCAAAGTACCGCGTTGTAAAAGCCGAGTTCGCCGGATTCGCCTTCCCGCAGCGGCGGGTTGTACTGTTCGGCTCTTCCCCGCACCCTTCAGGTCCCAACAGGGTTGTGTGATTCTCACTATTTCTTAGATCGACTTCTGCCGTTCTTTACGGGTCTTCATGAGCGCGAACTCTCAAGAAAACGGACTCCTCGTACATTATTCCGTGCACAAAAAAATCGTTGTCGTTTTCAAAAGACCGCGCTATACTTGACCGGATGCTGGAGGCTGGCGAGCAGTCCTTAAAGAGTGATTCGGAGAGGGAAGTCATCGGCGTGCGTCTTGGCCGGCCCGAATCGATGCGGTGCCGAGGAGTTCCGTCGGGCTTGGTCGACCCTCGCGCGTCGCACGCTGTCGCGGAGCGCAGCAGAACGGAGTTCTGATCCGCCTGATCATGCGCTCCGCCGCTTAGAATTCATCGGCCCCGCGTAACGCTGGGACCTTACCATGACTGACCTCGCCCTTTTCTTCATCCCCTTCGGCGACGACGGGTTCATTTGCTTCGGAGTCGTCGCTCTGCTGGTCTTTCTCGGCACAACCCTGACCCGAACCACCCGCCGCTGCCCGCACTGCACCGAACGCAACCGCCCCCATGCCGTCTTCTGCGCTCACTGCGGCCAACGCCTACCAGGGCGGTAGAGGATCAATTTCATGGATATCGCAATCCTTTTAGCACATTGGCCATTTCGATCGCGTTCATTGCCGCGTCGGCGCCTTTGTTGCCGGACTTTCCGCCGGCGCGATTGATGGCTTGTTCCAGAGTGTCAGCGGTAATGACGCCGAAGACCGTCGGCACGCCGGTGGATAAACCCACGTGGGCAATTCCCTTGGCCGCTTCCGAGGCGATATATTCAAAGTGCGGCGTTTCTCCGCGAATGACACAACCGAGGCAGATCACTGCGTCAAATTTGCCAGATTCCGCGAGCTTTTTCGCAACCAGCGGCAATTCAAACGCGCCCGGAACATGAGCGACCGTGATGTTTTCCTCCGCGCATCCGTGACGAACTAAAACATCGATCGCGGCGCTTTGCAATCGCGAGGTGATGAAGTCATTGAATCGACTGACGGCAAGACCGAATCGCAATCCTTCTGCGGTCAGTTTTCCATTGATTTCCTGAGTCATCTCATCACCTCTCGCACCGAGCCGCGTGGCTTTAGCCCGCGCGACC
>JBBTCX010000039.1:0-6719 GCA_038043045.1 Planctomycetota bacterium | reverse complement strand
CCAACGGCGCGGGCAAAACCACCCTCTTTCGCATCATCGCCCGCGAACTTGAACCGGACTTGGGCACGGTCACCATTTCCCGCGACATCGAAATCGGCTACCTGAAACAGGATCCCAACCTATTGCCCCATCGCACCCTTTTCGAAGAAGTCGGCAGCGTCTTCGAAGACCTCCTCGCCCTGGAGAAAAAACTCCACCTCCTCAGCGATCAAATCGCCGCCAACGCCGAAAACGCAACCCTTCCCGATCTGATGATTGCTTACGAGCGGGTCAACGCCCAGTTCATCACCGCCGGCGGACACAAATTCGAAACCCGTCTTCACGAATGCCTCGGCGGTCTCGGCTTCTCCAATGCGGACTACGGCCTCCCGGTTTCCGTCCTCTCCGGCGGTCAAAAAAGCCGCGTCGCCCTGGCCAAATTGCTCCTCCAAGAACGACCGCTTCTCCTCATGGACGAACCCACCAACCACCTCGACATCGACGCCGTCCGCTGGCTCGAAAAATTCCTCGCCGGCCACCAAGGCGGGGCCATCATCATCTCCCACGATCGCTATCTACTCGACCGACTTTGCAACCGAATCGTCGAAATCGACGCCGGTCGCGCCTACGGCTACCCCGGCAATTATTCCCGTTACGTCGAAACCAAGCAACGCCGAGAACTCACCGCCGAGCGACAGTTTGAAAAAGACCAAACCTTCATCGACAAAGAACGAGCCTTCATCGCCAAACACGGCGCCGGTCAACGCAGCAAGGAAGCCCGCGGACGAAAAACGCGACTCGAACGCCGCATGGGGGCTGGCGAATTCATCACCAACGCCCCCTCCAAACAACGATCCGTCCGGCTGGAATTCTCCCAGTCAGAGACAACAGGTGGCACCTCGTTACGCTGCGACGATCTCATCATGGCCTTTGGAGAACAACCCCTCTTTCGAGACTTGACCTTTCAAGTGCGAACCGGCGAACGCTTCGGAATCACCGGCCCCAACGGCACCGGCAAGTCCACGCTGCTCAAAATCATCGTTGGGCAACTCTCTCCGGTGTCAGGGAGTGTCACTCTATCGCCGCGCCTTCGCGTCGGTTATTTCTCCCAGGACGCCGCCGCCCTCGAACCAACCCGCCTGGTCCTCGACGAAATCCGCGCCACCCGACCGGATCTCTCCGAACAACTCGCCCGCTCCATTCTCGGACGTTTTCTCTTCCGCGGCAACGACGCCTTCAAACCCCTCGGCGCTCTCTCCGGCGGCGAACAATCCCGCATCCGACTCATCAACCTCATCCTCTCCGAACCCGATCTTATGATCCTCGACGAACCCACCAATCACCTCGACATCCCCTCGCGCGAAGCTCTGGAAGAAGCCCTCACCGATTTCCCCGGAACAATCCTCGTCGTCAGCCACGACCGCTACTTCCTCGACCGCGTCGTCGACCGCCTCCTCGTCATCCGTCCCACACAACACGCGATCTATGCCGGAAACTACACATTTTATGTCGAGCAGACGGAAAAAATCCGCGGTTCAGAACGAGTTGAGGATCAACCGACCAAGCAAACCGCCAAGGCCACAAGAAAACCCACAAATCCCTCCAAGGTTTCGTCCCCGTACGATCATCTATCCGTTGCCCAACTCGAAGCCAAAATCATCGAACGAGAAACGGAGTTGGCCGTTCTACACGCCCGCTTCGGTGATGCGGAGGTCTACAAGGACCCGGATCGGTTGGCGGAGTTGCAGGAAAAAACCGAAGAGATCGAAGCCGAGCTGTCGCAATTGAACGAAGCTTGGGATGGCCGCTTGGCGAATTAGCACAAAAAGTGCATGTTTTGGCGTTGTTCAAAGTGTTTCAAGAATTCAATGTAGTTTCGATAAATCTGGAAAACGATTGGCACGGTGTTTTCGCGCCATCAAAAACGGTTCCAAACAGCGAGGAATTCTGCCTTTTTTTGCAAAAACTCATTCAAAATCCTCGAAGTTTGGATGGGCTGGAAGTGTTGAAATATTCGGAAACGGTGCGCGTGTACAAGGCGAAGTGTCAAACCGGTGACACTTGCTTCGAGGTGGTCTGCAAGCAGAGCTTGAGGCGGGGGGGATGGAAGGAATGGGTTTCCCGTTGGCGCGGGCCTAGGGAATGGAGAAATTTCTTTCGGGGACTGGCCCTGTTGCGGGCGGGGATTTTGACGGCCAGGCCCATTGCGTTTGTGGAGTGTCGCAAGGGGGTACAACAGGCGTGGTTGGTGACAGAGTATGTCAGCGGTCTGGCGGATCTGGAGCGCGTCGCGTCGGATTTTCTGCCGCGCTTGCCGGCGGATCGGCGAACCGCGACGAGGATGCTCATCATCCAAGAAGTGGTACAACTTTTTCGCAAATTGGACGAGAGCGGATTTCATCATCGGGATTTAAAAGCCTCCAACATTCTCGTGCGGTCAGTGGATGGATCGGATGGGCCACCTCAGGTTTTTCTTGTTGATTTGGACGGATTATCTCGACGGAGATTGTTTCGCCGGGCCGCGTGGCGACAGCGCATCGTCCGCCTGACCGCGAGCTTAGAGGGTCATCCGGGTGTCACCAGGACGGATCGGTGGCGGTTCATTCGCGCGGTGGTTGGGAAATGTCGAATGGCGAAACAAGAATGCAGAATGTCGAATCAAGAATGGCGAATGGCAAGCGATGAAGATCGACGTCGAGTGAAGGAGCTCTATCGAAAGATTGCGATCGATGCCGCGACGTACGCTAAACGATCACAGTTTCGCAAAACGAACAAGCTCGAAAGCGGTGGATAAAATACCCACGGGGAACCTTGGCCATGAATCGAAGAACGATTGCATTGTGGTTTGGTTTTTTCTTGATGATCCCTGTGGCTTCGTGGGGACAACAGCCTCAACCTGATGAAGAACCCGAACTTCTCAAGCTTGCACGAAAGAAATTTTCGAACCTCACAAATGCGGAAGAGAAACTGATTCGCGCTGTGGCCGCCGGAGAGTCGGCGGATTTTCGCAGTTGGGTACCAGGATCAAACGATCCAGCGAAGGCCTATAATTGGACGGAAAAAAGATATCTCTTGCCGAGATGCATTGAATGGCTTTGTACAGACAAGAAAGCGCAAGAGCACGTGACTCGCAATGGTATTTCGATCCAAGGCGCTAGGATTGTCGGCTCTCTCAACTTGTTCGATGCAAGGATTCCATTTCCGGTTTACTTGTTGCATTGCCAAGTTATGATGAACATAAACCTGACCAGCGCGCGGATTCCCAAACTCAGCCTGATGGGTACCGAAATTACCGTTCTGACTGCAAGTGGACTGCAAGTCGAATCTAGCCTTCATCTTTCGGATGGTTTTACGGCTTTGGGCGAAGTCGATTTGAAAAAGGCGGATATTGGTATGGATTTCAATTGCACCGGAGGGAAATTCCGCAACGTATTGGGAGACGCAATTGTTGCGGACGGCATGCGAGTCAAAGGGGATGTTTACTTTTCGAATGGCTTCGAGTCCAACGGCACCGTCCGTTTAGTCGGGGCAACCTTTGGCGGCGATCTCCAATGTGGTGGGGGAAAGTTTCTTAATTCATATGGAAGCGCGCTAATGGCCGACGGAGTTCGAGTCGGCGGCGATGTCCTCCTTCGCAATGGTGCAGAGCTAAGCGGTGAGGTGCGGTTACGAGGAGCAACGATCGAAGGAGAACTTGATTGCCGAGGAGGCAAGTTTTTGTTTGATAAGGGTGTTGCTCTCCAGGCAAACTTCGTGGATGTCAAGGGAAACGCTTTTCTAAACGAGGGGTTCGAGTCTAAGGGGCAAGTTAGCTTTTTTGGCGCGGTAATTGGTGGGAATTTCTTTTGTATTGGCGGTAAGTTCCGTTACGTGCTCGGAGACTCAATTTCTGCGGATGGCATACGCGTCAAAGGGGGTGTTTACTTTTCGGAAGGCTTCGAGTCCAACGGCACGGTCAGCCTAGCCGGTGCGACCATTGGCGGCGATCTCGCGTGCAGTAGAGGAAAGTTTCTAAAATCCGATGGATTTGCGCTGATAGCCGACAGTGCGCAAGTCGGCGGCAATGTCTTCCTTCGCGAGGGCGCGGAAATGAGGGGAGAAGTAAGTTTGCGCAGCGCAACGATTGGGCGAGACTTGGATTGCCAAGGAAGCAAGTTCTTGTTTGATACTGGTGTTGCACTCCACGCGGACGGCTTAAATGTCAAGGGAAACGTTTTCCTGAAAGGGGGGTTCTACTCTGAAGGACAAGTTCGCTTTGTGAACGCAGTAATCGGCGGGGAACTGAATTGCCGCAATGGAGAATTCCTCCACGAAAGCGTAGCCCTGAACGCAACTGGTGCAAGAGTGGAAGGGAACGTTGTCCTTGACATGGGATTCAAAGCCAGCGGGCAAGTTTCATTTGTTTCGTCAGTGATCGGAATGGATTTGGATTGCAGCGGCGGCAAATTCGAATATGAAAAGGGAGCGGCCATTCTTGCAGACAAGTTGGATGTAAAGGGTGGTGTTTATTTTGGAGATGGTTTTGAGGCCAAGGGTACGGTCAGTTTAGTTGACGCTACGATTGGTAGCAATCTTGAATGTAATGGAGGCAAGTTTCTATGTGAACGAGACTACTCGTTCCGCGGCGATAGTTTGAACGTTCAAGGCAGCGCATTGTTTGGACCTGGCTTTGAATCTAGGGGCGTAGTTGGAATGCAAGGGGCCACAATCGGCGACAATCTCCAATGCTTCGGAAGCAAGTTTCTAAACGATCGAGGATACAATCTGGATTTGCAAAGCATTACGATTGATGGAAACGCACTTCTGTCCAGCCAGGCAGAATTTCATGGAATCGTAAGCTTCACGAACGGATCAATAAGAGGATTTCTTTTGCTTCAAGGAATTGCGAAATCTGATACTTATGCTCTTTCCTTAAGTTACACAAAGCTCGGTACGTTGTGGGATGACCCGAACAGTTGGCCCAAACCGGGCAATCTCTTTCTGTACGGGTTCGACTATCGAGAAATTGATAACGATTCTCCCGTGGACGGAGCTTCGCGACTCGATTGGATTCGTCGTCAATATCGACACGCGCCCGAAGGGTTTAGACGGATCAAGGAGGATATGCAGGAAGCGCAGTTCAAGTTCGGGCCGCAGCCCTATGAGCAGTTGGCGAGTGTTTTGAAGAAGCAGGGGCATGTGGAGGATGCGCGGGAGATTCTGATTGCCAAGGAGGACGATCGGGATTTGCATCGCAAAGGGGAAATGTCGTGGCTTGTGAGGGTTTGGCGAAAGGTGTTGAAGCACACCATCAGCTACGGTTATGAGCCGTGGCAGGTGTGGCCTTACGTGGTGGGGTTTATTGCATTGGGGACGGTGTTATTTCGGATAGGTGCGTGGCTGGGGGTGATGGGGCCAGTGAATGAGAGGGCGTATCTGCCGGAGGGGGGTGAACTCGATGACGATGACGGTTTGTCCCCAAATCCTGCCGGCCACCAGAATTCGGCACCTGTGCTCAGACGAATATCAGGAGATTATCCAAAGTTCTCCGCGTTCTTGTATTCACTGGATGAATTCGCCCCCATCATCAATTTGCGTCAGGGGGATTATTGGATCCCCAATGTGAACAAGGACAAGCTCAAGTGGCATGACGTGTATGGTCCCGACCGGCGGATTTTTTGCTGGATTCTCCGAGTCTATCTTCGATTACACATTCTGGCCGGCTGGGCGCTTTCCACTCTCCTCGTCGCCAGCCTCACCGGACTGGTTCTCAAATGAGTTCTGGTATTGTTGTGCCTCCGTAATCCAGAACGGGTTGGGTAATGTTGCGAAGAAACCCTTGACATTCATCGTCCGGGTACTGCGATTAGGGATGTGTTAGCAATGACTAAAAAGTGTCAACTGGTGGCATTATGAAAGAAACGGGAGTTTTGCGCAGGATGAAATGTTACGTAAGTGTATGTGGATACAATACTTAGGATGGGAAAGAGCAAATTGTGGAGTTTGCGTTGCGCAGACCGGTTTCGGCATACCTACCCCGTCGGGCGCTATCAAAAACCGTGCGCAAACAACACAACGCAGGAGCAATGAGCGTGTGCGGACGGGACGACGGATCGTGGTTCGATTGTTGTCATGGAATCCGTGGCTGGAGGTGTTCTTGCGCGGCGTGAACATGCTCCGCGACGGGGCGAAGTTCCTGTCGGCGCCGACGGCCGCTCCAAGTGGATAACTCTGATCACCGACGCCGGGATACGGACGCCCCGGTTTCCCGCGGCTCGCCAAACACTGCCAAGCTCGCGCTTGGAAGTGTCACTAGGTGGCACTCTAGGAAGGGTTTTGCCGGAAAACGGGGCTATTAGCGGACGTCCGCCCGTCCGATAAACGATTTAGCTCGTCCGATAAGTCGTGGCTTTTTGATGAAATACCGGGGTTTTTCTGGCAAAAACCGCGTTTTTAGAGTCAAAAATGAGGGTACAAGTGTCATGTGGTGGCACTCGGCTTCTCAGGCGTGAGGCCGGAGGCGGGATGAAATGCACTTGAAGACACCTCCACCCTGCCCTCCCCCTGGAAGTGGAATGCAAAATAGTGAATCGGGAAGTGCGAAGGCCCGGCAGGCCGGGTTTCGTTTCGTCGGGTCGATGACCCGCCCCATTCGAATCGACTATTTCCCTGTCGCCTGCTGTCGGTTAAAAGCTCTTCGTATGGCCTCATTTATACTCCGCGCGGCCTGGATTGAAGTTTTGTCCGGTTGTTTTCCGATT
>JBBTCX010000038.1:0-26998 GCA_038043045.1 Planctomycetota bacterium | reverse complement strand
CGTCGACCTGGTCGCCGTCGCAAATGGCGGAGGCAACAAGAAACTCGGCCACGCTCTTGTGCACGAAACTCCATGTACCGGGGCCGATCAGGAGGCCTGAGCGCTCGCGCAAATGGTTTAATACGTTAATAGGTGTCAGTTTGCAGCTCAAGTCTCGCAGAGTGCATTCAATTTGCGGTAGTATTTCTAAGTCATCGAGCTGTTCAAGTTGCTCCAGGTGCAAATGCAAGGCCAAACGGGTGAGTATCTTGTGCTTAAGCTCTTGCTTTATTTGAATCGCAGGTGGAACACCCCAACGGCTATCCCAAACGCCTAACATTCCATCAACGTAGCGTCGGTAGAGGTTTGCTCGACCACTCGGGAGTTCGCCGTCTAGGTGGTGTACCATCAAGAGTGTGGCAAGCATCAATGGGGTGCCGACAAGGGGATTAAGGGTTGGATCGTCCTGCCATTTTTTAGCTAATGCGACAGCATCGATGCTTCGCGGAGTACCGGGGAGCAATGGGGCATGATTGTACCACCTGATAATGTAGTCAATAATTCTTGGCTCGTCGAATGGACGCAATTGCCAAGTGAAAAGTCGCTCCGATAGTGTGTCAAGGTGGGAGGACGTCAATGGCCGCGAGGTAAGAATCAGCCCTGCCTGCCCTATTGCAAAATATAATTCATCGATCCAAGCAAGAAATGTATCGCGAAGTTCCAACGGCAATTGGTCAAAGCCGTCGAGGATGAAAGTAATTTGACCCAACTCGCACCAGGTACGTACTCGTTCGGAACTCACCTCTTCGCGAAGGTGTGGACCTGAAATGGTACGCAACATTTCCTCTTTTGTGGGCAGCGGGTTTGCCTTCACTAGGTCTCGTAATCGCGTGATGCAGGTGATACAAACTCCTGGTTGTGCGAATTGGGATCTCTGGAACCAACTGCTTAGTGTACTCTTGCCTGAACCAGGTGGGCCAATGATCAGCGCCCTTTGCTTCTTCTCTCCGAATTCGAAAACGGTGGCATCCTTCATTCCTGCTGGAGCCCTTAATTCTCGGATAAGGTTCTTGTCCTGTTGGGCAAGCGATAGCTCTGGAAAAACGAAACAGTTTTCTAATGGAACTGCATTGGGTTGATCGCCGCGCAATCCCGATAATTCAATTTGAAACTCTACGCGCTGTGCAAGCGATTGGCGGACGCGGAGGAGCAACAAATCGGCGGAGTCGGAATCCCTGGATGCGATTTGATCGATCTTGTTGGCGACGCCGCTGAGAGTCGCGGCAATCTCATCAAGGCGGCGGAAACCATCTTGGAAACCTTGAATCTTCCATTGTTCAATGGCGGGCGGGTAGGCGCAGACAAGGTTTGCGATCTGGGGGAAGATTTGGGCGTAGAGGTCTTCGAGTTTTTCGTGGCGGATGGCTTCGGGCAGGCGGCCGTCGGCGTAGCGGCGGTCGAAGACTTTCTGGCCATCCATGGAGGAGGCGAAGATTTCCCTGGGATCGGTGATTAGCTCGGAGAGTTCGTCGCGACAGGTTTGAATGACCAATTCGCTTTGACTCTCGGAGATTCGTTCGTTTTGGAAAAAGGGGACGAGTTGCTCGACGATCTGGGCGATGGAGTTGTCGATTGTGTTTTCGATTTTGCGCTTTTTCAAAAAGACTTTGACGCCGTCGAGCAGATAGTCGGCGGAGGCTTTCTTGACAATGTACTTACCCAGTTCGAAGAGGGCGTGGCCGACGTCGAAGGGCATGGAACACCTCGGAAAAGACAAACCAACTTTCGTTCGACTCCGTATGGGTGGAGTGTAGAGGGAAGGAGTGGGTTGGGGCAAGGTCGAGAGGTGAGACGCGGGGGCGATTCGTAATAGCTTCCCTTATTCGCATACCAACCGAGGACAATTGGTTGACGCGCTGTCGGCGCTACCGGATTTGTCACTCGAACCATGTGAAATAGAAGTCGCGCTGGCCACCGGAACAGATAATCGCATCATAGAATCCCGCGCGAAAAATAGTCTGCCGGAAAACCTGCCGTCCGCGCTGCCGTTTCCCATGCCGGAACAGGGTTCACCGAATGCGTCGGGCATTGCATCGAATTGCACTTTGTCGAATGAATTGCCGAAAAGCAAACGTGCGGAAAAGCCTAGAAAAATAGGCGCTTTCCGCACTTCGTTGCATCGCGTTACAGCGGATATCGGAGAGGGAGGGATTCGAACCCTCGATACGGGTGTTCACCCGTATGACGGTTTAGCAAACCGTTGGTTTCAGCCACTCACCCACCTCTCCTGGTTTCAGAGCGGGCGGTGATGCACCGGTTTCGTGTGCGACACATCGGCGCCGCTTGCTTGGAGCGTCGCCAAAACCGGTACAGATCACAAGGTAGCCCGCAATAATTCCGGGGTGGCTCTCTGGGGGATACGATCGCAAGGGTCGTCAAGACTGTCAAGCGTCAATTTCGTTCTTGTCCCCCATTTCTCATCAATGGGCCTTGGCGAGTTGGAAATTCTCCGTTCGCACGATGCGAAGCCGAAGTTTCTCGTGGTTTTGCCGAGAGCCGACGGCCCTTGACTCGATAACCAAGTGTGAACCTTCTTGATAAAACGAGCGATAGAGCACCCGCAAATCCATGGATTTGAACAAGGTCTCCACCCGGTCCCAGACTCCATCTTCGTTGGGAACAAGGATTCGATACTCCTGAACTTCCCGCTGTCGACCCAAGAGTTGCTCAATGGCCCCAAACAAACCTAAAGCCATGAGGATAACCGCGCCGCCCACGATCGCCAACGAGATCCGGCCGAATCCGGCGGCCATTCCAACGGCCGCGACGGCCCAAATCGTGGCCGCCGTGGTAAGACCGAAGACGTTTCGGGGCGCTCGCATGATGGCCCCCGCACCGAGGAAACCCACGCCGCTGACGATCTGGGCGGCAATGCGGGTGGCGTCGTTTTCCGGTCCACCGACAACTTGCGACAAGATCGTGAACAGGCACGCGCCGACGCTGATGAGGATAATCGTTCGAAAACCGGCGGGTTTGTCACGAAGTTCGCGTTCCGCCCCGATAGCTCCACCCAGGACCAATGCCACAAGGATTCGGATCGCTTCGTGCGGCGACGGCCCCCAAATCTCCGCACCGAGTTCCGTTAAACCGTTTGGCATATCCTGTTCTCCCGCTTGGGACCCCTCGCCCGAGCGCTAAGCTATTATCGACCCGTTGGCCTCATAAACTTCTTGAGTTTGGTCATAAAAGGCGGTACACCATTGTTCGGTTCCCAATGCTGAGGGCCCACTTCCGACGTGGGCGCGGGTTGGGTTTCGAGAATCTTGGGGTTTGAAAGGGCAAAGACATTGTTCCATCAACAACGAATCCGGCTGGTCCTGTGGTGCATCCTTGTACTTGCGGCGCGTCTGAATGCGGGCCCAAAGTCGTATGACTTTCAAAGGAAAGTTCTCGACAACGGTCTGACGGTTGTGTCGCTGGAGGATCATTCGTGTCCGATCGTGGCTGTTCAGGTGTGGTATCAAGTCGGGTCCAAGGATGAAGACCCGAAACGGCAAGGCTTCGCCCACATGTTCGAGCACATGATGTTCCGAGGCACCGATGTTCTCACTCCGGAGAAACATTTTGAATACGTTCGTCAAAGCGGCGGCGACTGCAACGCGTATACCTCTTTTGATAACACGACGTATGTCAACGATTTGCCGTCGAATCAGTTGGAGCTCGCGCTATGGCTTGAGGCGGAGCGGATGGCCTTCTTGAAGATTGATGACGAGAGCTTTTACAAAGAACGGGCGGTGGTGGAGGAAGAGCGGCGGCTGCGTTCAATGAACACCCCGTATGGAATGGTGCCGGAGCGATTGTTGCCTGCGATTTTCACGCAGCATCCCTATCAATGGACGCCGATCGGTCAGATTCCACATCTTCGGGCGGCCACTATCGATGAATTGCAAGGATTCTGGGACAAGTATTACGTTCCCGCCAATGCCACGCTGGTCGTCGTCGGTGATGTGACCCACTCCCAAGTGCAATCGATGGCTGAGAAGTACTTTGGGTGGATTCCGAAGATGCCGGTGCCGCCGCGTGTCACCACAAAGGAACCGCCCCAAAAAGAGGCGCGGACGATCACGATTCCGGAGAAAAAAGGACCGGTTCCCATCGTCGGGCTGGTCTATCGGGGAGTGTCGCAGGATCATCCCGACGCGCTGCCGTTGGAAATGTTGATGACCATCGTCGGCGGCGGGGAAAGTAGCCGGTTGTATCGAGACTTGGTGAAAGAACGTCAGATCGCACAGATGGCCGTCGGCGGGGCGTTCTCTCTGCAAGACGATGGTTTGCTCGGCGCTGGGGCCGTTCTCATGCCTTGGGGAAATAAGGAAAAGGCGATCGCCGGAATTCGTGAGCATTTGCAAAAAGTTCGTGACGAGCCCGTCACGCCACGAGAGTTGGACAAGGCCAAAAATCAGTTTCTATCTCGCGCGGTCACGGAGTCGTTGACCGTGGCGAGTAAGGCTCAAGTTCTCGGCGGTTATCAGGTTCTGGAAGGGGATGCGGAGCGCGCCAACAAGCACCTCGAACGCATTCGCGCCGTGACGATTGCGGATCTTCAACGGGTGTCCCAGACTTATCTGACCGAGCAGCGCGAAACGATGGCGACCGTTCAACCCGAAGTCGGCGGTATGTTGAAATCCCTTTTCGGCGGCAAGGAAGAAGACGTTAACGAAGGCGCGGCTCCGGCGGAAAAACCGACGGAGAATCGTGTAGCCAAGCGCGGGGGGTTGCGCGGGGACCTCAAGCGACCGCCGTCACAACCGACCACGCCTCCGATTTCCAAATTGCTCGATCGCGTGCCGACTGTTTCATTTGAAGAGAAAACTCTTCCGACCGGTTTGAAAATCGTAGTGATTCCCAACCACGAGGTTCCCTATGTGACGATTTCCTTGGGAATTCTAAACGGCGCTTGGACGGAAACCAAGCCTGGAACCGCGTCTTTGGCCGCAAACATGATTACCAAGGGAACGGCCAAGCACTCCGCTGCCGAATTGGCCGAAGAGCTGGAATTCAACGCGATTTCGCTATCGGGTGACGCCACGATGGATGTGGCCCAAGTCGAAGCGTCCGGGGTATCGGACAAGTTCGATTTGGCCATGACGCTGCTGGCCGAGGTCGTTCGTACGCCGACGTTTCCTAAGAACGAACTGGAGATTTTGCGTCAGCAGGTGGCACTCGGTCTGATGATTCGAGACAAGACCCCGGAGTACATTGTGGATCGTGAGTTCCGGCGAAAAATCTACGGTTCGCATCCCTATTCCCGCACGCCGACCGGCGAAGGCAAGGACGTGCAGGCCCTCGCGCTGGAGGACATCAAGGGCTGGTGGTCGACGTTTGTACGTCCCGATTCGTGCGTGTTGTACATCGCCGGCGACGTGGAATTGAAAGCGGCGTTGGCCAAGGCGGAAGCGGTGTTTGGGGATTGGAAAATGGATGCACCCAAGCCTACCTCCAAACTCGCCGACATTCCATCGCCTAGCGGCACGCATATTTACCTCGTCGATCGACCCGGTTCCGTGCAAAGCCAGATTCGCGTCGGCCACCTCGGATACACTCGACGTCACGAGGAATACTTCAACGGCGTCGTCCTCTCCCAGGTTTTCGGCGGGGCATTCAACAGCCGACTCAACAAAGCCATTCGCATCGAGAAGGGACTTACGTACGGTGCTCGCGGCGGGTTTCAGCCGCAACGCTTCGCCGGCTCGTTGCAAATCAGCACCTTCACGAAAACACCCTCTACCGGTGAGACTCTTGGCGTAATTCTCGATGAAATCAAGAAAATCAAAGCCGCCGCTCCAACGGTTGATGAAGTCGAACAATCGCAGTCTTATCTGATCGGGAGTTTCGCCGGAGATCGAGAAACGCCTAGCGCTACCGTAAGAGACCTGTGGCTCATCGACTATGCGGACTTGCCGAGAGATTACTTACCGCGATGGCTAAACGGTATTCGTGACTGCACTTCGGACAAAGTGCTATACGCGGCGCGCAAGCTGATTCAGGAAGACAAACTCACCATCGTCGTCGTCGGAGAAGCCAAAGCCATACAATCCGATTTAGAAAAGTTTGGACCGGTGACCGTCGTCAAAAGCGATGCGGAGGAAGCGCCCCAAGCGCCTACCATCGCTCCGTGATGCTTTTGGCCTGCAGGAAGAGTTGCAGGTAATCCCGACCGCCGGCCTTTGAGTCCGTCCCGGACATGTTGAATCCGCCGAAAGGTTGCACGTCGACGAGCGCGCCTGTGCATTTTCGGTTGAGGTACAAATTGCCGACGTGAAACTCATGGCGTGCTCGCTCCAAACGCATCCGGTCACGAGAGAAGATGGCGCCGGTAAGACCGAATTCCGTCCCATTGGCGATTTGCAACCCTTCTTCAAAATCCTTGCACGGAATCACGGCCAAAACCGGACCGAAGATTTCTTCCTGGGCGATGCGAGCGTTCGGGGCCACATCCGCAATGACAGTGGGTGGCACGAAATATCCCACGTCGGGGACTTTGCCATCCGCCAGCGCGACGCGACCTTCTTTTCGTCCAATGGCGATGTATTCCTGCATCTTTAGATGCGCGGCTTTGTCGATCACGGCCCCCATGAAATAATTCTCGTGCCGAACCGTGTCACCCACGGTAAGCACTTTCGCTTTCGTCACCACGCGGTCCAGAAGATCGCGGTAGATTTCCCGATGAGCGATCAAACGGCTGCACGCCGAACATTTTTGTCCCTGGAACCCGAACGCTGCGGCCACGACTCCTTCCGCCGCCGCCTCCACATCCGCCGTTTCATCCACGAAAATGGCGTCTTTTCCGCCCATTTCCAACACCGTGCGCTTCAACCAAATCTGGTCGGGATGGACTTTGGCGGCCCGCTCAAAGACGCTCAACCCAACTTCGCGCGAACCCGTGAACGAAATGAATCGCGTCAAGGGATGATCAATCAACGTGTTACCAATAGTACCACCCGGACCAGGTAAAAACTGCAACACATTCTTCGGAAGACCGGCCTCGTGAAGCACTTCCACGAATTTCGCCGCGATCACCGCCGCCGTGCTCGCGGGTTTGAGCACGACCGCGTTTCCCGTGACCAATGCCGCGCTGGTCATCCCCGCGCAAATCGCCAACGGAAAATTCCACGGCGGAACCACCACGCCCACTCCCATCGGAATATAGCGCACTTCATTCTCTTCACCGGAACTCGGCGTCGTGGGGTGCGACCCGCCAAGTCGCATCATCTCCCGACCGTAAAACTCGAGAAAATCGATCGCCTCACAAACGTCCGCGTACGCCTCCAACCAGCTCTTGCTTTGCTCGAAGCACTCCCATGCGGAAAACTCATACACGCGACGACGGATGATCGCCGCGGCTTTGATCAAAACACGTGCACGGATGTCGGGTTCAACCCGACACCAGGATTTGAACGCCTCCGCGGCGGCGCGAACGGCCTTGTCTGCTTGATCGGAATTCCCCTTCGCCAAATGACCGACGATACGCTTGGGATCCGCCGGACTTGTGGATGCAAAACTATCCCCGCCCGAAACGGGTTTTCCGTCCAGCCAAATCGAATACCGTTCGCCCAATTTCGAACCGACCAACGCCAAAGCCGCAGCCATATTCGCTCTGGGTTCTTCGGCATTGAAGTCCACGTACGGTTCCGGTGCATACGGCGTTAACATGGGGCATCTCCTCGATCGGGCAGATTCAGTCAATTTCATCGCGCATCCCTTTCGATGCCGCGTGGAAGAACTTGTACCTCAGGAAAGATCGATTTGCCAGAGTCTGGATTTGGGATCGAAAGCGAGGATTTCGCTACGGTAATGACGGCAACGACATGCCGTCAAAGGGTGGGTAAGCTTCGGCACCGAGGAGCAAATCGGTCAGGCGGGGAAGATCGAGAATGGAGAAAGAGTCGCTTCGGTCCATGTCCGTGGACCAAATCGGCAGCGTGGGTTCGGTGGCTTGTAGTTCATTCAACAAACTATCGATGTCCGCGGCGTTGGTGGTTCCATCGGCATTTACGTCGCCGGGCAGCGCGCCGAGTCGAATGCTGGTTCCACTGGGAATGTGGGTGATCGCGGTCCAAGCGCCGATTTCAATGGCGCGATCCAGAATCACCGTGATTGCGTCGCGGGCGACCACGGAGATACCGCTGACGACTGGCGTGGGTCCGACTCCTCCCTCTTGACTGACGACGAAATCTTCCACGATCGCGCGGAACAGATCCCCATCAAACGTCAGGTCAACCGTTTGCCAGCCCTGCGGGAACGAACCGTCTAGCTCGAAAGGTTGTCGTGCGTCAATCGCCCCGTCCGGCGGATCGCTCGACTGAATCTCCGCAATCCGAGCCGCTTGCAGCGCTCGAAAAGCATTGACCCGACCCGCGCCAAAAAATTTGTCCCATCCCGGTGATCCCAGATCTTTCGCAGTGGTAATCATGATCCTTCGAATGTCCGCGACCGACAGGTACGGATTGTAAGATCGAAGTAGGGCGGCCAATCCGCTCACATGCGGAGCAGCCATCGATGTCCCATCCATCGACCCGTAGGTGCTCGGTGGCAATGTCGACCAAATATCGTCTCCCGGAGCACAAAGGTCGATCTCCATTCCATAATTGGAAAATCCCGCTCGCAAGTCGCTGATGTTGGTGGCCCCGACCGCGATGGCATTTTCATATCGTGCCGGAAAAGCAATGGATTCCTGGTTCAAATTCCCGGTGGCGGCTACCACCACGACGCCTTGTTCCACCGCGTAATTCACCGCGGATTCAAATGCCGGTGAACCGCTTGGGAATTGCAGGCTTAGGTTGATGACGTCGGCACCATGATCCGTCGCCCAAACGATTCCAGCGGCCACATTCGATTCGAATCCGGAGCAGCCGTTAAGAACTCGAACAGGCATAATCTTCGCTCCCCAACAGACGCCTGCAATGCCTAATCCGTTGTTACCCGCCGCTGCCGCGATTCCCGCGACATG
The DNA here is from genome assembly GCA_038043045.1 of Planctomycetota bacterium. Classification (GTDB taxonomy): domain Bacteria; phylum Planctomycetota; class Phycisphaerae; order UBA1845; family UBA1845; genus JBBTCX01. The sequence continues at coordinate 18,009 of JBBTCX010000038.1, read as the reverse complement.
CGTCCCGTGTGGACAGCGTGGCGGTCCGCCCGGTAACGGTACGGTGGTCGTGTGATTGGGATTGTTGGGGTCGCTGGTGTTAATGCCCTGCACGAGTCGTCCGGAAAATTCCGGGTGCGGATCAACTCCGCTATCTACAATTGCGATGGTGACATCGCCGTCGCAGGTGTGAATCATCCAAGCATCCGTCGCATCGATGTCAAAGCCGGTATCCGGCGGTGGCGACGTGTTTTGCATGCTCCATTGAAAGTCGAAATCCGGGTCGTTCGGAATGAACTCAGCCACTCCGCCGACGGCATCAAGTCCGACCCATTCGAAATCGCCAAGCGCCGCGTATTCCCGGACCATCGCCGTAGTGTCAGTCCCCGCCGGAACTTCCAGCTTCACCATGCGAACCATGCCGAGCTGTTCCGCTGTCTTCGAATGGCGAAACCCGCCCTCGAAAAGCGGTTTGCAATGAGAAACTTTCCATCGATTGTTGAGGCGAGCGAAGCCCGGCGACGCTATCGCCGCGACGTTTCCACGACAACGGGCAAGAATATGGGTCGAGGCCCATTCGCCAGGTTCGTCGAATTTTGGCACCGCGGTTTGGGCGATCGTGATCGCGGGAAGCGATGCATTCACCGCAAGCACGATGAACGGCAACCACTTCCATAAATGGAATGTGACCCCGGGTGGCACGGCATTCGACATGTAGACTTCCCCCTCGCGGCGAGACAAACCTGACCCGTGGGCTGGCCCGGTTGCCCGGCTTCCCCCCAGCACCCCGATCGTTTGTAACAAGGGATTCTAGGTGGGCGAAATCTCACCATCAAGCACCAGGAACAGATTTCGCCCGATAATATTTCGACTTCTGCAATTTACGATGCGCCTATTGGACGCCGGTTCAGCGTTCTCAATCCGCAAACCGCAGTTCGTCTCGAATTCGCATGATTGTTTTTGGGCCGATTCCGCGAATGAGGTCCAAGTCTTCCGAGCGCCGAAATGTCGGAGTTGGCAATACTGAACGATCGTTTTGAATGGATTCTCGATACCGGACAATGTCTATGGCCTTGGTTGGTCCGATACCAGGCAGGACCGTGAGCTCCCACCAGGGCGCCGTGTTGGGATTGACGGTCGAGCGGACAGCCGACGTTGGAGGAAGCACCGCCCCGTCGTGGCGACCCTGCCAAGTTCGATAACCCGCATAGGGAAGGAACATCAAGAATAGACCGAATAGGGGGTCCAACCGCGAACCCCGTCGGCATGTGATTCCGAGGAACGCCGGATTCAATTTTTCCGGAAAGCTGTCCAGTCGTCCCGTCTGTTCCGGCATGGCGTCAATCTTAACTCAACAAGGGCGCAAACTTAACTCCAATAGTAAGCCGAGCACGGTGACTCAATTCGTGTGATTTGACTCTTGATTTTAGAGACTCGATCGGGTTCCTCCGAACACGATTGCCGTATAGCAAACCAAGTTTTCAGTACTGTCAACCTTACAGGAGGACGAAGAGAAAGTGGCCGATAGCCCATTGGGGAGATCGTTTCGGCAAGCGATTCTCGTGTCGGACACGCCTCTTCCTGCGAAGTTCGCCCGTCCCGCAGTTTCGATCTGGATCGACGCTCGGGCCGACGAACAGGTTTCCGGATCGCCGTTTGGTTTGAAAAGTATGAGCCGTGTAGCGCGGAGATATGCGATCATTGCGAAGGAGACAAAGCCATGACACTTGTAACCAATCATTGGTCCGAATCAGAATCCCAGGGTTTTGGCACGCAGGTTCCATTGGGAAGCGTGCAGAACTCCGGAACGTACATCTGTAACTGGGATGGTCGTCTGTTTCGATTGCCGATCGGAGAATCGTCGCCGGGCGGCCAGACGCCGATGTTCAACCTGGTGTCCAAAGAGCCGCTCTTCCTCACGAAGCTGAGCAGCGATCCGTTCATGCCGATATCCGAGGCGCGTTCGGCGGCGTCCAGCCTGAACGTCCACGTGAATTTCTAAACGATCCTTGCGGTCCACCCAGCGTGGGATGGTGCTCGGGTAAACGGCGGCGTATCTTGAAACGGCGCGGGGCGAAGCGATCATTGTTCGCTTCACCCGCGTTTTTCTTTTAAGAGTTGGGTTTTCCCAGTAGTGGAGCGACACAACTTTTTTGGGGTGTGTGTTGCACGACTGAACCATTGTTCAAGAGCCGTGGCACACGGACACCCGCAATTTTAGAGGCATCCGCGCACTAGCTCGCCTGGGGTTTGAAGGGTTCGATGTGAACCAAGACGTCAGCGATCTGCGGGGAATGTGCGAGGACGGCATCCTTGACTTTGTGGCTGATGGCGTGGGCTTCGTCGACGGAGAGTTGTCCGTCTACTTCCAAATGCAAATCAACATAATAAGCCGGACCCATTTTGCGGATGAGGAGTTTCTCGACGCGTTTGGCCCCGGAAACGCTCGCCGCGACGGGAACGATGGCTTCCGGCAACAAGGAATCCGGCGCGGTGTCCATCAATTCAGATATAGCCGTTCGGGAGAGATGAACGGCGTTGAAGGTAATGATGACGCAAGCGACCAAGGCGGCCCAATCGTCGGCGGGTTCGAAGCCGGGTCCGCCGAGGAGCGCGGTTGCGATTCCGATTCCGGCAGCAGCGGAGGTGATGGCGTCGCTGCGGTGATGCCAGGCATCGACGAGGACGGCGGTGCTACCGATTTGGCGACCGGTACGCGATTCGTATCGATACATCGATTCTTTTACGACAACAACGAGCAAAAGAACGATGAGCGTAAAAGCGGCCGGGGGCTGGTGAGGAGTTCGGATTTCTTCGATGGCTTGCCATGCGATGAGAAAGGCCGATCCGACCAGCATGATCGCCACCGCGAGAGCGGCGAGTGGTTCTGCTTTTCCGTGGCCATAGGGATGATCCTTGTCCGCCGGTTTGGAAGCCAGGACAAGTCCGGTCCAGACAACGGTGGAGCTGATCATGTCGCCCAAAGATTCGATGGCGTCGGCAATGAGCGCGTAGGAGTTTCCGGTGACTCCGGCGGTTAGCTTAATCAAGGCGAGAGCGCTATTGATGGCCAAGCTGGCGGTGGAGACCTGAACCCCTTTGGACCAATCCGTTTTCACAAGGGGAGGATATCAGGTCGATGGGCGAGTACAATTCTTATGGACGCATGACACCCTGGTCACGGGAAATTTCTTTTTGCGGCTGCTCGAAGGAGACCGTCACATTTCATCAATCGTCGTGGTTGGTTACCCTAGTTCTTTAGTGACGCATGATCGTGAAAATATGCGGGATAACCAATGTCGGCGACGCACTGCATTCTTTGCAGGTCGGTGCGGATTGGATCGGGTTGAATCTCGTTTCGGGTCCGAGGCGGATTGACCTGACCTTGGCGTGTAGGATCATCCGAGGATTAGCCGATCCTGGTCGGGCGGTGGTCTTGCTCAACCTTGACCCTGTTCTCGATGACGCAACGTTGAAGCCGCTAAAGGAGGTTGGGGTTCATCGATTGCAACTGTACGGTCGGCTTGCGGCCAGCACGCATGCTGTTCTTAAGACGCGTGGATTCGAGATCATTCTGGCCGAGCAGATCGGTTGTCGTGCGGACGTTGAATCGGTGTGTGCTAGGTTTACTCATCCAAGCCCTCATCGACCGGACTATGTTTTGGCGGATGCCCGTGTTCAGGGGATGCTTGGCGGCAGCGGTCTACGAGCGGACTGGTCGGCGTTGAGCGATGCTCGAATGAAGGGTGAACTGGCGAATTGGCCCACGATGATTCTGGCCGGGGGATTGAAAGCGAGCAACGTGGCGGAGGCCATTGGACTCGTCAGGCCTGCCGGGGTCGACGTGAGTTCCGGAGTGGAGGAATCGCCTGGTAGAAAGAATCCAAATCAGGTTGCGGCGTTTGTGGAGGCTGTGCATGCGAGGGAAGTTAGTTGATCGTCCGGCGGCGGCGAATCGGGGCCGTCGTGGGCATTCGGCGGTTTCCATTGTCCGATGCGGATCGACGAACGTTGGTGGTGCGGGTGTCGGGTTTCTCCTTGGGTTTGTAGACGGGAAAGTAGATGTAAAACTTCGTGCCTTTGTTTTTCTTGGATTGCACTTTGGCGGCACCGCGATGTTGCCGGAGGATGCCTAAAACGGCGGCCAATCCGAGACCGTGCCCATCGGCTTTGGTTGAAAAAAACGGATCAAAAATACGCGCCATGGTGGCTTCGTCCATGCCGCATCCGGTGTCGGCAACCATGAATTCCACGCAGGGTCCCGGTTTCCCATCGTGAGGGACGCAACGGGCGGCTTGTTCTTGGGTCAGAGTTGCCCGCCGGATCGTGATGGAAATGGTTCCGCCTTTGGGCATGGCTTGCTTGGCGTTCATGCAAAGATTCAGGATGACTTGTTCAATTTGGCTGTGATCGGCGAACATGAGAGGAATCTTGGTCGGCGACTTGAACACGATGTCATGTTCTTTGCCAATCGAAGATTTCAGAAATGCCAGAGCATCTTTTAGCAACAGATTCAAGTAGGTCGGTTGGGGATTGTGCCGACCGGTTCTCGCATAGGCCAAGATATGCTTGATCAAGTCGTTGGTGCGGGAACCCGCGTCTTCGATCAACTCGATATGCTCGAGGGCGCGTGGCGGTAATCCTTTGACGGATCGCAGCAAAGACGTGTTGCCCATGATGACCATGAGCGTGCTGTTGAAGTCGTGGGCAATTCCGCTGGCCATGACCGCCAGGCTTTCAAGACGTTGGGTATTGCGGATTTGCGATTCCATGCGTTCGCGCTCGGATACATCCATGGTCATTGAGGCGACGCCGGTAATCCGCCCCGCGGAATCTCTCAATGGTGTGTTGAACCATTCGCAGGTGATGCGACCGCCGTCCTTGCGGATGTTGTCGTTGATCGAGTGGCTGGAGGTGTCGCCTTCCAGCAGTTCGGTCCAGATTTGATCGACAACGTTTACGACGTCCGGCGGGACAAGCAGATGTCGACCGTCCTTGCCCAAGGCTTCTTTCCGGGTGTATCCGAAGATCCGCTCGGCGGTTTGATTCCACTCCAGGACCTTGAAGTCGCGATCCCAAATGATGTAAGAGAGGGGCATGCGGTCCACGTGGAACTGGAGCTGTTGCAAAGCACGATTGAGTTTTTCCAGAACTTGCCGTTGTTCCCCGACATCACGAATCACGGCCGTAAAAACCTGACCGCAGGAGGACATGCCGACCGTCGCCTCCAAGGCGAATTCCGCACCGTCCTTTCGTCGCCCCTCGGCGTTGAGCGTGCGCCCGATGGTGGCCGCTACGGTTTCTTTGACCCGAGCACGCCACGCAGCAAGATGCTTTTTTTGATATCGTGCGGGTACAATTCGGGTAACGGGCATTCCAATCGCCTCTTCGGCGGAGAATCCGAAGAGTCGCGCGGCCGCGGGGTTCCAAGAGGTGATTCGGATGTCAGGCCCGGCGGAAATGACGGCATCGTGGCAGAGGTCGACGAGCGTGCTGTAGGCCGCATCGCGGGTGTGCAGAGCTCGCTCCACGGCCACACGTTCCGAAAGGTCTCGAACCACGCCTTGGTAAAGACCATCGCCCAAATCCACGGCATGACATTCCACCGTGAGATGCGAACCGTCTTTTCGGACATAGGTGCAGGTATGCTTGCAGCGACCGTCCCGAAGGAGCTGTTCGAAATGTTCCTGGACTGAGGTCCTCTCCGCCTCGACGCATAATTCCCCGACCTTCATGGTTCGTAGTTCATCGCGGGTATAACCGGTTAAGGCGCTGGCGGCGGGATTCGCCTCGACATAATGCCCGGTAGAATCGGCGATGAAAACCGCATCACCGGCCTTTTGAAAAAGCTGGGCATAATCCAAGGTCACGCGAAGTTCTCCATCAGCCCGGAGCATCCCCGCCGGGCCGTTGTCTGATTCCGCAGCCTGCCAACGAACGGGATCATCGATTTCTTTCGGTGAATTGTATCCCGGAATTAGTGTTTTGGCGAGAAAACGGCAACCACCCCCGTTGACTCTTGTTTTGCGGAAAAATTGATCGATTGACCTTTTGCAAGGCAAGAGAGGGTTTGGTAGTGTAGAAGAGTTGGAGACCCTTTGTCGTCCAAGCGGGTCTAATACGACCGTCATGGAGGGCGGTCAAACCTGGGCAGCATGGAGGCTCTGTTCTATGTTCCTCAAGAAAGTAACCATCTGCGGCTTCAAGAGTTTTTGTGATCGGGTGGACTTTGAGTTTGGTCCCGGGATCACGTGCATCGTCGGACCGAATGGTTGCGGCAAAAGCAACGTCGTGGATGCTCTCAAATGGGTTCTCGGCGAGCAATCCGCCCATTCCCTTCGTGGTCGCCAAATGGCGGACATGATTTTCAACGGCTCCAGCACTCGAAAAAGCAGCAGCTTGGCGCAAGTCGATTTGGTGTTTGACAACGCCGATCGGCGACTGCCGATGGACGCCGCCGAAATCACCGTGTCGCGCAAGTTGTATCGCTCCGGCGAAAGCGAGTACCTGGTCAATCAACAATCCGCCCGATTGAAAGATGTTCGGGAGCTCTTTCTGGACACCGGAGTCGGAGTGGAGGCCTATTCAGTCATCGAACAAGGCCGCGTGGATTCGCTGCTGAAGAGCAGTCCGCAAGATCGACGATCGATTTTCGAGGAAGCCGCGGGAATCAGTCGCTTCAAAGCCCGTCGCAAAGAGGCGGAGCGAAAACTGGAACGCACCCAGCAGAATTTGCTTCGCGTCGCCGACGTCGTGGACGAACTGGAGAAACGGCTTCGCAGCGTGAAGCTTCAGGCCGGTAAAGCACGCAACTATCTGGAATACGACACACGCCTTCGGGAGTTGCGCGGCGCGTTCATGATGGCTGAATTCCATCGGCATTCGCAAAACATTACCGCGTCCACATCACAGATGGGCGAGGGTATGGACCGAGTCATGGCGTTGCGAACGGCGTTGACTGGGTATGACGCCGACGAATCTCGATTGACCGTTTCGCTGGACAAGAAACTTGAACAGATGAACGAGGCGGATCAGGGTCTTGCCGTGGCCAAGACCCAGCTCGCGGCGCAGGAAGACCGCTTCGCCTCGGCGTCCAGGCGTCGCGAAGAACAACAACTTCAACTCGACGCGGCTCGTGACCGTTTGCAGGCCGGCGAAGCGCGAATGGGCGAATCACACGAACGGCATGCCGAGCTTCAGATTGTCGCGGAAAGCTTGGAAAGGCAAGCTCGGGAAGTTCAGGAAAAAATCCGGGAATTGACCGAAGAAGATTCCGCGCTGGCCCGAAATCACGTGCAGCACCAACGAGACCTGGACAGCGACAAATCCGAGATCATCGATCTGTTGAGACGTGGCGCGCATCTCAACAACGAAATCGTTCGACTTCAGACCCATCTGCAATCGTTGATTCAGCAAAAAGATCGATTGGTTCGTCGGGAGGAACAGATCGACAAAGAGCGATGCGATCTGCATGATCGGCGGAGCGATGTCGAGCGGAAGATTCAAGACGCGGAGTTGAGAATCTCGTCGGAGGCGGCCACGCTGGAAGAAAAGCGAAGCGAGGCAGCCGGCGTTCATGCCCACCGCCAGAAGCTCGTCGATGAACTGGCCTTGGCGAAAGAACATCGCAGCGCCGGTCGATCACGGCATGACCTGCTTGCCGATTTGGAGCGGGCGAGAGAAGGGGTCGGATCGGGAACTCGGCAAGTGCTCGAGGCGGCGTCAAAACAGTCCGACACGGCTGCGCCATGCATTCGCGGTTTGGTGGCCGATTGGATCGAAGCCGACGCTCGGCACGCGCGACTTGTGGAATTGATCCTCGGAGAGCGTGACCAAGCGATCGTGGCCGGCAACACCGTCGGGCTGACTTCTTTTCTGCATGGGTTGGGCGGCGTGGAAGGACGAATCACTGCGATCTGTCTGGACCGTCTCGCGCCCATCGTGAATGAACGCGATTTCTCTGATCAGCCCGGGTTCGTATCGCGAGCACTTGATCTGGTTCGGGTTCCCGAGGAGTTTGAGCCCCTCGCGCGATGGCTGTTCGCCAAGACCATCGTCGTTTCCGATTTCGACGCCGCCTGCAAGTTTCAGGACCAGGATGTTCACGGTCACCGGTTTGTGACGCTCCAGGGCGAAGTGTTTGAAGCCGACGGACGAATCGTTTTGGGCAAGGCCTCTTCTACCCCCGGTTTGATTTCCAGAAAAAGTGAACTGCGGGAATTGGCCGGCCTTCTCAATGAACTGGATAACCGAATCGAGGGGCTGACGGATGAACTGAATCAAACCGACGATCGTGCACTTCGTCTGGAGCATCTTCAGCAGGAACTTCGGGCGACGATCTCCACGTTGACTTCGGACAAGGCCGAAATTGTCGCGGCTCGGGGGCGATTGAACGATGCTTTGGAGCGACTCGATCAGGAACAACCGCTGCTTTCCAAGGAGCTTCAGTTTCTTCGCGAGCAAATTGATGGGGCGACGAATAAATCGGCTGAGAATTCGGCTGTTTTGGAATCCGTCGAGACTGAAAAAAACCGGAAAACGACGGCGATCGAGGAACGGCAACGTCAAGTCGAGTTATTGGCCGCCGCTCGCCAGCATCTTCACGGCGAATTGACCGAAGCCAAAGTGGCCGCCGGACAGTTGTTGGAAAAGCGATCGGCGACCGTGGGGTCACTCAACGCGATCCGCCGGGAGATCAGTCAAGTCGAAGATCAGGTGGCCGCCGCGAAAGGCGAGATGGAAAGGTGCGCTGCCGCGGTGGAAGATGCGTTGAATACGATGACCGCAACTCGAAAAGAGGTGGAGTTGCTGAATCAAAGCGTTTTGTCGCTTGAATTGGCAGCCACACAACTTCGGCGACAGCGTGAAGAGTTGCGTTTGGAATGGGAGCAACTGCACCAGTCAATCAAGACCGCTCGGACGGACTTGACAACCGGCGAAGAAGAGGTTCACCGTCTGGAAATGGCCCTTGCCGAAATCAACGTCCGACGCCAAGACTTGGCCGCTCGTGCACGAGAGGAATTGAAGATTGACCTCGCGGAATGGTATGAGGGCTACTCCCACCAGGATCAGGATTGGACCAAGACTGAAGAGGAGATCGCCGAGCTTCGTGGAAAAATGGAACGCTTGGGAAATGTCAACCTGGATGCGCTCACGGAGCTTCAGGATTTGGAGGAGCGGCATGGGTTTCTGACCACCCAGCGCCACGATCTGTCAGAATCCCACAGGCAGTTGCTGCAACTGATTGAACAACTCAACGTGGAATCGCGTGAAAAATTCGTGGCGACGCTGGACGAGGTGAGAACGCATTTCCGTGCGATGTTTCGAAAATTGTTCGGCGGGGGTCGTGCGGACATTGTTCTGGAGAATCCCGACGATGTCCTGGAGAGCGGCGTGGAAATCGTGGCCCAACCGCCCGGAAAAGACCTTCAAGTCATCTCCTTGATGTCGGGCGGCGAGAAGTCGATGACCGCGATCGCACTCTTGATGAGCGTGTTCAAGATTCGCCCGGCCCCGTTTGCCATCATGGACGAGGTGGACGCGGCGTTGGACGAAGCCAACAACGAGCGATTCAATCGAATTGTCCAGGACTTCGTCCAGGACGTGCAGTTCATCATCATCACCCACTCGAAGTGGACGATGAATGCCGGCGATCGATTATACGGAGTGACGATGCAAGAACCTGGAATTTCCACGCGGGTCAGCGTGGAGCTAACCCGAGCCAGCGTGGCGTAAAATTCAGTGATCGAAAAAACAAGTCCGGCGGTGCCTTGTTAGGACAACCGCCGGACTTTTCATTTCCAACCATGATTCTCAACCACCCAAACGGCGATCGAGAATCGTCAAAACGATCTCAACCCTACTTCCCGGCTGAACCGAGAAGCGTGTCGAGCTGCTTTCGTAGTTGCTGATCCAAGTCGGCGGCCGCGCCGACGATTACGTTGGCGACCTTGCCGTCCTTACCGACGACGACCATGGTGGGATAGCTCGTGGCTTGGAACGCCTGCCCAACCTTGTTGTCCTTGTCCTGAGCGAATTCAAGTCCCGATCCCGCATCCGTGTAGATCTTCTGGGCTTCTTCGACGGTGAATTCTTTTCGCATGGTCTGCGACATATTGACGAAGCGCACCCCTTTGGCCTCATATTCTTTTCGAATCGCGTCAACGATCGGTATTTGCTTCTTACAGAAACCGCAGTTCGGCGCGACGAAATTGAGGATCGTTGCTCCCGCCTTTGTGAACTCAGCATCGGAAACCGGTTTACCTGCCACTGTGTTCACCGTGAACTGCGGGGACTGTTTGCCAACCATTTCCATGGCCGGCTTTTGCTGCTTGGGAGCTTCTGCGGCCTTTGGGGCCTCAAAAACGGGCAATGGTTTGCCGGCGATCAGGGCGTCGAGCTGGCCTTTCATACGTGTTTCGAGATCGGCGACGTTTCCGACATTCACCGCTTCCACGTTTCCGCTCTTGCCGACGATAATCATCGTTGGATACCCGCTTGCACGATAAAGCAGACCCACTTTGTTTTCGGTATCCAGGGCCAACTCCGAATTCGAACCCGCTTGCGTCTTGAAGATTTCCACGGTTTCTTCCTTGGTGAACTCCTTGGTGCCCATTTTCTCGGAGACATTCACAAATCGGATGCCCTTGGCTTCATATTCCGTTCGAAGGGCCTCAATGCGCGGAAGCTGCTTCTTGCAATAACCGCAATTCGGAGCAACGAAATTCAAAACCGTCGCCGGAGACTTCTTGATTTCGTCGACCGAAACCGACTTGCCGTCAATCGTCTTGACATCAAACGCCGGAGCTGGTTTGCCAACCAACTCTTGAGCCGGTGGCGGCGGCGGGGTTGCCGGCGGCTGGGCCGGTTTGGGCGGCGGAGCCGGAACGGGCTTGCCCGCCAACATCGCGTCCAGTTGGCCCGAAAGCCTCGATTCCAAGTCCGCAACATTTCCGGAATTCACCGCTTCGACCAGCCCGGTCTTGCCAATGAGAATCTGAGTGGGAAAGCTGTTGGCGAAGAAGAGCGGTCCGACCTTGTTTTCCATATCCATGGCCAGCTCAGCGGTGACTTTCACGTCTTCCAGAATCTTCTTCGTCTCATCCTCCGTAAACGTCTTTCGCATGGATTCCGCGATGTTCACGAAACGAACGCCCTTGGGCTCATACTGTGGACGAAGAGTGTCAACGCGCGGCATCGACTTTTTGCAAAAACCACAATTCGGAGCAAAGAAGGTCAGCGCCGTGACCTTGCCCATCATGTCCGCGTTGGACAGCGCCTTTCCTTGATTGGTCGTCACACTGAACTGCGGGGCGGGTTTGCCAATGAGATTATCCGGCGAGTTCTGGGCGGCCGCCATCGCATCCTTGGGAGTCTTGCCGGCTTTGATCGGGACGGCAATCTTCGGTTGCTTGGCGTCGTCCGTGTGCAAAGTAACGATCGCTCCGCCTTCCGGCGCTACGTAATCCCCGGGCCATTCCACGTCCACGCGATAAGCCTTGCCTTCGGTCTCCTCGGTCACCGAAACCTTGACTTTCTCGTCGCTGCACTCGGCCTTTGTCACCTTCGCAGGCGTTTCGCCATAGTTAGTAAAGCGCAGCAAGCGCTTGGGGGCCGGCTTGCCACCGGGACCTGCCACGGTGAGTTCGGCCGGCTGAACTTCGAGCCGCTCCGGAACAATCGCCAACACCGGGACCTCAACGGTTTTCTGGTTTTGGTTGTCGGTGGTCAGAACGGCGGTGGAGCGCCATTGCCCCGTCTCGTACGGTGGCGGCATGCGAACGACAAAGTCCCAGTTCTTTCCGGGAGTTGTCTCAACCAATTCATATTTGAACTTCTCGCCTTCAGCCGGCGGGTTCAGAGTAAGTTTGAGCGGGGTTTCGCCGTTGTTGACGATGGCGACTTTCTGCTCCTTCTGATCCTTCCCGGCCACCTTGGCGAAATTGACGGTCGCCGGAGTCACATCGACGTATCTCTTGACTTCGCCCGCGAGCTTCAATTGCAAATCCGGGGTGGTCGGATCGTTGGACGACACGGTGACGGTCTTTTCGAATCTGTTGCGAAGTTTATCGCTCTTGATGGAGAACGGGAACTTGCCGGATTCACCCGGGGCGATCGTCTTCGGATATTCGCCCGCGATGGTGCACCCACAAGCCGGTCGAACCTTGGTAATCTCAAGCGGACCGACGCCTTCGTTGCGAATGACAAATTCGTGCTTCAGGTCGGGACCGGCCCACATCGTGCCGAAATCATGCGTGGCTTGCTCGCACTTGATCACCGGCTTCGGAGCATTCGGATCGATCGGCTTCGGAGCTTCACCCGCCGCGCCTTCCATCTTGTTCGGCGCCATCGGAGCGAGTTTCGACTGCAAGCCCGGATCGGCCTTGTCGAGCTTCTTGACCGGAACATTCTCGCTCTTCTTTTGTTCCACCGTTTTCGTTACGTCCGATGGTGCAGGCTTCTTTTCATCCGCGGCACGAGCGGTCGTGACGACGACCGGTCCGGCCACAAACGAAAACGCGAGAGCCGTCACAAAAGCAACGTGTGACCTACTTCCCATGAGCTTTCTGAGTGTGTCTGTTTTCATAGCTTCGGTTCCCTTGTTCTTCGTTAGGACAATTCCATGCAGACGTGCCGGAGCGAAAGGGAAACTCCCTTTTTTTTACCACGGTTTTGACCACCGCTCCGAGCGAACATCAACCAACCCCGCAACTCGCAATTCCCAAACCATTGCTAGCCGTTTATAATCGGTTGATAGTGTGCTCAGCAACCGTCGGTGGTCTATGTTACTACGTCGTTACTGGGATAGGAGAAATCGCTGCGAATTCCGAGATATTTCGCGAACAATGAACTGTTTTCATGTCACGCCTGTAACGTCCTAGGGTTGAATTGAAACCCGCTTCTGAAAAAGATTTTCCATGACAGATTTTCCCCCTCATGCGTCCACGATTTCCGTTTCAAAAAGAGCCCTGTTGCTCTTGGGAAGTTTAGGTCCGATCGGTCATTTCCCCGCATCGGGAACAGTGGCCGTAGCGCTCGTAGGCATACCCGTATTTGCGTTCACCCGCTCTTGGTCTCCAGAGGTGTACGGATGCTTCACCGTGATTTTTATTTTGCTATCCGTTGTCGTTCACGAAATCGGCGATCGAATCCTGAAAACCAAAGATAGCGGACAGTTGGTCTGGGATGAATTGGCCGGGTTCTTCGTGGCGATTTGTTTTGTTCCGTTTACGTGGCAGCTTGTAGTCTTGGCATTCTTGATGGAACGAGCGTTTGATATTTCCAAGTTTCCTCCAGCCGGTTGGATCGAGCGGCGCTGGCCTGGCGGGTGGGGTGTCGTGGGGGATGATGTCGTTGCGGGACTCTATACCTGTGGTGCGACGCACTTGCTCATGACCCTTTTGCCAAATTGGGTCGGGATGAACCGATGACCACGCCGGATTTCCAAAACCTGTTTTCTACCGAGTGGTGTTCGGAAAGTCGTCATGAAATCCCTTCCAGGAAATGCGCGATATCGTGCGCGATGGCCAACGGTTCTTTTTCCTGTGTATCGAGGATGAAATCAGCCAAGGCGCGGTACATAGGCTCGCGCTGAGCCGAAAAACGGCGAAGTTCGTCCAACCCTGGAAGCGGTGTCAGCGAAGGACGCCGCGTCGGACTGGATGGATCTCGCGCGATTCGTTGCCACAAAACATCCGGTTCGGCCGTCAACCAAACGACGGTCGCCGCGCAACGTATCATCGCGGCGCTGGATGGATCCGACAGCGCGCCGCCGCCGAGACTGATGACAGCCGGTGAAAGTGCGACGGCTCGCTCGACCGCCTTTTTTTCGAGCTCGCGAAAACCGGCTTCGCCTTCGCTGGCAAAAATTTCAGCAATCGCTCGACCTGCGGCGGCAACGACCAGTTCATCGGTGTCAACGTGCGGCAGTTTCAAGTGCCCCGCCAGAATTCGCCCGACCGTCGTTTTTCCACACCCGCGCAACCCGACAAGAGCGATGGATTCTTTTTGCGCCGAAGCACGCGTTTTGGGTGTCATGGCTTGGCAGTCCGATCGCGGAGTTCGCTTTCCAAGAGTCGTTTCGCCAATTCGAGGTCTGGCGCGCACCCTGTCCACAACTCAAATTGCGTGCTTGCCTGACGCACGAACATGTCCAACCCGCCGAGCGTCTTTACGTCTCTTTCCGCTGCATCACGCAAAAGCTTTGTCTCCAGCGGATTGTAGATCAAATCAAAAACAAGTTGGCAACCCGATAGCGATTCCGCAGCCACCGGAGAATCGTCGACCTTTGGCCACATCCCGATCGGCGTGCAGTTGATGAGGACAGTGCCAGTGCGCGTCACTCTTTCCGACCAAGGCCGCACGTCGCATGAAAAACTTCGTCCGACTTCGGCAAGTCGACGTTCGTTCCGTGCAAACACGGTCACTCGACATCCGTAATCACGCAGCCCGGACAGCACCGCTCGGGCCGATCCACCGGCTCCAAGCACGTCGATCGCCATCCCGCGAAGCTCATTCCGCGAACATCCCAAAGCCTCGACGAGCGAAGATGTCGCGGCCTGACAGTCCGTGTTGTAGCCGCTGATTCGACCGTCGCGAACGACGAGCGTGTTTATGGCCCCGATGCACTCTGATGTTCGGTCAACACCCGCGCCAAGCCACGACGCGACGGCGGTCTTATGCGGAAGGGTCACGCTGAATCCGCCGACATCCAACCACGGTCGCACCAGGCAGCCTTTCAAGAATCCCGAAAGACAATCTGGTCCATCGGCCACTCGCAGCGGAAGATAGACGGCGTTGACCCCGTGCTCCGTGAACCAGTGATTGAACAGCTTTGGACTAAGAGAATGAGCAACCGGATTCCCAACGAGGCCAAAGACCTTGGTGTCGGCGTCCATTTGTTTCCAACGAAACCGGTCCATCATGTCAAGCAGTGTCAGTTGCCCCGGAGCGGTGGCTTGGTCGGTTGATAAGCTGCAAAACGTGCCGAAGGCCTTGAGTTTTTTGGCAAGAACGCGAGTCCAAGTTCCCTCTTCTCCCATGCAAATGGCGATCACACGTTCCTTGTGGCGGTGCATGAGGTCCAGCGCGTGGAACGAATCTCGAATATCCATCGGCGTGTAGGCCACCTTGAACACCGGTCCCTTTCCGCTCGCCAAAATAATGTCCGCCGATTTCGAAATATATCGAGGGACTCCAACGAAATCATGGAAGGAGAGAATCATTCGAATGGCGGGAATCGGGCCGAGCTCGAACGAAAAGCCGCGTTGCGACGGCTGTGAAGATTCTTGGTCTGGAATCTCCATGCCAAGGTCGATCCAAGCATTCGGAACCTCCGCAAATGCTTGCGAGACCTGGAGAATCTCTTTCTCCGTGACGCCACCTTGTTCGACTGGAACGCGGTGTTTGGTTACGATCCATCGGCGGTTGGATTGACTTCGCAGAAAATCGGCAAGAAAGGCTAATTCGCCTTGATAATGGTCGATACGAATTTCAACGGCATCGACCCCTTGGTCCCAGGCTTGTGCGCTTAGGCGACGCACGGCGTCCAAGGAATCCGCAAGAAATGAGGCGATCAACATCGTCATGGTGGCGTAAAGTATAATGGGAAATGACAGAGTCGCCGAATGAATGACTCGCACAAACTTCGCTAAAGTACCGAAATGTGGAATTCATGAGTGCAAGGCACGGACAAAAAGCGCGAACTCGCCTGGCCTGGTATTTTCGTTGGCCGGTGAAGTGGGCGATTCTTGGGATCACCGTGTTTTTCGTGAATTTTCCTAATATCCCGGCGTTGGTTCGACACGTTCAGCGTTGGCAGCACCCGGATGATCTCGTGGAGCCGAACGCACCGTTGCTGGCGCCGCTGGTGGAAGAGTTATCCATCGAGTTGACCGCTGACATCGCTCCCTCGGAAGCCTTGAAACGCGTGGAACGCTTTGTCTATCGGCACGTCCCTTACGAATGGGACTGGAACACGTGGGGCAATGCCGACTATTTGCCGACGGTGACCGAGGTGTTGACCAAAGGTCACGAAGATTGTGATGGTCGGGCGGTGGTGGCGGCGTCGTTGTTGCAACGGTTCGGGTATCGCGCGTCGCTGGTCACCGATTTCACGCACGTCTGGGTGAAAACAGATCAAGGCGAGTTGATGAGTCCGGGGAAAACGAAAGCGGTGGTTACGGAAAACGGTCGACTGAAGTTGCAATCGGGCGCTCTCGCCCAAGTTCCGAAGGCCCTGGGTTACGGGATTGCCGTTTTTCCGCTTTTGCGGGAGTTGATTGTGGTCGCCGTTTTGTGGTTCTTATTGTGGAATCGAGGAGTCCATAAGTTTCCATTTTTCCTGGCGTTGGTCTTGTTGATCAACGGGTTACTTTTTTTGCGGATCGCTGGGGCCGACCACAGGAAGCCCGATGTCTGGGCACAATGGGTTGGCGTGTCCAATCTGGTGGGGGGTTGCGTATTGCCGGTTTGGCGTAAACGCCAGGGAAGATGACCATGCGGCTGTTTGCTTTCAACTGTCAATCGTGTAAAGACTTGTATTGAACCGGTAACTCGGTGTGGCTGGAATCCGGGAGTCGCTACGATGGTTCAGGGGATGAACGCCGCGACTGAGCAGAAATCTTCAAGGGCGACGGTCAACCGTCGATAAATCCGCTGTATGCAATAGGAGAAAAAGTCCCATGACGGCAAAACGAACAATCATCGGTATTCTCTTCGCCGGGTTGCTGGCGCCGGTCGCTGCCCACGCCCAGCTTGGCGATTTCGTCAATAAGCTGACCGGCGGCGGCAAACCGAACGAACTTAACCCCACCAAGGTCATCGCGTGTTTTCGATTGGAAGGACCCTTGGCGGAGACGCCGACCTCGATCCCACCACTGCTCGGCGGTAAGCCTCCGTTGTCGCTACTGGAACTACTCGAACGACTGAAAGAAGCCCGGCAAGACAAGTCCGTGACGGCCGTCGTGATGGATGTGCAAAATGCCCAACTCGGCATTGGGCAATGGGAGGAAATCCACGAGTCCATCCGCAAGTTCGAGGCGGTAGACAAACAAGTATTCGTCCACGCCGATCGGTTGACCACCCTCACCTACGCCGCCGCGACGGCCGCCTCGCATATCAGCGTGGTGCCAACGGGTGACATCTGGTTGACCGGTTTGTACAGCGAAACTCCCTACCTTCGCGGCATGTTGGACAAGATCGGGGTCGTGCCCGACGTGGAACAGTGCGGGAATTTTAAGACCGGCGGAGAATTCATCACCCGCAAAGAGCCGTCCGAAGAATCCAAGAAAATGACCAAGTGGCTTCTGGACGGTCTGTTCGACTCCATGGTCGAACGAATGGCCAAGAGCCGAAAGACGACCCCGTTAAAGCTAAAAGGTCTTATTGACAACGGCCCGTACAGCGCGGAGGACGCATTGAAAGCGGGTTTGGTGGATTCGGTTCGGTATCGTCAGGATTTCATCAAGGATCTGAAGACCCGGTATGGTCAGGCGATCAAGTTTGTCGCCGATTACGGAGAAACCGACGGCGATGAGATTCCCCAGGACTTCTTCGCCATGATGAATTGGATGATGGAAATGCTGAACCCATCTCCTAAGGAATACACCGAACCGAGTGTGGCCATCGTATACGTCGACGGAATGATCCAAGAGGGCGCGGTCGAGCCGAGCCCGTTTGGAACACCGGAAGGCGCTTTCAGCACAACCATTCGAAAGGCATTGGATGAAGCCGCGGATGACGGATCGGTCAAAGCGGTCGTTCTTCGCGTCGATTCACCCGGTGGTTCCGCTCTCGCGTCCGAAATCATTTGGAACGCCACGCAACGAGTGGCCGCCAAGAAGCCGTTCGTCGTATCCATGGGAAACGTCGCTGGCAGCGGCGGATATTACGTTTCCTGCGGAGCGGAAACCATTTTCGCGGATCATACGACCATCACAGCATCCATCGGCGTGCTCAGCGGAAAACTCGTCACCACCGGCGGTTGGGAGATCTACTGGCGGGGACGGTGCTGGTCGCCGCCGGGGCCAT
>JBBTCX010000037.1:0-2511 GCA_038043045.1 Planctomycetota bacterium | reverse complement strand
AGGGATTCTCCCCAGGCCAAACCCGACAGCGCAGTCAACCAAAGCACACTCACGATTGAGAATGGACGCATGATGAATCCGCACCCTTTCGGTTTTACGGAGACGCTTGTTGAGGGAGTAGCTTCTCTGCCTCGGTTCGGACTTTTTCGGAGGAGGCTTTTGCTTTTGCGATTTCGGCGAAGCGTTGCGATTTCGCGGCGTCCTTGTTGGGGCCTTCGCGGTACCAACGGCTCAGAAATAAGGCTAGGTATTCGCCATACGCCGAAGTGGTTTCGGTGCAAATGCGGTCGCATTCCTGAACGAATTCTTCGGAGAGTTTCGCTTCCCACGGGACTTGAACGAGTCGGCCATACACGTCCTTGTGTTCGTTGAGCCATTGCCAAACGACCCGCTCCGCGCGGGGAGGTTCACGAACTTCGATTGAGATCGGCGTGGTCAGAATCTCGACGTAAGGACTGGGCGCGATCACGATCCGGCCTTGAATCCAGTACTTTCCCGGTGTTGTTGCGAAAAAGCCGTTCTCCCGATTGTACAGCATCACGAGATCAACAGAGATGATCTCCCCAGGAGGTAGGAACTTATGGCTAGCTTCGATCAGCTCCCTCAACTCGTCAGACCAACGCTTAGGTTGTGCCTCACCCTGGCCCAGCTTAAGGTCGACGACGGACCACCTTTCCCGAACGAGGGTCGGCGCATTATGGTGGATGAGCTTGACGGGTTCAGGCCCCGTGTTCGCCACCGTTGCGGATATAAGAACGGGTTCGCCGAGCACAACGACGCTTTTGTGTGGTGTCACCTCGACCGTGAGCATGTCGGCACTCACGGGGGCGTACCACGAAATCACGAAAATCGCCACTGCCATTGGCAGGCACTTCTTTGTCAATTTCAACATTCTCAGTCTCCCATTCTAAATCTATGGCAAGGGTCTCGCTGCGGAACGGATGTGCTCCAAATAATTCGCGTTGAAGTTGGAAGCTTCATCGGTCACAGGTTCATCTCCGCTCCGTCCGACAGCGTGGCCCGTTTCATGGACTATATTATTCTGTTCCCGAACCACTGGATTAGAAGTCCCATCGCGGATTGCCTCTATGAAACTGAGCGATCCCCCGTCTGGATTCGCTGTCACACCGAGGGTGACGACCTCGGTGTCGGGGTCGCGGTCCCGATCGAACGCACGCTGGAACGCTTCCAGCACATACGCGACCCAGAAATCGTTTGAATTCAGCGATTTTGAATCCCAGTCTTGAGCTGCGACAGTCCCTCCGTTAGGTACGTTCAACACAAACGGAACACTCATGTTATTATCACCAACGTCGTAGACGGGCACGACGTAGGCGGGTTGATAGGCGGGTGCCATGGCGGAGGTATCCGGCGCTTTCGGCAACAGGGTATTGTCATCGTCATCCTTCAGCGTGCAGGGGATGTTCAACGCACTGGTGGTCAGTTGGAAAACCCCACCGTTGGCCGCCACGATGCTCACGTTGCCACCACCACCGACCGAAAACGTTCCGCCCACTATTGGTCCGGCGCAATGAGAGTCACGGGGTCGGTTGTTTTCCGGACAACAATTTTTCGGCCTCGGTACGGACTTTTTCGGAGGTGGCTTTTGCTTTGGCGATTTCGGCGAATCGTTGCGATTTCGCCGCATCTTTGTTGGGGCCTTCGCGGTACCAGCGACTCAGGAAGTAAGCCAAGTACTCGTCGTACAGCGAAGTCGTTTGGGTGCAGATGCGGTCGCATTCCTGAACGAACTCCTCGGAGAGTTTGGCTTCCCAGGGGACTTGAACCAGTCGACCGTATTCGTCTTTGTTCGCGCTGAGCCATTGCCATACAGCACGCTCCGCGCGGGGCGGTTCACGAACTTCAATTGCGATCGGTGCGGTCAGAATCTCAACATACGGACTGGGGGCAATGACCACCCGGCCTTGAATCCAGTACTTTCCCGGTGTAACGGCGAAAAAGCCGTCCTTCCGATTGTAGAGCATAACCAGGTCAACAGTGATGCTTTCTCCCGGCGGAAGGAGTTTCGGCTCCATCTTTTCCCTCACTCTCAGGTTGTCGCTCCACTCATTGAGGCGTTCTTCGTCATCGCCGAACCGAAGTGCGGCGACACAGAACGGTATATGAGCAAGCGTCGGGCCATTGTGATGGATGAGCTCCACTGGACCAGAACCCTCATTCGTCACCATCGCGCTTACTAGGATGGGTTCACCGACAATGACCACCGCCTTGTGCGGCTCAACGCGCACCGCGAGGGATTCTCCCCAGGCCAAACCCGACAGCGCAGTCAACCAAAGCACACTCACGATTGAGAATGGACGCATGATGAATCCGCACCCTTTCGGTTTTACGGAGACGCTTGTTGAGGGAGTAGCTTCTCTGCCTCGGTTCGGACTTTTTCGGAGGAGGCTTTTGCTTTTGCGATTTCGGCGAAGCGTTGCGATTTCGCGGCGTCCTTGTTGGGGCCTTCGCGGTACCAGCGACTCAGGAAGTAAGCCAAGTACTCGTCGT
>JBBTCX010000036.1:21562-23117 GCA_038043045.1 Planctomycetota bacterium | reverse complement strand
CGAATGCGCATGCGGCGATCGAAATCATAAAGACCCACGCGACCCCGTGCCGCCGTGTGCCACCGACAAGTCGGACTTGTCCGCTCTTGAGCAGTGGTCTCAAGTTCGTAGGTCAAGTCATCGACCCCACATCCTTCGCCTATTGCGGCGTCGAATACATCGCCGCGACGGTATTAAACCACGCCGATCGATCAGGCCGCGCCGACTGCGCTCGAGCGACCGCCGCTTCAAAGCTGTTGTTCGTCAATCGCGAGTCCCTTGATCGTCGGCTGGACTCGTTAATCGCGCGCGCATTAGGATCATCGGAAACGAAACTATGTTGAAGCGTGTCCGCCGTTCCACTCGGAAACCGAGAGGCAGTCCACATACCGTGTACTCCGAAGCCCGCGGTAAACGCCAGAGCAATACTCGCGGCCTGACGCAAAATACGCATCGAGCGAAGGCGACTCGATGTGACTAAACCGCGCCGAATGGGCTGGCGCGCACTTTCCGAACCCACCCACTCATGCTGATTCCGCGCCAAATCCATCTCCGACGGTTCCGGCAATGATCGCAACATTTGCACCGACTTGCTTGAAGCTTCGTACTCCCGTCGACAGGTTTCGCACGCAGCCAGATGATCTTCAAAACGACACCGATCACTTTCGGCCAGTTCGTTGCCCAACGCATCAGCCATCAACAACTGATAATCTTCGCAACCCATGATCTTGTCTCCAAGGAGAAGCCCTTTATCGGCCCCCTTCCAATCGCACACGCAACGCCTGAATTCCCCGTAAATAATGGGTCTTCACCGTCGAGATCGCCAATCCCAATTCAGTCGCGATCGCCGCGAAAGTCAGCTCATCGAACACCTTCGCAACCACCACCGCTTGCTGCAATTCCGACAAATAACCCAACGCCCAGATCACTCTTTTTCGCACGACTTCTCGATCCAAAGGGTCCAAGTCTTTGCTTGCAACAGCGAACTCAATAGGCCGCTCCCGTCTCATCAACACAGTGGCGCCCTTCGCCGATTGTCTTCGCCGATCCATGTCGATCGCCCGATGAATCGCCACGCTTCGCAACCAAGCCGCGGGATGCTGAGGAATCTCTCGCGCACATTGCCGGGACCACTTCATAAACACATCCTGCACCGCGTCCAACGCATCCTCGTGATTGCCCAGCACTCGATACGCCCATCGATACACCTGGCGCGAAAACCGTCGAAACACGTCATCGCTCACCACCACGGTCTCATCCGTCGCGGTCATTTTTCACTCCGCGGCACCTTGGACGAAATCCGAACGGTGTGCGGTCGATCCATCAAAGCCTCGCCGCTAAACTCCCACACCAGACAATCTTCCTTGTCCGTTTTGTCCGCGTCGTGGGCCACCACCTCGCCGGGCATGCACACGTGAATCTCAAACGCATGCCCACGCAACTGCGAGGAAATCTCATAACCCCGATTCACTTTGTCCAGTTGTTTCTCATATCGCGCGATCATGGCTTCGTCCCAATCGGCTCCCTGTCGGAGAATCCGAAGGATGCCGTCCTGCGCGCGATTCAAAACCGAGTC
>JBBTCX010000036.1:0-21552 GCA_038043045.1 Planctomycetota bacterium | reverse complement strand
GTCGGCCTCTCTCTCGATGACCGCATCGCGCTCCTCTTCGGGAACCTGATCCAACCGCGCGGCCAGCCGCTCATAGTCAACCTCCTCATACGCGTCGAGAATCACCCTTCGCGCGCCGAGCAGATAATCGTTCGCCATTTCCGGTGAAATCCGCCTAAGCGTAGCCTGGACCAATTCCCACTGTTTGAACGCCTCCACTTCAGCGAACGCCTCCAACATTTTCTTTCGTTCATCTGAGGTTAACTCCGCCGCCGGCTTGTCTCCCAGTTTTCGAATATCGTCATCCAGCAGCGCATCCTCCCAAAACTTCACGAACGCCCAAGGCCGCGCCGAATAGGTTCGCGCGAAGTGGAGATAATCCCCGTCCGCGCGATGCTCGATCCGAAACGACGTGGGAAACGAAAGATAAATGTCTTTGTCGGGATCATCTTCCGCCGCAAAACTGCTGGGCAGCTCCATCCCAAGTGGATACCTCCTTTCGGCCTCAAACGATTTGACTTTGTCCTTGTCCTCGATCTTGACCGACTCGGTTCCATTCCATCCGCTCGCCTTCGATGGCATCGCGTCTGACGTCCTCCAATCCTGTTCCTTCCCTTCATAGGCCAGTTGAATCACCATCGACCCGTCCTTGGCCACCCGGATCGTTTCCTTTCGAAGCAAACACCCGGCACTAATGAAAACCAAGGCACAACCCAACATTAGTTCTACGTAGTTTCTCGTACGGTTCATCGATGCGTCTCCTTTCATCAAGACCCTGCAATCCATGACTACAGACGCACAGACCCTCTGTTTGGACGACACCGAAAAACGTCCGAAAATAATAGGCAGCAATGAATGTGGCTAAGAGTCACTCGCCGGATGATTGGGTGAGTCGTCCGCGGGCAAAAGCCAAAGATGGACGAGATAAGTGAAAATCAGAGCACTGAGGGAAGCCCCGATGATGTCCCGAAGTGCCAATTCGCCGGTCAACCGTTGAGCAACGAGAAAGCCTGTAAGGAGCAATGTGGTCACAATTGCAAAGACGATGAAAAACGCCTTGGGTGCAAATGGCAGTTTCGACATCGCAGTCATCCGTCCGTCTTACAAAATCGTCTGGATTTCCCTAAAAAAGCACTTTCGTCATGTTGTTCCACGCTTGGGTAATATACCAGTTCTTCGCAATCGAAGCGAGTTTAATATCACCAAAATCGACGACCCCATCATTGCCGCGGCAGCCAAACTGGGCGGCACGTGACCCGTCGCCGCCAGTGGAATGGCCAAAGTATTGAAACAAAACGCCCAAAACAGATTCTCGCGGATAATCCTCACGCTTCGCCGACCCAAGGTAATGACCTGTGGAATCAGCCGGACATCACCCGACAACAACAAGATATCCGCCGCCTCCCCGGCCACATCGCTTCCCGTCGCCAGTGAAATCCCAACATGCGCCGCCGCTAGCGACGGACCGTCGTTGATCCCATCCCCGACAAACGCCACCTTCTGCCCACGTTCACGACGCCGCATAACATCCTTCAATTTCATTTCCGGGGTCATATTCGCGCCGACTTCGTCAATTCCTAAGTGCTCCGCTACGGCATTCACGCTTTCGGCATGATCCCCTGACGACAGCGACAATCGCACGCCCAGTTTTTTGATTCGTTCGACGGCCTCTTTCGCCTCCGGTCGAATCTGATCGCCGAATCCGAGGACAGCCGCACATGCTCCATTCATGGCCACAAAGACCGTTGAATTCCCGCGAGAGGCCATTTGTTTGGCTGTATTCTCATGGGTCGACACGGCTACACCCATTTCCTCAAGCAAGGGCGCACTGCCAACGATGACGGTTTGGCCGCTCACCGTGGCACGAACTCCACGGCCGGCAAAGCTAACCAAATTGCTCGGTTCACGAAGCTCCAGTTGTCTCTTCTTGGCCTCTTGAACCAGCGCGCGGGCAAATGGGTGTTGCGAAAACCGTTCAGCGGAAGCCCCCAATTGAATCATGCGATCCGTATCCTGATCGGTCTCGATGTCACGAACTTCGACAGCACCGGTCGTGAGCGTGCCGGTCTTGTCAAAGACAATGCAGTCCACCTGTCCGACGGCTTCGAGCGCCTCCGCGTCGCGGATCAAAATTCCAAACCGAGCCGCCGTTCCCGTCGCCACCATCACCGCCATCGGTGTAGCCAACCCCATCGCGCAAGGACACGCGATCACCAACACCGCGACCGCACGACTAATAGCCACACTCGCTTCCACTCCCCCCATCGTCACCCCACCGAAAAAAGTAATCAAAGCTGCCAAAATCACGATCGGAACGAACACGCCGGCGACTCGGTCCGCGATCCGTTGAAGATGCGTTTTGCCGGCCTGTGCGGCTTCGACAATGGCAATCATTCGCCCCATCGTTGATTCCGCGCCGACACGCTCCGCCTCCACGGTGAGAATTCCGTCCCGAACCATTCCCCCGGCGCGCACCGAGTCTCCGCTCTTTACGAATCGCGGAACGGATTCTCCGGTTAACGCGCTCTCGTCCACGCCGCCTTCGCCTTCAATGACCCGTCCATCGACGGGAATCATGGTGTCTAAAGCAACGCGCACGCGATCGCCCGGCGTCAAGGAGTCCACCGGCACTTGAACAATGCCATTCTCTGTCACTTTGTGGGCGACCGTTTCGATTCGACTGAACAACGCTCTCAAAGCACCGGTGGCTTCGATTTTCGCGCGAAGTTCTAAGTAGCGCCCAACGTTGACCAAGGCCAGAATCATAGCCAGGGCGTGAAAATGCTCGGTTTCCGGTCGTGCGAGAATCAATCCCACGCTTCCGGCCACAAACGCAGTGGAAACGCCGATCGAAATCAGTAAATCCATATTCGGGGCGCTGAACCAAATCGCACGCAATCCACCGATCAGAATCGGCGCGCCAGCCGGCGAGGCCAAGAGCACCGCCGACAATAGCGCTTGCAATCCTTGGGCCCACACATGGCCACCGTGTTCATGCGATTGCAGTCCTCCACCCAAAAAATGAAGGCCGACAATCGGCGCAGCCAACCCGATGGCTTGAATCAGCGCCTGCCGTTGAGTTCGAAGGCGATCGTTTCTTGTTTTTTCATGCGCCACGTTTTGGGCCGATTTCGCACGAACGATCTCCGCGTCGTAACCGGCCGCTCGAATCGCGGCAACCAACTCCTTGCGATCTACCAACCCGTCGACACAGGTGACTGTCGCGGATTCCGTGGCGAGGTTCACCTGGGCACTCGTGACGCCGGAAATTGATTGCAAAGCCCGCTCCACCCGCGAGACGCACCCGCCGCAGGTCATGCCTTCAATCGATAATCGAACCAACTCTGATTTCATGGCCGAGCCTTGTGGCGTCTCCCAACCTCCAAAGGAGATGCGACACCCAGTCCAGTCTGCCCTACGATTCTACTTTTTCTTGAGGGTGATGTGTGGGTCGGGATTGTCGGAGTGGGTGGGGTCGGGGTCGGAACGGGTGAGGGTTCCGGCGATGGATTTGCTGATGGCGCGGATGTCGATGCCGAGGATGCTATCCAACGTTGCGAGAGTCTCGGAAAGTGCGCGGGCGCGGCCCATGGCGGCGCCGGCGATGGCGTGACCATTTCCACTGTCAATGACTGTCACTTCTCCCAAGGTGATGTTGTTGACGCTGTTGGCGATCTGTTCGACGATTTTGGGCAATTGCTCGAGGAGCATAACTTTGAGAGCGTCGGGGTTTTTCTGGATGGCGGCGCCTATGAGTTCGATGGAGGCGGCGCGTGCTTTTCCTTCTTCGAGAACGGACGCGGCTGCTCCTTCGGCGTTGGCTTTGGCGATATCGCGGTTGGCGAGAGCGGCTTGCACCGTTGTAGCTCTGAGTCGGGCTTCTTCGGCCGTTGCGGCGGCGTCTTGTTGTTGAGCTTCTTTGAGAACGGCTTCGCGGGAGAGTTCGGCTTTTCGGATGCGGAGGTCGTTTTCGGCTTCGACGATGGTCTTGTCGGCGACGATTCGAGCTTGTTCGGCTTTTTGTCGAGAGATAGCTTCGGCGAGTTTGGCTTCTGCATCGCGTTCTGCTTTGGCGCGACGTGACGCTGCGGCGGCTTCGGCTTCTTTGATGGAGGCTTCGGCGGCGCGTTCTGCTTCGGCTTTTCGTGCGGCGGAGAGAACTTCGGCGGTGGCTTTTCGGGCGATGGATTCCAAGTAAAGCTGGGAATCGTGGACGTTTTGGATGTTGACGCTGTCGATCAACAGGCCCAGTTTTCGAAAGTCGTCGGAGACTTCCTGCATGACGGTGGCGACGAATTTGTCTCGATCTTCGACGATTTCCTGCGGGGTCATTTTTCCGATGACGGCGCGGAGGCCTCCTTCGAGGGTTTCACGGGCGACGCGTTGTAATTCTTCAGACGGTTGATCGAGGAATCGCTCGATGGCGTTGGATCGCTCTGCAGGATCGGAGGAAACTTTGACATTGGCGACGCCGGTCACGGTGATGGGGACCATGGTTCCCCCGCCGGACTGGGCACTGACTTCCAATGACACTTGCATGTTTCGCAGGCTGAGGCAAGAAACTTTTTCGATGATCGGGATCACGAGCGTGCGTCCGCCGATGAGGGTGCGATAGCCTTGGCCGTCGTCTTGGCGGCGGCCGCTGATGACCAGCATTTCGCTGGGGTTGCCGACGACCATGAGCTTGGCCACCAGGAGGATTACGATGACCAGGATGACGAGGATTCCGATTCCGATGATGATCGGGGCTTCAAATCCGGTTTGAGCGAGACATACGCTTTGCATTTCGAAACTCCTTGGTCAACATCGAGGCTCATTAAGAACCTATCCGAAGCGCCGCGCGGCCTAAAGCCCGCAGCTCGATGGCTACTGCTCAAGTGCAGTGGCACACGGTGGCACATTGCCGATTGGTGTCGGGTCGATGACCCGACCTACGTTTTGGCGGGTGAAACCCGCCCTACGACTCCTTATCGGCGAGGAATTCGTATTCCTCGCGGGCGACGACTTCTGCAATCCCAGCGGTGTAGGCGGTAACGGCTACTTGATCGCCGACTTTGAACGATCGGTCAGTTCTCTTGCTGATTGCGGGGATGAATCGCTCGCCACGGCCTACCAGGATGGCGACTTCGCCTTTGCGAGGCGGCTCGATGCGGATGGTGACGCGGCCGATCTTGTTGATGTAATCCTGTGTCTGCGTGGTGCTGTCGCCGGAAGTGCGGTTCAACTTTCGCAAGAGTTGGTGGACGCCTTGGCCTACCAAGAACCCGGAAACTGTCGAGCTCAACAATACGACAGATGAAGAGACGTTGGCCAGATGAGTCAGAGATACACCTACCAAGCCGAACACGGCCATGAAGAAAATGAGGAATCGAATGGAAAACCAACCCGCGAGTGATCCGGGATGGGCGTGGTCGACGTGAGCGTGGGCCGCATCGGTGGATCCGAAATCGGTGTGGGGATGGAAGTCGGTCCCGATGTCACCGTGGCCATGACCGCCGGCGAAGGCGGAGATCAACAACAACCCGCCGCCGACGATGAGGCAAACCCAATAGATGGTGGCGGTGGCGGACAAGTTCGCGGCGACGATGGATAGTATGGAGTCTGTCATGGCAAATCCTGCACGAAACGCACCGTGCACAGTATACCGTACACGTTGACCAGCGGTATAGGCGAGTGGAATTTGCGGGGATGATTATAAGGGTGCGGCGGAGGAATATGTCGAATTCCGCGAGAAAGAGCGGCAAAGTGGGGATTGAGGCCCGAAGGGACGAAGGCACGCAGGCACGAAGTGCGGCGGGAGAGACTGCCAACGAATGAAGGCGCGATGTCACTAACAGACGCGATTCAGGAGGCGAAGGGTGCCAGAACTTGGAAAGACGAACTCATAAGGCCAGGACGCCGAGATTTGAATAGTCATGCTACTCTCCGACGGAACGATGCCGCATTTGACTAAGAAAAGCTCAAAAATGCGTACAATGCAATCCGCACGGGGTCGACACTTTGTCCGCACTGGCTAAAACGCGTCAAGGGACGCGATCCCAAGTTCATTCTTGGGAAGCGACTGGTACTGACAATGCAGCGCCTGCAAGGCTGTACATGTCCCGACTGCAATTGAGCCGTCCACAGTCTCTACTTCCACAGCCCGCGCGCCGAACGTCAATAGTTGCGTGAAAGACACTTCTCGCAGGAGAACCTTGATAGCCTCTTTTCGGTCGAGTCGTCGTGGCCACGGGCCAGGTGGTTCGGTGCGATACTCAGTCGGTTGGTAGCTGAGATTGCTGCCTTCAAGTTGGATCGAAACCCGCGCGATCGTAACGGGAAAGTGACTCTCATTGATTATGGTTGTTATAATGAAACCGTCTTGAAGAACCTTGTTCGGCGTAAACACGAGAAGCCCAGACTCAATCCTGGCAAAAGCTGGTTGAACTTTCAGAACTACTCTTGTACGCCAGTGGTATTGGATCCAATTCCAAATTAAATTGCCCAAACCGAGCAACGTGCCTGCCAACCCGAGTCCCAGCGCCCATTTTGCTGGTCCGGTCCATGGGTCGGTTTGTTGGGCAAGAATTCTAGCGAAGGTCCAACACATGACTGTATTATAGTCGAGGACGCCAGTTCGGCGGAACTACGCGCGTTGCGACGATCTTTCAATCGTGAACCGTCTATACACACGAGTTTTGTGGGACGATCAAAATGGTGGAGTGGGCGGGTAAGCCGAATTCTGTTCTCCGCGTGAGCGGAGCGGCAATCATTCCTCTAGGTCGGCGGTTGCCCGTCGACTCCAGCACCCTACCCGCGGCCTACGCTTTCGCGATGAGGCGGGCAGCCTCGTGGCCGTCTACATGGGCTTGCCGGCGATGGGGTTTACCCTGCCGCGGTCGTCACCGGCCGCGCGGTGCGCTCTTACCGCACCATTTCACCCTTACCCGAAGGCGGTGTATTTTCTGTGGCACTTTCCCTCGGCTCGCGCCGGGTCGGGGTTACCGACCATCGCGCCCTATCCGGTTCGGACTTTCCTCTCGGACGATCTTCACGCGGCCCGCGAGAAGACCGCCCCAGCGATCGCCTTCGCCCACTCCACCGGGAAGATCATATTCGAGAGGATCCATTTCGTCGATGCAACCCTATGGCTTCGTCGCGGGAAGGATTCGAACGATGAGGCGAAGAAAACCGGAATCGTCGTTTGATTGTTGCGGTAGACAAGGAGAGGATACTTCCAAGATGAACGATAAAAAAAACCCTATTCTTGCCCGACCCCTGGAAACTCGTTTCGAAGCAGCGGATACTTTTGCCCAGTCTGCGGGTGAAATGAACATGTATGCGATGGCTCGTCGCTTAGGGTGCGTCTTGGGATTCATGGCGGCGTCTGCTCTTCCTTGCGTCGTTTGGGCAACCGACATCGGAACCGCGAGCGACCCTGGAAAAAAGAATCAATCCAATCAGGAAACTAGTGGAGGTAGACAACCGAATGCGGAGGAGCTTGTTCGCGCGCTGCAAGGGACGAGAACTTCGCCGCCGGTGATTCCGCCGGCGAGCGCGCTTCGACAGGGAAGTGTGGTTCGCAAGGCGACTCTTTGGCCCGACGGCTGGACTTTTTCGCAGCAATCGGGACGACTGAGCTTTGAGCGACCTTGGTGGGTGTTTCATTGGGCGGATGAAAAGAACGGACGCCCGGTGAGGATGCTGCCGAATGCGACGCTGGAACGGATGATGGGGTCCTTGGATGAAAGCGGCCGATCTCCCGTCATTTCAGTTTCGGGGGAAATGACCGTTTTCGAGGGAGAGAATTATTTTCTTGCGGTGGTTGCGATGTTGGTGGGGACGAGCGAGCCTGTCAGGAGTGACACGTCCCCGTCACCGAGCCCATCGGCGGTGGCGCCGGTCGAGGACGTTGTAAAGCTGCTGGAGTCGCAACAGCCTGAGCGACAGGTGATTCGTCCCGGCGCATTGGAAAAAAAGGAAGTTTTGGATCCCCTTCGACCGGTGAGGTGGACGCCGCACATGGATGGTGCGCCACTGGCGAACCGTCCGGGGCGGTTGGTTGCGGCCGGGGCTTGGTGGACGTTTGTCTTTGAGTCAGATCATCCGGATCGCCCGGAGCCGCCGATGAAGGTGCTGCCGAATCAGACGTTGGAGGTTATGCGACGGATGATGGAACGAGATCCGAGCGGATTGGTGTTTATTGTGTCGGGAGAAGCCACGGCGTTTCAGGGTGAGAATTATTTTCTGACGCGATCGACGATGAAGCGGGCGGATACAGGGAATCTCGGGAAGTAGGATTTGTATTGGTTCCGCGTGAAATGAAGTCTAAACCGTTGCGAGCTGGACTTTTCAGGGCCGCTTTGTTTTCTTTTCCATTCTTTGGCGCCATTCGGGCATGAGCGCACGAGTGAGATCGGACCAGAGACCTTTTTGTTGACCGCGGGCGGATTTTTCCAAGGCTTCGAAGCGTGCCTTGCGCGAATGGGCGAAACGCAGATCGGAATAAGCGAGGCCGTTTTCGAGCAAGAGTTCGTTGTACATCGTGCCGTCGGATTCCAAGAAAACATAGGCCAAGAGTCGGCCATATTTGTCCCGGGTCTTGTTGGGTACGAGTTCGATGGTGACCCTGCGGTTTTCCAAAGTATCTTCGGCGAATTGCTTGGCCTCCGGTCCGAAGTGCATGTCCTTTTCTTTTCCGTGGGCGATTTCCGGTGTGTCGACACCCCACAAACGAATTCGAGTGACGTTCTTGCGGCCGTCGGGGATGTCGATGTCTATGGTGTCGCCGTCGGCGATGTAGACGACGCGGGCTTGGTGGGCATGGTAGCGATTCCAATCCCCCGTGACGACGGCTTTGTACGTGTAATGATCGTAACCCAGGAGAGCGACAACAAGTGTCACTCCTAGGGCGGTGAAAGACCTTCGCCATCGGCGCGATGAAAAAAGGCCTTTTCGCCGACGCTTGCGTGCCATGAGGTGTCTTTACGTGTCTTTGTTGTTGCCGTTGGATTTGTCGAGTCCAAAGGCGTTGTGCAGAAAGCGAAGGGCTTTGGGGCCGTCCTCGCGACGGACGATGCAACTGATCACGATTTCACTGGTAGAGATATTCTCGATGTTGATGGCGGCTTTGGAGAGTGCGTCAAACATGGTTGCGGCGATACCCGTGTGGGATCGCATTCCGACGCCGACGGCGCTGACTTTGGAAACGCCTTGGTCGACGTAAACTCCTCCGATGTCCAATTCAACAGCAAGGCGGTCGCACACCCGTTTGGCTTCGGCGGCGTCGGTGGCGTTGGTGGAGAAGCCCAAGTTGGCGTGGCGTCCGTCGTCGTAAATATTTTGAACGATGTCGTCAACAAGGATGTGATGCCTGGCGACCTCGGCGAAAATTTTGGCGGCGACGCCCGGCGTATTCGGCACGGCCGTCAGAGAGACCATCGCCAAGTCCTCGCGGAGGGTCACGCCTTGGACGGAGATTGCTTCCATTCCCGGTGTTTCAGCCATGATCATGGTTCCTGATGAATCAGTGAACGAACTTCGCACGTGGATGGGGACATTGAATTTTTTCCCGAACTCGATGGCGCGGGAGTGCATGACGCCAGCACCCGCGGCGGCCATCTCGAGCATGACATCATAACTAATGAAATCGATCTTTCTGGCCATCGGAACCACGCGAGGGTCAGAGGTATAGACGCCATCCACGTCGGTGTAAATCTCGCAGACTTTTGCGCCGAGGAGGGCGGCGAGCGCCGCGGCAGTTGTGTCGGAGGCACCGCGACCAAGCGTGGTAATCTCACCGCTGGCGTCGACACCTTGAAAGCCGGCCACAATGACGATCTTGCCGGCATCCAGTTCGCGGTCGATGCGATCGCGGTTGATGCGTTGAATGCGGGCTCGGGTGTGGGCGCTATCGGAGACCAAACCCAGTTGACCCGCCGTCAGGCTGATGGCTTCGTGCCCTGCGGCGTCGATGGCCATGGCCATCAAGGCGATCGATACTTGCTCGCCGGTTGTGAGCAACATGTCGAGTTCACGTTTGGGTGGATCGGCGCAGACGGCTTTGGCCAGGGAGATGAGTTCGTCGGTGGTGTGTCCCATCGCGGAAACGACGAGAACGACGCGATGATTTTCGAGTTTGGCGCGGATGGCTCGGCGAGCGGCGCGGTGAATTTTTTCCGCGTCGGCCAAACTAGTGCCACCGAATTTCTGCACAATGAGGGACATGCTTTTGATTTTAACGCAACATCGTCCCTTGAGCGAAGGTGGCGGCGAGAACGATTAGATCGGAACGGGATCGCTCATTGTGCTAGGGCTGGTTTTTTCTTTTTGATGAGAAGGAAGTCTTACCAGGATCGGCTGCTTAGCGCCGATGCGAAGCTGCTCGCGTCGAATGGTCCCGAAGAGTTCCTCGACGGACAGGTGTTCGCGTTCCTCCAAATTCTTCGTTGCGTCCTGATCGCGTTCGAGAACGTGGACTTCGTGGTATCGAGTCCGCCCGATGGCAGTCGCGGTTTCCAGCGTAGAGATTTCGTCGGCGTAAACCTGACCGATGATCCGCCAGAGCGGGGCCACGCGCTGGACCATCTCCACGTGGTGCAAAACCACAGGATGCAAGAGCGCCTGGGGAGTGGGTAAAAATTGAAAAGTCAATCGGTTGTCGGCCCAGCGTTGAAGAACGTCGGTCCACCACCAGTCGTCGAACCAAGGGGCGAGTGCGCCGGAACTGTCGGTGAGCACAAGAGAAATTTCAACGGGTACTGAAGCGATGCCTTCGCCCAAATCGCAGCGCCCCGCAAACGGAACATAAAGGCGCATAGGCTGAAACGGTGGACGGCGTTGACGTGTGGCTATTCGACGATTTTGGACCCGCGCATCACCCTCCATGGCGATTATCCTCTCCAATACCTATCCCCGTCTTTGAAACTTTGTTTCGGGAATGCTTGAGATTCGTTATCGGAGCGAGGCCTTAAGAATCTTGATGGGACTTTCCTGAATTCCGTTTTCAATGTCGGGGCGCCTTAGACTGGGACGTGCCGATGAATATAGAAATGCTCGTAACTTTACGTTTTATATAGAGTTACGCTCTCGCCTTTCCCTTCCCGATCCGATAGACTAACCAACAGCCAATGGACATCTGGTCAATTCTGGGGCAAAGTTGCAGTCTGGAACCACCGAAACTCTAGTGGCTTGTTCGACAAGCAACCGGACACCACGGCGCGCCTTTGAAAGGTCTACCTGATGCTTACTTTGTCCCACCCGATGCGGACTCGAGCGACGCTGAAAGTCGGCGATAAAGGGTCGTTTTCCAAACCCATTTCGGAAGAGGATGTTTTCAAATTCGCGGACGCGTCGGGAGATTACAATCCCGTGCATTTTGACGAAGAATACGCGGGGAAAAGCGTGTTTGGCAGGCGAGTGGCCCACGGGATTTTGACTGCGGGGATTATCTCCACCGTGTTGGGTGGGGAAATTCCGGGCCTGGGAACCATCTTTGTGGAATTGCACATTCGATTTCTCAAGCCGGTGTTTTTGGACGACACGGTGACAGCCACCGGCACGGTGATTGAAATTATTAATCCGAAGCGGGTTCGAATGATGGTCGCGTGCGTCAATCAGCACGGCGAAGACGTGGCCATCGGGAACGCAATTGTCATCCCGCCCCCGGCGTCGAAAGTGCTGGCCTAATTCAGGGTCTGTTCCAATTCCTTTCCGCCAAAGGGTCCGATTCAGGGGTTGGCTGCATTCCTGCCGGTGTTCAACCGGCGGGGTGGGTCAAGGAACTGCGGGCTTTCCCGGTTGGGCTTGGTCTCCACTCTCCGGTTTGTTGCTCGGGACTTTTCCGCTTTCATCCGCGGCGTCCACAAAATTCTGATTGAACAATTTCCAGACATCAGGGCGCGCTGCAAGGCGAAGTGCGGCCTTTCCCGTGGCGAAGAACTGAACGCGGCGTCGACATTTGCAATGTCCCGAGCCGGCCACCGAGGCGGACATGTTCACGATAGCTAGATTCGACGGCGTGTGGACAACATAGGGAAGCTCCCGGCCTTTATCTTCGCTCAAGCTGAGCGGCGTCACCAAGAACTCTTTTCGGCGAAATCCAGCGTGAAAGGACTGAGGAAGAGGTGGCACCGAGGGTCCGTAAAACTCAAACTCCATTCCGACGGATTCGCTCACCCCAAACCAAAAAGGCGGCGCTTCACCAGGTTTGAATAACTGTTTTCCTTTATTCCAGAACTTTGGAGGTTCACTCAATTCAATGTCGCTAATCTGCTCGATCTCCTCCAGAAATTGATCGAACTTCTCACGACTGGGGGGGACGGTCGCATTTCCACTCAGCGTAGCCACGGCGATCGCAGCGGGACCGGAGGCGAATAGCGCTCCGGTAATCGGCCACGATCCGTCCATCCCCCGTTGAAATATCGTGACAACCGGGATGGTCTGAGCCCGTTCAAAGGTCGGGGCGTGTACGCCATCGAAGCGGCTAAAGACCGACGCCTCGACTACGGCCGGCAAGGTGTCGATGTCAATCCCGCTGTTCGCTCGAGTGACAAGGAAAAGGTGGTTCGCCCCGAGGTGGACCCGGCATCCGATTTGCGCGATGGAACACGCGATCAACAGGAACCGAAGCCCACCCCCACAAGCCCGCCGTCTGATCAACACAATCTCCCACGACACATCAAGGGATCAAGCAGTTTCCTTCACTCAATGAAGGTTGCGCTGACCGTATACTCACCACTCCCGACTGGGTCTTCATAGACTTCGACGGCGAAAGCACCTGCCGCTTGAAATTGATCAATATAAAACTGAATTCTAACTTTTGTCACGCCCGTGACAGTTTTCACACTCTCTTTTCTGACTACTTCAGGCATTTTCAAGACTCCTTATTGAATCGTCTTTCTTTCATTCGAAACCGTGATTTTCAGATGAGCTATGGGATTCCCAACAAGATTCTGACTTCCGCTACTTCGCTTGGACTGGGATTGGCCATCCACAATACCTCGTCGCCTGGCGATTCATATTTGCCTTTTTGCTTCAAGAAGTCGCGTAGTATTTCGCGATTCAGTTCTCCTTGCGTGACGGTCGGAGGTGGAGTTGCTGGTGCCCCACCCGCGAGCTTGCGATTTATCACGCGGTCGCAGAGGGCCTTATCGGCGGCAGCGCAAGTAGTAACCGGCGTAGCCGTTGAAAGCGATCGTGCTAACGCATCTTGAAATTCAATATTCCCAGCCGCATTGTTGCTAGCTACCCTTTTTTCATCTTTCTCAACCTCTTTAGCTTGCTCGGGATCCAATCTCTTCAGCATGGCAGTGCGAACCGCATGACGAAATGCCAAGGCGGTCGCGGCTTTTCCGCTAGAGAAATACTGCAAGTATCCAAAGCCGGATTTCCAAGGTTGCTCAACTTGGAGATTGGCATCCAAGCTGGCCAACAACGACGGAACACGAGCTTCATAGGGTTTGGATGCGTTTTCGTCGTTGGGACCAATATTCACTGCGGCAAACGCCAACTCTCGTCGCTGGTAAGCCAATCTAAGGTAGTCGGGTACCGGGGACTCCGGATTCTTCCACGCGATTTTGAAACCGAACGAGGTATCGGTGCCAAACAGCACTGGCCGAACTTGATTGGGTTTATACTTCGGTACAAACCAGGGCGTCTCGGGGATTTCTTTCAGTTCAATCTCAGAATCGAAAAACTTCTCTTTTGCGTTCCACTTGTCTGCCGTGAGATCCCATACCTTTTCCTTAGAAGCATCCGGCCAATCGGGAGCAGAATAAAGTCGTGCCATGGTCACGGCTGCATCACCGGTTGTGAAGGTGGAACCGAGGTAGTTCTGCCTAAAAAGCCCTTCGTTATCCCAGCGGAAACTGCTCAAGACGGGCGGTGTTTGGCCGCCTTCGAACGTGGGAGAGATGAGGAATTCCTGTCGCCCAATGTCGACGTTCACTTCGGGCGGTTGGGTATCCACGATGAGACCCGCGTTGGTCTTGGTGGCGAACACCATACTGTTGTAACCCGGAACACAGGCGGACGTCGCGAGCGTCATGGGGACCAGAATCAAAGAACAGAATCTGTACATCCTCATTCTCGAATCTCCTTTTCTGAATTTGCAGGATCATCTTGATCTGTTAGCGCGGGAGTTTCGACGAGAGTCGAACCCACGCGTACGTTGGCGAAATCATTGCCGCACCATTCGAGGCGAATACTGGCATCATCGTCCAAAATGTCAATGCGTTGACGACGCTGCCAGCCTAGAACAACATACTTGTTAGAACCATCGCTCCCGCCGCCGAATCCTATTAGGTCAACGCCGCGAACCACGGATTGCACATGTTCGTTTGCGGGTGTGACCTTAACCTTCATGTGGCCTATGCCCCAAAGATGTTCGGTTCCAGTCTCGGGATCGAAATAATGGATCGAGCACCCCCCGGCGACAAACCAGTGGGCCAAGGCCGCGCATCCGAAGAGTACGTGACGAAACACAATCGTCCTAACCTCAAATCCTATTTTCCGACCCAACGCTATTGCGCGTCCCGAGAACTCGTAAGCGATCCGAAATCCGACCTAAATCACCTTGAATCAAATAATGAAGGCCGCATTCTCCACATCTCATTCAACCTGTCAACAAAAAAACTTGATAATTCGTAAATTCCGCGATCGAGGATTTCAGATGTCGCGCCGTGCCCTTGAGACAGTGGACGGTGTACAAATTGGCGGCTATGTGCAACGTAGATAAGAATGGGCGCTTTGGGAAATCAGGGCTGTTGAATTGGTCTATTTTGGGTTGAGATTCTGACGCTCTTTCAGGATATCGTTCGGGATGCGTTTCAATATCGTCTGATGTAGAAACTTGCCCGCGAATTCCCGTCAGCTTGTTAAAGTGCCTTCGAAGACCAAATCGATGGGCGTTTCAACAGAATACAAATACCACCGATGTCTCGATTGGCCGGTGCGGGGAGTTTGGCGGAGAAAGTAGACCGTCCAGTTTGTACCGTCGGACATACGGAGTTTGTAGTAGTGACGGCGGAGGTACAATTCGCCGCCGGTGTGGCCGCCTTCGGGGGAGCTTTCTTTCCAGGCTTGGAGTTCGTGCAAAATCGTGTAAGCCCGTCCTCGCCAGGTGAACGCCTGCGGCAGACCCGGTTCACCACGACCCATGCGAAGCGTGTTGAATCCGCCGCCCTGAGGCTGGATCAGTTCACTCACCAACTCTTGCATCCAACTCCGTCCTTGACTCGTCAAAACCGGGCCTCGGTAACGTCGCCCGGAAAACCGATGCCTCACCTTATCATAATTCGCCTGTGAATTCCAGAAGAACCTTGCGCGAAAAACTCTGCTTGCGCTCTTTTATGTCCTTTGGAACTTGATAAACTATTGTGCTCTGGACTTCGCGCTCGGACGAGTGGAAAAATGAGGCATCGCGTTTTATTGTGATTCGACAAGCTGCCCAACCGATCACCGAACCCACCCGAGTTGCTTTTGTATCCCTCGGATGCGCTAAAAATCTGGTCGACTCAGAAAAGATGCTCGGGCAGTTGGCAGAGGCCGGGTGCATGATCACCGGCGACGAATCCGACGCGGATGTCATGGTGATCAACACTTGCGGTTTTTTGGAGGCCTCTCGCGTGGAGGCTGACGCCGCCATCCGCGAAGCGGTCGGTCGAAAGAAAGACGGCACGCTGAAACGGGTAGTGGTGGCCGGTTGTTTGGTGCAGCGAGATAAAGAGGCCATCCTTGAGCGGATCCCGGGCGTCGATAGTCTGGTTGGCACGAACAACCGAGATGACATCGTGCGAGCCGTGATCGGAAAGAACGGGAAAGGTAAGAAGCGAACCACCGACCTCTACCTCAGCGATTACCACCCGTTCGTTCAATTGGATTTCGCCCGACTGCGCCTTACGCCGCGGCATTATTCCTATTTGCGAATCAGCGAAGGTTGCGATCAGAAATGCACGTTTTGCACGATTCCGATGATACGCGGTCGAATGCACTGCAAACCGCCGTCGATCGTCGTGGCAGAAGCCCGCGAGCTGGTCTCCGACGGCGCCGTCGAGATCAATCTGATCGGGCAGGATACGACGAGCTACGGGTTGGGCGAAGACCTGATCGAGGGCGGGTTGGCCGGATTACTGCGCGAGCTGAATCGTGTCGATGGCTTGGGTTGGATTCGTCTGATGTATGTTTATCCGTCGGTGTTGACCGATGAAATTCTCGACGCGATGGCCGAATCGGACAAGGTTTGCAAATACATCGACATCCCGCTGCAGCACATTAACGATAGCATGCTCAAGTCCATGCACCGCCGGATCACG
This sequence comes from Planctomycetota bacterium, assembly GCA_038043045.1. Classification (GTDB taxonomy): domain Bacteria; phylum Planctomycetota; class Phycisphaerae; order UBA1845; family UBA1845; genus JBBTCX01. The sequence continues at coordinate 5,281 of JBBTCX010000036.1, read as the reverse complement.
AAAAAGCAAACCGAAGAATTGATGAATCGGATTCGCCGTCGCATTCCCGGGGTGACCATTCGTACAACGATGATCGTCGGGTTCCCCGGCGAGACCGATGCGGAGTTTCAGGAACTCGTTGACTTCATAACAGAATTCCGGTTCGACGCTCTTGGCGTCTTTCCATATTCTCTTGAGGCGGAAACTCCCTCTGGTCGCATGCGCGATCAGATTTCGCAATCCATGAAGGAGGAGCGCGTGGATGCTCTGATGAGTGCGCAGCAGCAGGTTGCTTTCGACTTGGCTGATGAACGCGTGGGCTCGACGCTATCCGTCCTGGTGGAAGAAAAAGTGGGCGCAAACCGCGTAGTTGGTCGACATCAAGGTCAGGCCCCGCAGGTCGACAGCGTGACCGTTGTGGACCGCTGCCAAGCCTCGCCCGGACAGTTTGTCGCGGCCCGGTGCACGGGCCGAAAGGACTATGATTTGCTCGCCGCCGCTACCAAAGTGGCCCTACCTGTACTCCAACGATGATCCGACGCATCAACGTTCCAAACCGAATTACGCTCGCGCGATTGCTGCTTTCGATCATATTCTTTTTTGTCTTGGTCCAGTATTCGCAGCGAGACCCGACACGACGGGTTTGGATGCTGGATACCGCATGGGTCCTTTTCATCATTGCCGCTTGCACGGACTTTCTCGATGGATACTTGGCCCGCAAGCACGGTTGGGTTACGCCGCTGGGCCGGATTTTGGATCCGTTCGTGGACAAAGTGCTGATTTGTGGGGCGTTCATTTTGTTCGCCGGACATGGTTTCGTCGATCAACAAGGACATAACGTTACCAAAGTCGAAGCCTGGATGGTGGTGGTCATTGTCGGGCGCGAGCTTTTGGTCACCGGGATTCGCGGTTTTCAGGAATCTTTGGGCAAAGCCTTTCCCGCGTCGCTTCATGGCAAATTGAAAATGTGGGTCCAGTGCATCGCCGCGCCTACGATTCTGTTTTTAGTGGCTCGAGAGGATCAAGGGATGTCCAGCGCGACCGCCGATCTTCTCAAGGTGATCCTGGTATGGCTGACGGTCATTGTCACAGCCCTTTCCGCTCTACAATATCTCGCCCGGTCGAAAGACATTTTTGATGCGAGCGCCCCGGCGTGAATGACCTGACCTTTCTACAGGCGGTCGTTCTCGGCTTCGTCCAGGGTCTGACGGAATTCCTCCCGGTCAGTAGCAAGAGTCATCTCGCAATCACCCAGCGCTTGATGGGCTTGAGACCGGATAGCGACGAGATGATTTTCTTCGATTTGCTCCTCCACGTCGCGACGTTGGCCGCCGTCGTCGTCGTTTTCCGGGAACCCCTGGTTAAGTTTCTCTCACGGCTTGCCCTCGAACTCCGTTCCAACTGGCCCGCGCGACGGCGGTACGCCTGGCGAATCGCGTTGCTCGGCATGGCAGCCACCATCCCCACCGGCGTCATCGGAATCACCTGCAAGGATTTTTTTGAATCCGCATTTGCAAAACCCCGATGGACCGGTTTCGGATTATGGGTGACAGCAACCCTACTGGTCGTCGCTTCCATTCTTCCCCGAGGTCGGCGACGATGGCGCGACTTCGCGTTTTGGCAGGCGGGATTCGTCGGACTTGCCCAAGGAGCGGCTCTACTGCCGGGCATATCGCGTAGCGGATCAACGATCTGCGCCGCACTTTTTTGCGGATTGCGTCGTCCATGGGCCGCACAGTTCAGTTTTCTCATCGCCTTCCCGGCCATCTTGGGCGGAACGCTCATCAAACTCAAGGACTTACCCGATGGTGCCACGAGCCCGGCACCTCAGTTGCACTGGGCCCCAATGGCCTTGGGATGCTTCGTTTCCTTTCTCGCGGGAATCGTGGCCTTGAGATTACTTCTCTCCGCCGTCCGTAAGGCAAAACTCTTCTACTTCGCGGGCTATTGTGCGATATTGGGAACGCTTCTGGTCGCGGGTTTGATTTGAGGAATCTAACTTTTTGAGGTCGACCCATGTCGGGACACACGAACAAAGAAACGGAAGTCAAGTGGAATTCGTGGAAAGCTTTTCGATGAAGGCCAATAGTTCCTTGAAGGGAGATTCTTGAGCAATGACCTCGTCAAACCAAACATGGTTTCGGTTCAAGGCGAAAGCGAGAGACGCACCCTTATCCAATCAGACGATATACTTCTTCGTCATCGTGATCCTCCATGATCACGGGCTACCAACGCCCACGCATGAAGAACCGGCTCGCGGGTGCAACAACCCGCAGGTTTAGCGTTGACGGAACACCAGAAGCAACGGCACTACCGGGAAACGAGGAGAATCACGTTGATCAATAGGGAAACGGCCAACAAGATTCCCAATCCCAAAAACCAATTGGCCGAACCTTGGCGTTCGGTGGGGGTCGCGGTCTCCGATCCGTTGGGTTTCTTGATGACTTCGCCGCCATCGGCCAAGTTCTGCAAGAGATTGCGATCGTATTTTCTTCTGGCTTGAAGCGGCGGTTCCCCGCGAGAAACCGCTTCCAGGTCGGTGATCAGCTCGTGCGTGGAGGGATACCGCTCATCGGGCGATTTGGCCATCAGCACCTCGATGATTTCCCCGATTCCAGACGACAACTTGGGGTTCAAGTGATCCGGAGGGATCAGCGGATCCTTCAGGTGTTTGTGCATGACGGAGGATGGTGTGGTGCCATCAAATGGCACTTTTCCTGTGACCATGTGATAAAACGTCGCCCCCAGGGCGTACAGATCGGCCCGACAGTCGATCTCGATTTCGCCGCGAATTTGTTCGGGACTGATGTAGTACGGCGTTCCATAGGCTCGACCCGCCTCGGCCGTTGCGGTCACATAATCTCCGACCTCGCGTGCCAAACCCATATCCGCCAATTTCACCACCCCGGCCTTGGTGATCATGATATTCTTGGGTTTTACGTCGCGGTGAATGAACCCCTGTTCGTGGGCATGCTCCAGCGCCATCGCCGTCTGGCGGATCATGTTCAACGCCTTGGCTTCCTCCATCCGACGACCGTCAGTCAGCAAATCGTACACCGTCTGCCCGTCAATATATTCCATGACGAAATAGTGGTAACCCCCGGCTTCGCCGACATCAAAAGCCTGAACGATATTTGCGTGATTCAGCCGGGCCGCCGCACGACCTTCCTTGTAGAACCGCTCGACGAATTCCCTGTTCTCGCTCAACCGTTTGGGTAAGACCTTGACCGCAACGGTCCGATCCAAGCTCAGTTGCTTCGCCTTGAACACCACCGCCATCGCACCCTGACCCAGCTTGCTAAGAATCTGAAACCCCGGGATTTGCTGCGCCGGGCGATACATCGAATCTTCGTCGATCGCTCGACCAAGACGGGCCACTTGACTCTTCGTCACGTATCCTCGTTGAACCAACAAGTCTTGAAGCGTGGTCGGCGTACCTTTTGTCGTCATGGTCCGAGCTTCGGACCGAACCAGATCCACTTCGTTGGATGTGCAAAGTTTTCGCTCGATGACCAGACGGGCAAACTGCGAATCGTCCGCGATGGACGATCCACGATCCGACATCGCGGTCAAATCCGCCATTCGACCGGATAGCCCGCCTGAGTTTGATCCCGATTCTTCCGCCATACAACCGCTTCCGATTCACTCCCAAGTTTTCGAGAGGCCGCCGCCACGGAACCGGCGATTCCGCCGAGACAACAATCCCTCGTTTATTGTAGGCCCTGAAAACGGGTGGAATCGACACCCATTCTGACAAAATCCTGGAACATTTTTCGGCCCGTTTCCAAACCTTGGTGGTCCATCGCAGCCAAGACATCTGAACCCCAAGCAAGCTGCCGCCCTGTAAAAAAGGCCGGCCCTCTATCTTTCCAATCGGAAAATCCCAGGTGATTAAGAACCAAACGAACGATTTCATCGACGCCTGTTCCCGTGAGTGCGGAAGCAAAAACATCCCCCCCTACCCCAGGGATTGCACGAATATCAGCCTTATTCCAAATCACTATCGCGTTTTTGAGCGCCCCTGCCCTGCCTAGCAACTCTTTCGCCTCATCTGTGAGTTCCGTCGATCCATCAAGAATTAACAGGATTACGTCGGCATTTTCCGACATGTCAAGTCCCGCCGTCACGGCCAATTGCTCCAACGCATCGGCCTCCTTCCGCCGCCCGGCAGTGTCGACAAGCCGGATCGGAACGCCCTCGAAATCAACGTCGGCCGTTACCCAATCTCTTGTTGTTCCCGCTTGTGCGGAAACCACGGAAGCTTGGCGGCCTACCAAGCGATTGAACAACGTAGACTTGCCACTGTTCGGCGGGCCGATCAAAACAACGTTGGCTCCCTCGACCAAAACCACGCCTTGCCGACCTCGATCCATCATTCGTTGCAAGCAATCTCGCGCGGAGTGCGGATGCTCCCCCATCGAATCAGAAAGGTCTTGAAGAAAATTGTTCAGATGAGTCCGCTGCCACGCCAGAAATCGAACGGCCCGTTGGGTCCTCCCTAATCGCAGCGCGGAGTACACATCGGCGTCCATTCGATAATCGTGCGGCCAGGCGAAAGACTCCGCCGACCGATCATCGATCAGTCGAATCCCCCTGCTCTCCAAAACGGTAAGAACTCTCGCAACGATACGAACCGAACCGTGAAGACAAAGGTCTAATGCGAATTGACCCCGGTACGGAAATGGACTGACGATGATCTCGTCGATGACCTCTCCGCCGTTTTCATCCACGATTTCCGCGAGGCTCAATGATCCGTTCGGCATCTCGGCTGAGGTCGCCTGACGCTTGGGTCGAAGGATAGGCCGCAAAGCCTCAACCGGCGCGGAACCAATTACTCGGATCACGGCGATGGCGCCAGTGCCAGGCGGTGTCAGCAAAATAGCAACGTGACCACCCGCGACGGTCATGCGCCCATCGCGGACAGGTGTTTGGCATACGCCAAACCCACCCCTCGCAGCGCCAAATGGGTGACCATCGTGTCCAGAAAATCACAATGCGGCGCAAGAAACTCGAGATCCCCGCCGGTCGCCACCACTTGCGGCCAACGATTCAACGACGTGGCATACGACTCAACCAACCCTCGCACCGCCCCGATCAACCCCCGACACACGCCCGTTTGGATCGCCTCCGTCGTATTACGACCATAAGGCGATTCTGGAAAACCCGGCTCCACCTCTGGGAGTTGCGCCGTATTCGAATGCAACGCTCGAAACTGCATCCGCAATCCCGGGAGGATCGCCCCACCTAATAGCGTCCCCTCATCATCCACAAGATCAACCGTGACCGCGGTTCCAAAATCCAC
>JBBTCX010000035.1:0-22936 GCA_038043045.1 Planctomycetota bacterium | reverse complement strand
AAAAAAGACGCTTCGAGCCGAGGAGCAAGATCGCCCGGACGTAGCCCGTCGCCGCATGCATTTTTGCATCGCCCGCCGGTTCGCCGATCTCGAGCGTTCCGTTTTTCTCGACGAATCCACTGCAAAAACCAACATGACCCGTCTCTACGGTCGCGCGCCGGTGGGCCGGCGATGCCACTTCGCGGCACCGCGGAGACATTGGCACACCACCACCTTGCTCAACCCCATCGGGGCCGCCACGTCAGATGCGTCTTCCGCAACAGACTGCGATGGGGGACTACTAGGCCGCGTGAAAAGGCGAGCGGAGGAGCTTCGCCGAGCTTGGAGTATCGAATCAAGGGCAGGCGTTCGCGGCTCCGACGGAACCATACATTAGTGTAACATCGTGTTTTAGAAAAGTCAAGGGTAAGGGAACGAAGAATGGCGAAGGAAATGGTGCCCCTCACCCCCACCCTGCCCTCCCCCTGGAAAGGGGAGGGGAACCGGGCAAGCCGGGTTTTGTTGAGTCGGGTCGATGGCCCGACCTACATCTCGGATATTAATACTACACTTTGCGGTGGGGGGTGGTGGCTGCGCGGGTGTGGTCGGGGAGGGGGGTGAGTTGGTAATCGCCGAAGAGGTTGGGGGCTTCTTTGAGGAGGATGTCGAGCATCATGGCGGCCACTTCGCGGATTTCGACGTCGGCGTGTTCGTTGCAACGGAGTTCGATGAAGTGACGAAGAGCGCGGGCATTGGCGGTGACGAAGATTTTGGTTTCGGTGGCGTTGGGGAGGACGGATCGAGCGGCTTGTCGGGCGAGTTTGCGGCGGAGGGTGCGGTCTTCGACGTGGGCGAATTTGGCTTGTAGTGATTCCACGAGGTCGGCGTAAGCGATGCGAGCTTGCTCGGCGGCTTGGGACCAGGCTTGATGCAGTTTGGGATCGGCGGCGATGCAATCGGGTTCGACGAAACCGGTTTGGGATTCATCGACGTAGCGTTGGGAAAGTTGGGAGTAGCTGAAACCGGCGCGGTGGCGGACGAGCTCGTGAGTGAAGGATCGGGAGACGCCGGTGATGATGAAGTTCCAGACGCTGTGTTCGAGGACGCTGCCGTGGGCGACTTCCTTGATGTGGTTCAAGTATGCGGCGTTTCCACCGGGGCGCGGTTTTACGAAGCTCATGTAGCATAAGCGACCGGCGATTTCGGGTAGAACTTGGGAGGCGACATCGGTGTCCGTGGTCCATTCCGAACTGCGTTCGTCGGTGAGGAATCGGGCGATTTCCGCATGGTTTAGGGACGGTCTGCCCACAAGATACACCTTGGGACGACGAATCAAACTCATGTCGCACCTGCTTTCATGGCGGGGAGTTTCCCATAACGAACCTTGACGAGCAAATGCCGTTGGGTGAGGGAGCGAGCTTTGTAGCCCAATGCAACATGGGATACATTAGTTCGGTGATGTAGAGGCAGTGTATCAGTTGTGAATTGAATCGCATGAGCAGCGGGATTTCAAAAAAAGTATTGATCGTCGGGCTTGACGGCGCGACGTGGGACGTGCTTGATCCGTTGATCGCGGAAGGGCGGATGCCGCGATTGAAGCAACTTCGCGCCGATGGGGCATCGGGCATCATGCATTCGACCGTTCCGCCGATCACACCTGCGGCGTGGACGACGTTTCTGACCGGAAGGCAACCGGGATCGCACGGGATTATTGATTTCGAGCGGTATGATCCGCCGACGCATCAACTGTGTTTCAACAGCACGCGGTGTCTCGATCACGTTCGAAGTCTTTGGCGGATTCTGGGGGATCACGGACTTCGGGTGGGGAGCATCAATGTTCCGATGACCTATCCTGCGGTTCCAGTAAACGGTTTCATGATCTCCGGGTTTGAGACGCCGTCGCATGAGGGAGATTTCGTTTATCCGAGGGAGTTAAAGGCGGATGTGTTGGCGCGGTGGCCCGACCCGACGTTGAAGGCAAGGTGGAAGCGTAGGCCTTTGGCAAGAAAGCGGGCGTTTCGGGAGAACATCGACTACATCCGGCGGAGCTTTCATCAAGGCGTGGAGATGACCCGGGTGTTGGGGGAGCGGTTTGGTTGGGATGCGATGATGGTGGTGTTGAAGTTGGTGGACAATCTTCAACATAAAACGTGGCGGAATATCGATGCTCGTTGGCGGGATGAAGACCCGTCATCGCGGGATTTGGTGCGGGACACGTTTGTGGAATTGGATGTGGCCGTCGGAGAGTTGATCGATTATGCCAAGTCGCATGAGGCGGCGGTATTTATCGTATCCGACCATGGGCATGGGAGTCTGGAAGGGAAAATCCAGCCCAATCTTCTTTTGAATCAATGGGGTTATTTGAAGATTCGGGAAGGTGCGGCGCAGAGTGTGGCGCGAGGGCGGAATATCTGGGATCGAATGCGCGGGCGGACGAAGAAGTTTGCCCGGCAGGATGATATTACGCACGATCTCGCAGTTGATTTCGGAGCGACGCAGGCGTGTGTCATGCATGCGGGGATGGCCGGGTTTTTGTACATAAATCTAAAAGGGCGACAACCGTGCGGGATTGTGCCGCTATTTGAATTCGAGCGATTGCGGGATGAATTGCGCGGGAGGTTCTTGGGAGAGGAATGTCGGGTTCGCGATCCGCAGGGTCGTGAAATTCAATTGTTTGAGGACGTGCATAAACCGGAGGATCTGTATCGGTGTTCGCGGCAGGAGCAGCCGTGGTTGCCGGATTTGATGCTGATTCCGCATCGGTCGTTGGCGGTGGTGAGGAAGATTCGCGGGCGAAAGGCCGTGCGATGGGTTTCTGAGGATCGGATCGAGGGGACGCATCGACCGGAGGGAGTTTTCGCGGCGTGGGGGAATGGCGTCGTGCCGGGGCGAAGGGTTGATCTTGGATTGGTGGATTGCGCGCCGACGATTTTGACTATGTTGGGGTTACCGATTCCCAAAGAGATGGAAGGGAGAGTTGCGACGGAGATATTTGAGGACGCGCCGACGGTGGCCTACGAAACTGCGGAGAAACGTGTGGAAGCGCCGCAAGTGACGGGACACGGGGTTTACAGTTCGCAAGACCTAGAGCAGGTTACGGCGAGGCTTTCGGACTTGGGGTACTTGGAATAGCGGCGGGGGGCTGTGGGAGTTTTGCTGATGCCGGTCGTTCCACACCGGCAGATTTCCAATACGCATCAGCCACCTTGTCCCAATAACCGATCTCTTTGAAAATCGGGCCATCGATGGGTTTACCGTTCAAAATGATGTACGGGGTGTGACTGAGTCCAACGGATTTGGCGAGTTCAAAATCTTCCTTCATCCGATCATTCACCGCGGCGGAATCAAGATCGGTTTGAAGTTTCGCGGGATCCAATCCTGCGGCGCGAGCGACATCGGCGGGGTCAAGTCCCTTCAGGCCGACACCAATTTTTTGTTTTGAAAACAGAAGATCGTGAACGCGCCAGAAGGCGTCATTGCCACCTTGAAGTCGAGCGGCTTCAGCGATGCGAGCGGCTTTACAGGCTTCGGGGTGCATGGTCTTGCTTACATTCGGATTGCAGGATAGATCAAGCGGGAAATGTTTGAACACGATGCGAATTCTACCGTCGAAAAGGGGGAGAACTTGTTGTTCGAGGTAAGCGGCGGATTGCTTGCAAGAGGGACATTCGAAATCGCTGAAGAGGATCAATTCCCAGGGGTTTTCAGCGGATTTGTTGGTTAGTTTTATGGGATCGTCCGCGCGGACCGCGACGGTTTTGACCGGGATCACCTCCCACATGCGATAAAGTCGATCGGAGTCGCCGAGGAAATTTTTCAACGTGGCTTGGCAAGTGTCGTAACCTGATTTTGTTTGAGTGACCGCGGTGCGGAACAGGGCTTTTCCGAGGAGTTCGTTTTGGCCGAAGGTGAGCATGAGCATTGCGGCAATTCCGGCGAGGACCAATCGCCAACTTGGGTAAGGCGAGAGCTCGATGGGCAGGGGTTGTTCAGACAACCTCGAGAGAGGTTTTGTCGGAGCGTGGTGTCGAGTTTCTGTTTCCGGCAAGATTGGGGCGAGAGGCCAGAGTAGGATTGCAATCACCGCGATCATCAAATTCAGCCCGTGGGTGACCAAGCACCAGGGGCACCATTGATCGAGTTTCGCGGACATCACCCAAATGAAATAGGCCGATCCGCAAAGACCCATGACAATCATCGTTAGGGGAATGAGATGAACCCAACGCCGCGCATGGGAAGGTCGTCCGACGAGAAGAAACCAAACCGTGAGCGCGGAGTAATACACCAAGCCAAGAAACGCAACGGGGTAGCGCTTGCCTATGGATTGTGCACCGGACGCATCGGTCAGCGGCGGGAAGTAACCATACGGGCTGTTGACGACGGCGTTGCAGTTGAATTTGCTGGCTTCGGTGGGGGTGGCAGAACAGCCGAATTCAAACCAAGCCGGACCGGGCGTACCGGTGAGATGCTTGGCCAAGAGATTGAAGGAGATGAAGGCGGCGGCCACAGAACAGAGAATCAACGTAACTTGTAGTGCGATCGATTTCCACATAAGCGGTCGTTATCCTTCATGCACCGCCAAGCTTGCGCTTGAGAGTGCCACACAAGAGCACCAACGATTTCGTACACGCACCCCAGGCCGACACCCTTGTCCGCTTCCTCGCGATCGCGGCTCGGGAAATCCCCGCAGGGGCGAACATGCCACTCGATACTTCGGCTGCGTATCTTGCACGACTAAAGTCATTCGTCCAGCGTGCGACGAGGACGTGACATCGCTGGTTCAGCCTTGCCGGGGTCACCGCCTTCGGGCAGCCGCGCGAGGAGTCTTCCGTGCCTGTGCGTGCGTGGCCTTTTTTGGGGGCTTGGGTGGCGATGTGTTTGTGCTTTTTTTCCGTATAGGAGTCGGTGGAGTTGAACGGCGGGGCGATTTTAATTTTGGAGCCTTCTTTCTTTGGGTCCTCGCCGCAAAGACGACCGAAAACATTTCATCAATCGTGCTTATGTAGACGAATTTAAGTTGTTTGCGAATGTCCTCTTGAATCTCGCCGACGTCAGGTTCATTTCTCGCGGGCAGAATAACGCGCGTTAATCCCGCACGATGAGCGGCAATAACTTTCTCGGTGATTCCGCCGACGGGCAGAACACGACCGCTCAGGGTGATCTCCCCGGTCATTCCGGTTCGAGGATCCACGGCTCTATTGGTGAGAAGGGAAACGAGAGAAGCCAAAATGGCGACACCGGCGGATGGGCCGTCCTTGGGAATGGCCGCGGCGGGCACGTGAATGTGCAAGTCCGTGGTTTGATAAATCTTCTTGGAAATCTTCCAGCGCTGCAAATTGCAGCGGACGATGGTGGTGGCGGCGATGGCGGATTCTCGCATCACGTCGCCGATTTGACCGGTCATGCGCATTTGACCATTCCCGGGCATGAGGCTGGTTTCAATGAATAATATTTCGCCTCCCGCCGGAGTGAAGGCGAGACCGGTGACCACGCCGGGAATCGCTCGCGCCGCGGCGACTTCAGATTCGAATTCTTTCGGACCGAGAATTCGCCGAATTTCCTCTTCGACGAGTTCGGAAGGCGCGGGATTCCCACGCACCACGGCGGCGGCTCGAGAACGGCAGATCGCCCCGATTTTTCGTTCCAAGGTTCGGACTCCGGCTTCTCGCGTATAATCCGAAATGACCAGGGATAACACATCTTCAGTAAAGGGCACCTGATCCGGTGCCAGCCCGTTTTCACGGAGTTGTCGCGGAACGAGATGACGTTGAGCGATCATGCGCTTTTCATAGTGGGTGTAGCTCGGCAGTTCGATTATTTCCATGCGGTCGCGCAAGGCCGGTTCAATGGCGGACATGTAATTGGCGGTGGTGATGAAGAGAACGCTGGAGAGATCGAAGGGAAGGGCGATGTAGTGGTCGGAGAAGGTTGAGTTTTGTGCCGGGTCGAGAACTTCCAAAAGGGCGGCCATCGGATCGCCGTGCACGTCCTGAGTGATTTTGTCTATTTCATCGAGCATGAACAGGGGATTGTTGGAACCGGCGCGGCGGATTTCGCGGAGAATGCGTCCGGGCATGGAACCGATGTACGTCCGGCGGTGACCGCGAATCGTCGATTCGTCGTGAATGCCACCGAGTGACACGCGAATGAAATTCCGTTCCATGGCGCGGGCGATGCTTTGACCGAGAGAAGTCTTGCCCACGCCCGGTGGTCCGCAGAAACACAAAATCGGACCGCGAGAGTCGTTTTTTAGTTTCCGAACGGCCAAGAATTCGAGAATCCGCTTTTTGACCTTCTTAAGGCCGTAATGATCTTCGTCGAGGATTCGTTCGGCGTGGTCAAGGTCCAGGTTGTCTTTCGTGCCTTTGGACCACGGGAGCTGGATCAACCAGTCGACGTAGTCATGGGCCATGCTGTATTCGGGGGACGCTTGGGGAATGCGTTCCATGCGTTCGAGCTCGCGGACAGCTTCGGTCTCGACACCGGGGGGCATGGCCGCGATCTTGATCTTGGTGCGAAGGTCGGTGATTGCGGCGGTTTGGCGATCGGTGTCTCCCAATTCACTTTGAATCGCCTTCATTTGCTCCCGCAGGTAATACTCCCGTTGGGTCTTGTCGACTTGATCCTTGACTTGGGTCTGTATCTTGTGGGACAGCTCCACCACGTCGAGCTGGGCGGCGACGGCGAGATTGATTTTTCGCAACCGCTCGGTGACATCGAAGGTTTCCAGAAGTTCTTGTTTATACACGACCGCCAGCAGAAGATTGGCCGCTAAAAAATCGGCGATCGCGCCCGGACGTTGAATGGTCTGGAGAACTTGCGCGGCTTCATCAGGAATATTGGGCGAAAGCTCGATGATCCTCAGCGCCGATTGTCGAATGGAGTGAACCAGGGCGTTTTGCTCCATCGTGGTTTCGGGAGGGTCGGCGTAGGCGTGAACCGTGGCTTCGAGGTAATCGGTTCCTTGAGAAACGGCTTCAATCCCGACGCGGCGGAGTCCGTGCACGATGATGCTATCCGTACCATCCGATAGTTTGAGAATTTTCAAGATAATGCAAGCAGTGCCGACGCGGTAGAGGTCTTCAAGTTTCGGATCCTCGACCTCTGGAGATCGTTGGGCTACGACAGCGATCATGTGCGGACCGGTCAGCGCGACATCCAGAACGCGTTTGGATCGGTCGCGGCTGATGGCCAGCGGGACGACCGTTCCGGGAAAGATCACCGCGTCGCGAATGGGAAGGACGGGAAGGTGTTCCGGGATTTCCACCGTGTCATTGTGGTTCTTGGCGGCGCTTTGGCCGACCACTTCGACGGTTTCATCGGCGTCCAATGTCTCCCCGTTTCCGTCGTCTCGGGGTTCTTCCGGATTCTCATCGTCAGCGTCGAGATCATCTTCCGATTCAATCCCATCGGGTTGCGGATCGAACAAATGAGTCATACCTGATCCTCCGCAAGGGATGGATCGTCTCCGCGCGGAAGCAAGACCCAAAGAAAACCTCGCTGGTAGGAGGCCTTGATTTGATCGACGAGGACATCTTTCGGCAGCGGCAAGGTTCGAAGAAACCGACCGGAGTCAATTTCCATCAAGAGGACACCGATGGATTTCGCAGGCGCGGGAACATGCGGTTTCGGTCGAGAACCGGAGACATGGAGCAACCCGCCGTCGACAAAAATGCCGATTTCCTTTTGGGTCATGCCCGCCAATTCTACGCAGACAATGTATTGTTTCGCCGTTTCGTACAGATTGACGCTCGGTTCCCAAGTCGCGGACTCGTGCGAACGAAAAAAGTTCTTGCCCATGACCTCGGACATCATGGACCAGACTTCGTCGGCCAATCGATCGAAATTGCTTCCCGACGCTTGTAGCTGAATGGACATTCAAAGCGCTCCTTCGGTTGCTCGACAATCCTTCAATCTACCCACGCCGCTCATTGTAGGAAAGGTCGGGCGATTGTCTTGCTTGGTCGAAGGGTGAGGCCTATGCTCATGAACGATGTCTGGACAGTCGAGAATTACAATTGCCACTCTCCGAGAACGCAAACGTGAGCGGAAAAAATTCGCCATGCTCACGTGTTATGATTTCGCCACGGCACGGCTCATGGAAGAAGCGGGTATTGAATCGTTGTTGGTCGGCGACACCTATGGCGAGGTTTGTCTGGGTTATTCAAACACCTTGCCGGTTAACCTGGAACATATGGTCGTGCTTTCGGAAGCCGTTCGACGTGGCTCGCCGAGCGCCTACCTGGTCGGTGATATGCCCTATTTGACTTTCCAGATCACGCCGGAAGAAGCGATCCGCAATGCCGGCGCTTTCATGGCCCGTGGAGGTTGCGATTGCGTTAAGGTGGAGGTAGACCGCCGCCTGGTCAAGACCGTGGAAGCCATGTCCTCGGCCACAATCCCGGTGATGGCTCATCTCGGTCTTTTGCCTCAGTCTATCCAAAGTCTCGGCGGATACAAGGTACAGGGAAAACGTGCGGACGGCGCGTCACGGATCATTGAAGACGCCCGGATAATGGCCGAAGCGGGTGCGGTGGCGTTGTTGTTGGAAGCGGTTCCAACCGAAGTCGCCCAGATCATCACCGAATCGACCACTCTACCGGTGATCGGAATTGCGTCAGGCCCACATTGTGATGGGCAGGTGATGGTACTCCACGACATGTTGGGCTTCGGCGGTGGTCATCCGCCAAGATCGGTGAAAGTGTATGCCGGTCTGCACGACGTGATGGTGGGGGCCTTTCGGGCTTTTGCTAGTGAGGTCCGGGACGGGACGTTTCCGAGTGAACAGCATGGTTTCACGATGAACGCGGCGGAGCACACCGAGCTGAAAAGCCTGTTGAAGACGAAACAGCAATCGCCCGAGAACCCTTGAAGGATTCGTTGCACTTTCGACACGGTTCAAGTTCGACCGTGTCGCGGGTAGTATCATCGTGAATCGTAGGGGTTGGATTTAAGGTTGAGTCGAGTTACGGTACCTTCCTTGAGAGGGTTGTGGTATGCTGGTTCCCATGTCGGTCGCGAGGATTGTGATTGTGGATTCCGAAGAGGAAAAAATGTCCATGATCGTGCTTCGTGAAGTCAATGGTGAAAGGGCGTTTCCCATTTTGATCGGCGTACCGGAGGCCTACGCGATTGATCGTCGCATGAAGGGCTCCGCCGTCGCCCGGCCCCTTACGCATGACCTGATCGAACGAATGATTGAGCGATTGGATTGTGAGCTCGAACAAATTGTCGTGAGCGAGTTGCGGGACTCCACGTTTTATGCCAAGTTGGTGTTGAGGAAGGACGGAGAATTGATCGAGATCGATTCACGCCCGTCCGATGCGATTGCGGTCGGCGCGGGAACCTCCGCACCGATTTTTGTTGACGAGTCCGTTCTTAAAGAAGTTTGTTAATTTTCTGCCCCGAGGGCCCCGTTGAAGGAAGAGTCGCGGTGGATTTGCGTACGGCTGTATTGGAAAACATCCCGGTGGATTACGGGGATTCGCCGGGCGATTCGGGCTTCTCCATGGCCACGGACTCTGAGACGATCCAGGAGCTAACCCGCCAACTGGTCAAGGGCGTTGCGACGTTCGTGGCCTGGGCTCCCGGTCGACTCGACGTGATGGGCGGGATCACCGAATACTCCGGCGGGTGTGTTTTGAGTTTCCCACTCGCGCATCGTGTTTGCGCGGCGGTTCAACTTCGAAACGACCGACGGTTGTCCATCTTCGTGTCGGGAGGCTCCAACGGAACGGCCAACGCCCCGGTCGTCATTCCGTGGGATCAACTTTCGGCGGATCGCACCACGGTCCTATCGGGGTTGAACTCATCGCATTCCAACAAATGCGGCGTCGAAATGACGCTTTGTACATTCGGCGTGCTGGCCGAGATGCTGGCATCCAAGATGATTCCTGCGGCGTGTGATGGCTTATCCATTGCCATTTCGTCACCCTTGGGTGATTTCACCGACGTGGGATGCGCCGCGGCTATCGCGGCATCCGTGGTCGCGGCCGTTTCAGCAGCACTAGGGGTTGACGTGGACGTGACCGCCGCCGCATCGGCCTGTCAGCGGATGGAGAATCTCTGGTTGTTTCGTCCTGTCGGTTGCACGGATGCAACGTGTTCCTTGATCGGGCAGACCGATTCGTTCGTTGTGACGGAGTGTCCTGGAGAAATCGAAACCCGTTCCCTTCGCCTCCAAGATGGTTTGGAAGTGGTGGGGGTAGATTGCGGTGCTTGGAGTCCTGATTCCTGGAAAGATTACACCAAGGCGCGGACCACCGCGTTCATGGGGCGCTTGTTGGTGGACCGAATTGTCAAACACGAGCGACTTTCCGATCGTCGTTGGGCGGGGCACTTGGCCCAGCTCTCCGTGGCGAATTACGTGGAACATGTGCGCGATCGCATTCCCACAAAGATGAAAGGAAAGGAATTCCTCGACCGATTCGGTGAAACCGGTGATCCGCTGACCAAGATCGATCCCGCCGAAATCTATAAAGTCCGCTCGCGCACAGAGCACCATATTTACGAAGAACTTCGAACCCGGCGTTTTTTGGAATGCCTCACCCAATGGATCGAAAAACCGAATCCGCATCACTTGGTCGAAGCCGGTGAACTGATGATGGCGTCTCATTGGAGTTACGGCCAGCGCTGCGGGCTGGGAAGTGTGGAGGCGGATCGGGTCGTGAATCTGGTGAAAGATCGCGGGCAAGACGCCGACCTCTACGGCGCTAGGGTGAGTGGTCGAGGCGGCGGGGGGGTGGTTTGCATTCTCATGCGCTCAACCGATCGGGCCACACTGGCCATGAAAAATGTTCTCGCCGAATATCACCAAAAAACGGGACGTATCGCCCGTCTCATCCGGGGTTCTGCCCCCGGCGCGCTCACCACGGGTGTTCAGGTATTGCCACCTTCGGCGGAATGAACTACGTCATTCTTCCGAAGCGCGCCGTCGCAATGGCTGGTACGATCAATAGCACAACCAGCGATGCCGTCGGTAATCCCCTGGTCGTCACCACGAAACATGCGTCCAACAGCACAATTCCCAGAATCGCCGCTTTCACCGCTTTCTGAACCATCTCGGGTCGTCGATCCTGATTAGCCGAATTTCCCGACGAGATCAGCACAATGATTAAAACTCCGGCAATAAGAGCGCAACCAAAAACAGAGTCTGAGCCGCAGGCTTCAGCCTGCGCGACCCGAAAAGGCGATGCTTGGAGAGACTCCGTAAGAAGATAAGACGCCCAGGCGGATTTGAGCAGGAAGTTTAGTCCGCAGAATGAGACCACAGAGATCGCCATTCCCCATGTGCCCCAGATCAGCCTTCTTGACGAACTGATTCCCGCCTCCTGTTTTGCAAAGTACGTCAGCGAGGTGACGTAAAACCACATGACTGCCAACGGTAAAATGTGTTCCCAATCAAAGCTCGCTCCGCTCCAACTCATGCCCAAGTACAGATTTCCCGCCCGACAAAGTCCCATCACTGCGTATCCAGTAGCCGTCGACTTCAACACCGTGTCATAAAGCGTTATGAAAGCAATGACAATGCCTGTCACCCATAGCGCGGCCCACGATACAGCCGCGGACAACGCAAACCCCACGGCAAGAAGCCCGATCGCAAACGTGGTCGCCTCTCGACGAGAAATCCGTCGGGATGGGATTGGTCGCCCCGGTCGTTCAACGCGATCCACGTTCGCGTCGCAAACATCGTTGAGTGCTACGCCTCCCGCATAAAGAAAAACCGACGCAAAAACCAAGGCCGCGGCATCGAAAAAATTCGACGATGTTCCGCCGACGTACAAAAATCCCGCGAGACTATCCGCCGCGGCCGTGAAAAGATTCGGCGCCCGAACAAGCTCCAGATAAGCACGGAATCGACGGTTCACGGTTGAAGTTTGTCACACAAAAATGTTCGCGCTTCTTTCCCGGCCCCGTCGGGATCATCCAAATAC
The DNA here is from genome assembly GCA_038043045.1 of Planctomycetota bacterium. Taxonomy (GTDB): domain Bacteria; phylum Planctomycetota; class Phycisphaerae; order UBA1845; family UBA1845; genus JBBTCX01. Next base: position 11,024 of record JBBTCX010000035.1, on the reverse strand, counting down.
GGATAGAGCTCGACGGTCAGCCAAGAATCATAACCCGTGTTTCGAATGGCCCGAAAAACCTCATCGAAATCGATCGCTCCACGACCGGGGATCATGTGTTGATGAACACGAGTAGGGGGGATGTCCTCCAAATGGTAATGTCGAGTCCACTTCTGAAGTCGGGCGATGGTCTCTGCAAGCGGATCGCTCACACAAAAAAAATGCCCGACATCAAAGTTCAATCCAAATGCCGGCGAATCCATCCGTCGCGCAAGATCGAGGAACTGATCGCTGTTTTCAATCAGCAATCCCGGCTCCGGCTCAACCAGCAACAGCACGCCCTCTTGTTCCGCGACCGGAAGGGTCTCCAAAAGCCCCTCGACAAACAAGTCCATCGCATCGTCGCGAGATTGACCCGCTTCAAGCGGACCTCCCGGTTCGGTGGTGATGCACGCCGCGCCAAGTTTGCGGGCCATGCGAAGAGCATCCATCGTATGTCGAACCCGAAGTCGTCGGTAATCGGAGTCCTTCTCAATCCACGACGGATGCCAAAAATCCTGCACCGCATTCATCATGAACGCGTTGATATTCGAAAGTTGCAGCCCATGATCGGTCATTCGCTCACGGATTTGACGCAAAAAAGTGTCATCACATGACGCCGGCCAAGCATGAGGCACGTCGGCCATCAGCTCCATGCCCGCGTAACCAAGCGACGCGATGCGATCGATCGCCTCAAACACCGACCATCGCATATACGCATTGGAACTATAAGCTAGTTTCACGCGAATTCCGCTTCACATGCTCAAGCAGCCGCTGCCATTGCGAAAACAAATCGTATTCCGTCTCGCCGATCGGGTCCTTAAAGAAACAGGCGAGATGCCGCATCGGCCCGCCTCGACCCGCTCGAATTTCAAGCTCCGCAAATCGCGCCAAATCTATAATCAACGGCGCCGCCAACAAAGAATCACATCCATGCCAGATAAACTGCATGTGCATGCGCGTGTCGAGAAATCCGCGAAAATGAATAAAATCCCACGCGACCTTCCAATCATCCAACGACGGCACGAAATCAATCCCAACCTGGGTCGCGGGCGACTTGCCGAGAATTCGTGCAACAGTTCGATCCTTGGAACGAATCTTCGACGCGCGGGTGACGGGATCTCGCAACACGGCCCCGTCTCGATTTCCCAGAATATTCTGACCAAACCAACTCAGCACGTCCAAATGACGAACTCGAAACAGCGGGGCAAGCACCGATTTCACCAACGTCTCTCCGGTCTTACCATCATTGCCCATGAAGGGAAGATTTCGCTCGATGGCGAGAGACTCTATCGCCGGAATACCCATACCCGTCGACGGCGTGAAATTGACATAGGCACAACCGCTCTCGATTGCCGCCAACGCATACAACGAACTTGTCGGAATGGCGCATTCCCCGCGACGGCCAAGCGCTTTGGATAACGCCGCAAAATCTCCGTGAACCCGGCGCGCGCGAACCGTTGGTTCCGAAGACGCCACATGAATCACAACAACATTCTTAAGTTGATGCTTTTTCCGAAATGCAACCAGGTCCGCGGTCAGTCGTTCAACCGCCTCCGCAGCCGATCGATCCTTCGCAACTTCTCCCATTTCAATATCGGGCAACGTGCGAATGATCTCACCAACTCCATACAGAGTGCCCGGGCAAATGTTCTTTTGCATGTTTCTGAGAATCGGCGTACAGCGAGTAATGAGTTCGGAATCAAAAACATTCGCCCGCCGATGGAGGGCCCGCACGGCTTCCACCAACGATTCCGATCGAACTTCATGTCCACCCAGCACGATGTCCGCGACGTTTACCAGAGGAACCGTTGCAAACTCCGGCAACGCGCTGACCAATCCCGCGTAATCAACAAGTCGCTTTTGCAAAGCGGCCAACCCCAGCGCGACCGTGCTCCCCACGCCGCCGATGGCCCCAACCAGCCAGACTCCAAGCTTATTCCCGCGAGTTGTCACGTCGTCAGATTTTCTTTCCAAAGATTTGCAATCAGATGGGTTGACTTAGACCATCGATCATGGCCTGCATTTCTTCCCGGGCGTGATCGTCTCCCGCACGAATCGCCGCCGCAATCCCCGCTTCAAACGCATTCCGCGCCTCGACCCCCCGCCCCGATCCCGCCAACACCTGTCCCTTTTGCATATACGCCGTGAGATAAAGCGGGTCAACCGACACCGATTGATCAAAGCACGAAACCGCTTGATCCGTGCGACCTTCTTTCGCCCACTCCATCCCCAAGGCAAAATGAAGAAACGGATCGTTCGGTTCTTTCTGAAGCATCGATTCCAATTTCTCGCGCCGACTCATCTTACAACCTCAAACAAAACAAAATAATCACCGTTTTCAGCCCTGTCGCGAAGGGTACGACCGATCGATCCGTGCAGCAATGCCCGATGGCACGCCAAACCCGTCATTGAACATCGATCCCAAAGCCGATATCATAACGCTGTAGGTGACGATGCAGTCACCTTTCCTACGCTGGTAAGTATGACATGCGCTCTAAGCGGGAGGTCTCACTCGTGGATCGAACCAACTTGTGGACGCGAATGGGTCACTGGTTCAAACCCGGTACCAAGTTCAGTCGAATCATGGGTTCTGCGGATGCCGGCTTGCCCGTGATGTCCTCCGACTCAAACCAGACCGGCGTCTTGACGGACGATCACAAGGGTAACGGTGCCAACGGCTTCTCCCTTCGACGACTTCGTGGAAAGCAAGAACTACAACGCCTCGCCGACGGTTATGCCCGGGTAACCACGTTGGTCGAAACTCTCCAAAACCACTTGGACGCCCAAAACGTGCGTTCCCAAGCCATGGTGGAATCGCTTGACCATCTGGCATCCAGTCTCTCCCACCTCCCCGATGTCTCCCGAACCCAACTTGAACTTCTTTCCGCAATTCGCGAGGGGTTGGACGCCCATGCCAATCGTGCCAAAAACCTGGAAGAAAGCCTCGGTCAACTTCCTCAACTCGCCGACGCCCAACGTGAAACCATGGTTTCCATCTCCCGCCAACTGGATTTGGGCCGCCAAACCAATGAATCCGTCTCAGAGTCCATGAACGAGTTTCAACAGGCCGTCTCCCGACTCAGTGAAGCCACCGCCACCTCCGCCGCCGCCGTCCAACAGATGCGCGGCGACACCGCCCACCGCGAAGCCCGTATGATCGATCTCCTCGAAAAACAGACCAAACGCTTCTCCCATTTGGCCATGTTCGCCAGCGCCGTCGCCGTTTTGGTCGCCGCCGTTGGACTTGCCGCCGCGTTGCTGCGATAATATTTAAAGACTGCGCTCGGATTCACCTGCATGTTGCGGGTTTTCGCGTGGTATTGCCGCGCGGTGTGCCACTGCTCCTGAGCAGTAGGGCAGGTCATCGACCTGCCATCTCAGCGAGCCGCGGGCTTCAGTCTGCGCGATCCACTGCGCGGTAGGGTGGCATGTCTGCCCCTAGGCAGACATGTCCTGCCCCGGAGGGGCACACGGGCTGTAGCCACGGGTGGAGTTCGCCGAAGACGAACGGAACCCGTGGAAAAAAAAGAAATAAAAGAATTCTCGCCCCGGCAGGGGCGACGGAACAATCCGTCATTATGTTTCAATAGGAGCGCCCATTCATCATGGCCCAACTTCTTCCACCCAAAGAAGCCATCACCAAACTTCTCGGCAGTATGGCCCAACTCGGCGCCTCCGACCTACACCTCAAGGTCGGATACTCCCCATATTATCGCGTTGCCGGCCACCTCCGCCGCGTCGATATGCCCCCTCTGCCCAATACTCAATTTATCGAGGAAATGCTCTCGGATCTCGTCCCCGCCGCCCGCCGCCATGAATACGACGAACGCGGCGATCTCGACTTCTCCGCCGCAATCCCCTCCGGCGATCGCTTCCGGGTCAACGTCTACCGTGCGACCGGCGAAATGCACGCCGCACTCCGCCGCGTCCAAAGCAAGATCCCCTCCTTCGAAGATCTCCGCCTTCCTACGATCTATCGCGACACCATCGTCCGATCCATCGAAGGCCTTATCCTCGTAAGCGGTGTCACCGGCAGCGGAAAATCCAGCACCCTCGCGGCCATGCTCCAACACCTCAACGAAGTCCACTCCATGCACGTCATCACCATCGAAGACCCCATCGAATACGTCTTCACACCCAAAAAGTCGATCATCTCTCAACGCGAAATCGGCATCGACATCCCCAGCTATCCCGAAGCCCTTCGCTACGTCGTCCGCCAAGACCCCGATTGCATCCTCATCGGCGAACTCCGCGATCGAGAGACCATGCTCGCCGCGCTCCAAGCCTCCGAAACAGGCCACCTCGTCCTCGGCTCCTTACATTGCAGCGACGCCCAGCAGACCTTCGCTCGCATCCTCGAATTCTTCCCGCGCAACGAACACGCGTTCATTCGTTCTTCCCTAGCGAACAGTCTAACTGCCATCATGTGTCAGCGACTCCTTCCCGGCGTGGAACCCGACAAGCGCTACCCCGCCACCGAAGTCCTCCTCAACAACGCCATCACCAAGGACAAAATCCTCCACGAACAAGACGGCGACATTCCTGCCATCATCGACCAGTGTCACGAGGAAGGCATGCGCTCCTTCACCTTCTCCCTCTGCGAAATGATCGAAAAAGATTGGATTCACTACGACACGGCCATGGAATACGCCCCCAACCGCGAAGCCCTCGCCTCCATGGTCAAGGGCATCAAATCCTCCGGCCAATCCCTCATCGGCCGCGTCCGCAGCACCCGCTAATCGCGTGCCACTGCTCTGTGAGCAGTGGTTGAACTGTGCGTTTCCCGCCGATCAGAACCGCGACAGACATGGAGCGGTCCAAAACCATCCCGGCGTCGCCGGGTCCGAGCCGCGACCGTAAGGAAGCGGTCGCTTGGGCAGGCTGTAAGCCTGCCACATAATAGCCGTGGGCTTCTCCCTGCAGGCTGCAAGCCTGCCACATAATAGCCGTGGGCTTCTCCCTGCAGGCTGAAAGCCTGCGACATGAAAGCCCTGGGCAGAGCGCAGCGCCGCCCAGGGTTCCATGCACCGAAAACATCCTTCGACCCTGTAAGGGTCGCACAAAAACCCCGCCACCCGCCGCAAACCTACACAGCTCGAATCAACGCCCCAATATTACGTGTGCCACTCTTGAGCAGCGGTCCTCATCCGACCCGCGCCCGCCTGCCCTTTACGCGAAGCATCAAGGGTCAGGAAGCGGTCGTCAGCGAGCCGCGTGCTTCAGCCCGCGCGACCCCTCCCGACTCAGTTTTGTAGGGCAGGTCAATGACCTGCCTTTGAGCTTGATGGCCATATCGCTATATTTCGCCAATCCATGGCCAAAGACGATGACAAGTTCTTTAATAAATCATCCAGCCCTCCCACGCGCGTGCATCCAAGGTGCCACCGGTTTTTTCTTCGCATCCCGAACAAGTTGTGATAGCATTTTTGCGTACTTGAATGGAGAACCACCATGACGAAACGGCAACGACCATGCACCGGCTATTACAACACCCTTACCATCCTAGCGACGACGTGTTTCATACAAGCGACTGGCTTCCAAACATTCGCGAGTCCCCAAGGCGAAACTGAAGTAGCGAGGTCAAATCCGGCAACGGGCCATTTGGATCAAACCGTTCGTCTACCCGCACGGTCCAACCCCTCCGGATTCGTGGTGAGTTGGGGAAACACAATCCCCCCCGGCCTATACGATGGGTTTATCTCGATTACCGCTGGAATTTGGCACAACGTTGCCATTACCCTGGATGGTCGGGCAATTCCTTTTGGCGGGAATGTATGCGGAAAAGCAACCAACCCACAGGTAGATTCCGAATACCTCGATGTTGCAGCCGGAGATATTTTTACCCTTGGCCTGAAGGCGGACGGCTCAATCATTCGATGGACTTCCAATGAAATTACTTGTCATAATTCTCTTGAATTCACTCCCGATCCCCCGGCTTCCGGAGTCTTAGCTTTCTGGTTTCAAGCCGCCATACACAGAATGGATGGCACACTCATCCAACTTGAACCAGGTTCGTCATACCCACCGAGCAACGTGATTTTCGTTACCGCTGCATTGGGGGCCAATCATGGACTGGGAATTACGCCAAACGGAAGCATCTCGAAATGGGGAGGCGTCGTCAACCTCCCAATACCCAGCAACAACAACTTTGTTGCCGTTGCAGCAGGAGTTTCGCACAGTCTAGCATTAAAGAGCAATGGCTCCATCACTGCCTGGGGTAGTGATTCCTTCGGGCAACGGACCATCCCACCCCCTAACAGCAACTTTGTCGGTGTGGCCGCCGGCTATTACCATAGTTTGGGGTTGAAGAGTAATGGTTCCGTGGTCTGTTGGGGAAAAAACGAATTCGGTCAACTCAACGTGCCGGGCGGAAATACCAATTTCGTTGCGATCGACGGTGGAGAAAACCACAGTCTTGGACTCAAGCGGAATGGCACGATTGTAAACTGGGGCGGCGAACCGTTTTTGCGTCACGAGATGCCCGCGACCAACATCGACTTTGTCGACGTCGCAACCGGACAAGACCACTGCGTGGGGGTGCAATCCGACGGAAATGTTCAAGTGTGGGGGAGCAATGATAATCACCAGTTCGAAGTCCCGTACTTTGACAAAGTCGTCACGGCTGTCGCTGCAGGCGATTTTCATAGTCTCGGTTTGGCCGACGACGGAACAATCTACGCCTGGGGCGACAACGATCATGGCCAATTGGACGTCCCTGCTCCCAACAGTGACTTCATGGCAATTGAAGCGGGAGGAGGTCACAGTTTGGGCTTAAAGAAAGACGGGTCCGTTTTTGCTTGGGGGCTGAACTCCGCCCGTCAAACGGAAGTTCCACAGCCCAATTCCGGCTTTGTAAAAATCGCCTGCGGAAGTTTGCATAGTCTTGGGCTGAAGTCCGACGGTTCGATTGTCGCATGGGGAAGCAATCGATTTGGTCAACGCATTGTCCCAACACCCAATTCCGATTTCACGGCCATTGCGGGAGGTTCGGCTCACAGCTTGGGTCTGAAGTCCGACGGCTCGGTCGTGGCCTGGGGCAACAATGATTATGGCCAGAGAAATGTTCCTTCACCCAACAGCGGTTTCGTCACCATCAGCGCTGGCGAGCGAGTGAGCGTGGGATTGAAGCAAGACGGCTCAATTGTCGTGTGGGGCACCGATAGTTTTGGACAATTCGATGTGCCTTCACCCGATCCCAACTACTTTGCTATTTCGGCAAACCAAAAATACTGCATCGCCTTGAAGCGAAGCGTCCCCATTTCACCGAGCGATTTGGACAAGGACGGCGACGTGGACCTCGCTGATTACAGTTCAATTCAAAACTGTCTATCCGGGCCGGTCGAACAGATTCCAACCAAATGCGACCTTGCGGACTTGACCTCAGATTCCTCTGTCGACCTAAACGATTTCGCCGTGTTTCAAAACAACTTCTTCCTTAATCCATAATCCGCCATGAACTCTCGTGGCCAGTTGATGACCGAAAAGTGCCATCCGATGTCAGCAGGTCTGGATCGGTTGAGTGTTCAAGAGGCGTTTGAGTTAATCAACAATGAGGATGCGACGATTGCGGCTGCGGTGGCGGAAGCGCGATCCGAAATCTGCCAAGCGATTGATCTTGTCGTCGATTCTCTGAGAAACGGCGGGCGGTTGATTTACGTCGGCGCGGGCACCAGCGGAAGACTCGGCGTGCTCGATGCCACCGAGTGTCCCCCTACGTTTCTCACCGACCCGAACATGGTCCAAGGCGTTATCGCCGGCGGACCGGCTGCACTCACGCGGAGCATAGAAGGCGCCGAGGACCGACCCGAAGACGGCGCAGCCGCAATGGATGAAAAACAAGTCAGGCCAAACGACGTCGTCTTCGGTATCGCCACCGGCGGCACCACCCCGTTTGTCCACGGCGCGATCGCCCGCGCCAAACAACTCGGCGCGAAAACCGTGTTTTTCGCCTGCGTTTCCAAAAACCAAGTGGCCGACGACGCCGATGTGTCAATCCGTGTCATCACCGGCCCCGAAGTTCTCACCGGCAGCACGAGAATGAAAGCCGGCACCGCGACAAAAATGGTGCTCAACATGGTCACCACGATTTCGATGGTCCGACTCGGCAAGGTGTATCGCAACCTCATGGTCGACGTAAACACCGCGGCCAACGCGAAATTGGTCGATCGCGGCGGGCGAATCATCGAGCAAATCACAGGTGTTTCGCGCGCTGAGTCGTTGCGACTTCTCCAATCGGCCCAAGGAAAAGTCAAAACCGCGCTGGTCATGCACGTTCGAAACGTCGACGCAAAAACTGCCAAGCAAATTCTCATTGAATCGAACGGCCTCCTTTCGAAAATCCTAAAATCGTGATACACCGAAGTGATGAAAGTTTCGGTATATGACGACGTTTCCGAGTTTTGGGATCGATCGCGCCCGCTGCTCTTGAAACACGAAGCGGAGAACTGTTTGGCGATCGGAATCGTTTCCGACTTGCTCGCTGGAAACCCCGCGTCCGAAGCCTCCAATCCGCAGCCAAGGTTCTGGTGTGTCGAAAGCGATGGCGCCATTGTCGCAGCGGCAATTTGGACACCGCCGTTTCCAGCGATTGTGGTTTCCTGCGATGACGAAGCCACGGAGCAATTGGCCGCTCGAATGAAGGAGGACGGCGCGAATCCACCCGGTGTCAACGCACTGACATCGACAGCTTCTACATTTCGGGATGCGTGGATTCGGCGAACAAAGCAAACCGCAAAGCTCAAAACGGCGATGCGCGTTTATCAACTCGATCAGGTCCACCCTGTGCGTTCCGTGCCTGGGGGATTGGAGGTCGCGGGACAAAACGATCTTTCGCTCATCCTTGCTTGGCATCGGGCGTTCATGCACGATGTGGGGTTGGATCATATTTTGACGGAGTTCTCGGCCAGGCAGCGCGTGGGGCGAGCAGAGATCGCCCTTTGGCGAGACGGCGAACCCAAGTGCATGGCCGGGTTTTCCGGGCGAACGCCCAACGGGATACGCGTCAATGTCGTATACACACCGCCGGAGAATCGTCGACAAGGTTGGGCCTCGGCGGCGGTCGCGGCATTGAGTCAGCGGTTGTTGGATTCTGGTTTGAAGCATTGTTTTCTCTTCACCGATCTCATGAACCCGACTTCAAACCACATTTACCAAGAGATGGTCTACCGTCCCGTGGCCGATGTTCAGGAGTTTGCGTTCGAGTAGCATTGTTGAGTTGTTTCCTTCCTTCCGATTCAGCGTTATGTTGAACACCTGTTTCCTTTACGAGTGGACGAAACGCTTCGCTGCTCGCATCGGGTATAACGCGCAAGGCGCTCGGTGGAGTGTTATTCGGACGTCGTGCTCATTGAATGGACGATTAACGTTTTTAACTATTACGTTAGTTTAATGCGATAGGGCGGTTATTATTGGACCCATGTGACGTCCAATAACCTCGTTTTATGTGTTAAAATTCGAGTTATCGGAACTGTTTTTCCATACTTATGAACTGTTGAGGGAATCATGTTGGTACGATTTACATGTCCGTCTTGCGGCGGGTCGCACTCGTTCGATATGCCGGAAACGACCATTCACATGACATGCTCTCGAACTCGAAAGGTGTTGCAACTTCGTCTGACGGCGGGTGGAGACGTGCGCTCGAACATCGTCGGGGAAGACGGGGCAACGGCCTCGACACAAAAGGCGGAGTCAGACGAGTAGAGATTGAGCGTGGAGTGAATTCATTTATTCAACGGGTTCGACGCAACAAACCCAAGACCTGGGTGGGGATAGGCAAAGCAGGGCAATCGCATTTAAATTCCGGGGGGTGAGTCCCTTCGGATCATGACACCGAAAGACGCGATCATGATTGTTCGACCTCATCGCAACTCACGCAACTCTGTTGTTCAACTATGCCAAGGGGATACTATTCAGCGGCGACTCGTGACAAAACTGGAAGTCGTGGCCCTTCTTGCGGCTTGGCGAAGTCAGTTGCCGCCGCCGAGTATGGAACGACTTTCTGATTGGTGGTAGCTCGAAACGAATTCGCGCCAGAGAGAGGGAAAGCTCTTCCGGTTAACTTCGAATGCTTCGTCGCCGCATGGATCTGCCGCAGGTTCAGTTTCCATTTCGGGCGAGATGTTTGATCGTCATTTTGCGCAACACACTGCGGGAATGTTCCGCGATTGTTGTGCAGGCCTGTTGAACTTTGTCTTTGGTTGTCTCGGCACCGCGAATTTCGCGCCGAAGGGACAATTCGCCATTCACCGGACCTTCAATCGCTTCCACGATATCCAACAGCGATACCTTTGACGGTGCTTTTCCCAGTGTAAAACCGCCGCCTCGCCCTCGTTCGCTTTTCAAAACCTGAGCACGAACAAGTTGCTGCATGATTTTCAAAAGATACTCCGCCGGAATCCCATATTCTTCCGCGATGAAACGACCCTGGATCGGACCGTCCCCAAGATGGTCGGCCAGATACACCGTGGCGAAAACCGCATAAGTCGATGCTTTGCCCAAACGCATGTGAACCTCCCATCAGATATTTTGTTGCGATGCCTACGTTCTTCAATCCAGGAGTGCCAGGAGTGACACAAAGCGGCCACCAGCCCGTCGGGGTCGCCATCGCTCGGCGCTGGGTAGTGTGCTGGCTCACCTTTACTGGTACGCCAACTCGAATCCTTCGAGCATTGCAGCTCAACAAAGTTCCCATTGATATGACAGGCAAAATGCGAGGATAAGTAAATGCGTATTTATACGTATCCAATCAAAAAAGATGCGTATAATCTTGATTTCAACAATCGCGGAATGCCCGACCTAATCAGGGTGCACCCATCGGGCCACACTGTGCGATTTGCAAATCATGAATTGACGTAAAACTGAACTATATTCAGTCTCTTGTGAACCCATCGAAGTTATAGGACTACAGTTTTCAGTTATGAGACTATTTCTGGTCCAATAAAAGATAGTTTTTTGGTAACTCTTCAGCCGTCTGCGGTTCGGCCGGCGCGAAAATGTTAAAATAG
>JBBTCX010000034.1:0-5824 GCA_038043045.1 Planctomycetota bacterium | reverse complement strand
AGGGATTCTCCCCAGGCCAAACCCGACAGCGCAGTCAACCAAAGCACACTCACGAGCGAACATGAAGACATCATACATTTAATCATTTCTGGCTACCTCTCTCATGGATCCGGTCGCGTTGCAGACCGGATGTGTGCCAAATAGTTAGTCTTGAAGTTGGAGTTTCCGTCGGTGACGGGTTCATTCGCGCTATTACCTACAGCATGTCCAGTTTCATGAACCGCAGTGTCCTGTTCGTCGGCAACGGGATTGCTGCTCTGTTCGTGGCCTTGATGCACCTCTAAGAAAACCAGGCACCCTCCGCTGGTCAGTGGAGTCGCGCCAAGCGTACGGTCCTCGGAGTTCGGGTCGTTGTCCTTGTCAAACGCGCTCTGAAAAGAAGCCAAAACATACGCAACCCAGAAATTCGGGGTGTTTGCAGACCTCGAATCCCAATCGAATGTGGCATCAATGGCCGGACCATTGGCTGCCACGTTCCCCACAAACGGCACGTTCATATTGTTGTCGCCGACGTCGAAGACGGGGACAACATACGCCGGTTGATAGGCGGGTGTCATGGCGGAGGTGTCCGGCAATTTCGGCAACAGGGTATTGTCGTCGTCATCCTTCAGCGTACAGGGGATGTTCAGCGCGCTGGTGGTCAGTAGGGAAAGCCCACCGTTGGCCGCTACAATACTCACGTTCCCACCACCACCGACCGAAAGCGTTCCGCCCACTAATGGTCCGGCGCAATGAGAGTCACGGGGTCGGTTGTTTTCCGGACAACAATTTTTCGGCCTCGGTTCGGACTTTTTCGGAGGTGGCTTTCGCTTTTGCGATTTCGGCGAAGCGGGCGGATTGCTGGGCGTCTTTGTTGGGGCCTTCGCGGTACCAACGGCTCAGAAATAAGGCTAGGTACTCGCCGTACAATGAATTCGTCTGGGTGCAGATGCGGTCGCATTCCTGAACGAACTCCTCGGAGAGTTTCGCTTCCCACGGGACTTGAACGAGTCGGCCATATTCGTCTTTGTGTTCGTTGAGCCATTCCCACACCGCTCGCTCCGCGCGGGGAGGTTCACGTATTTCGATCTGAACGGGTGGCGCCTCAAATTCTTCGTTCGTGGTAGTCACGAGCCTTCCTTAAATCCAGTACTTGCCCTGTGTCGCAGCGAAAAAGCCCTCTTGTCTATTGAACAATATCACTAGGTCCATGGTGATGCTCTCACCTTGGGGAAGCAGCTTCGGGCCCGTCTTTCTCACTTTCCTAAGGCCGTCGCTCCACCCAACCATATGCGCTATATCCGGGCCAAATCGAGCTTCAACGACGCAACGTGGGTAGAGTTCATAAGTCGGTGCGTTTTGGTGGTAAATCTCCACTGGTTCCGATCCCAAATTATGCACAATGGTCGAGACAATGATCGGCTCTCCCAGGACCATTACAGTTTTTTGAAGTTCAACCTGGACCGCTAATTGACTTTCCCGTGCGGCCAGCGACGGCGCTACCAACACGAGCAGCGCGACGACTGGAAACATAAACACGTTGAGTTTCGCCATTAATATCCTCCTCTTCTAGGGCCAAGGCCTCGTTGTCGATCGAATGTGGTTCAAGTAATTCGCTTTAAAGTTGGAAGCTCCATCGGTCACGGGTTCGTCTGTGCTCCGTCCGACGGCGTGGCCGGTCTCGTGCACCACAGTATCTCGTTCTTCGGCCACGGGGTTACCGACCCCTTCGCGGGGTTGATGTACTTCAAGATAAATGAGCGATCCCCCGGCGATATTCACCGTATCGCCGAAAGAAAACGCCTCGTTGTTTGGATCGCGATCATCTCGCGACGCACTCTGAAGGCCTTCCAACAAGTACGCGACCCAAAAATCGGGAGCATTTTGTGTTCTCGAGTCCCATCGGTGAATGGCCAACGTCTCAACGGGATCCTCAGGCACGTTTGCCACAAACGGCACATTCATGCTGTTATCACCAACGTCATAAACCGGCACGACGTAGGCCGGTTGATACGCCGGCGCCATGGCCGAAGTGTCCGGCGCCTTCGGCAACAGGGTATTGTCATCGTCATCCTTGAGCGTACAGGGGATGTTCAGGGCGCTGGTGGTCAGTAGGGAAAGCCCACCGTTGGCCGCCACGATACTCACGTTGCCACCGCCGCCCACAGATAGCGTTCCGCCCACTATTTGTCCGGCGCAATGAGAGTCACGGGGTCGGTTGTTTTCCGGACAACAATTTGTCGGCCTCGGTTCGGACTTTTTCGGAGGTGGCTTTTACTTTTGCGATTTCGGCGAATCGTTGCGATTTCGCAGCGTCTTTGTTTGGCCCTTCGCAGTACCAGCGGCTCAGGAAAAGGGCCAGGTATTCGCCATAGCTCGAAGTTGTTTCGGTGCAGATGCGGTTGCATTCCTGAACGAATTCTTCGGAGAGTTTCGCTTCCCACGGGACTTGAACGAGTCGGCCATACTCGTCCTTGTTCGCGCTGAGCCATTGCCAGACCGCTCGCTCCGCGCGAGGCGGTTCACGAACTTCGATTGCGATCGGTGTGGTCAGAATCTCGACATAAGGACTGGGCGCGATCACGACCCGCCCTTGAATCCAGTACTTTCCCGGCGTTGTGGCGAAGAAGCCGTCCTTCCGATTGTACAGCATCACGAGGTCAAAAGAGAGACTTTCGTCGGGCGCTAGGGTCCTCGGTCCGGTCTTTCCAAGCGGACGAAGATAATCGCTCCAGTGCTCAAGATTCTCTTCATCCGCCCCAAACATGAGGTCAACAACAGATAAAGAGTGCTGGTCAATCGTTGGGACATTGTGATGACTGAGCTTCATGGGTTCGGAACCCTCATTGGTCACCGTTGTGGTTATCAGCACGGGTTCGCCTAGAACGATCACCGCCTTGTGCGGCTCAACACGCACCGTGAGGGATCCACCCCAAGCCGAACCCGACAGTGCGGACAGCCAAACCGCACTCACGAATGAGCATGGACGTATCATATATTTGCACATCATTGTTCTCCTATTCTATGGCGAAGGACGTGTCGACGAACGGATGTTCACCAGGTACGTCGCGAGAAAGTGCGATTGGAAGTCAGTCACGTCTTCCTGACCGCTATTTCCAACCGCATGTCCGGTTTCATGGACTACAGTGTCTCGTTCTTCTGCCAGGGGATTGGTGATCCCTTCGTGGGCCTGATGCAATTCCAGGAAGATAAGTGATCCTCCTCCGCTTCCTGGCATAACGCCAAACCAGAAGACCCCGGAGTTGGGGTCATTATCCTTAATAAACGGACCCTGGAACGCCTGCAAAACGTAGGCGACCCAGAAATTCGGGGTGTTTGCAGACCTCGAATCCCAATCGAATGTGGCATCAATGGCCGCATCGTTGTCTGCTACATTCAGAACAAACGGCACGTTCATGTTGTTGTCGCCAACATCGTAGACGGGGACTACATACGCAGGCTGATACGCGGCGGCCATGGCCGTTGTGTCCGGCGCTTTCGGCAACACTGTATTGTCGTCGTCGTCCTTGAGTGCACAGGGAATATTCAGCGCGCTGGTGGTTATTTGAGTAAATGCTCCGGTGGCCGCGACGATGAGTACACTTGCCCCGCCGCCCACGGATAGCGTTCCGCCCACAAAGTCCGGCCAGTCGATGGGGGTTTCGCTTTGAGATGTAACACTCAGCGTCCATACAGAGTTGGCCCCGGCTTTGACGATCTGTGTAATCGTGCCGCCGATCGTGCTATTGTCGGACGAATCATTGTCCCTAGCCGAAAACGGCAGGCCCGCGATGCTCACCCCGGAAAACGTGACTTTGTTGTGCCCGTTGGCTACGATCGGAGATAGTGTAATTGTACTCGGCGCCGTCCCGACGATGGCCGTGCCGTTTTCGAATCGACCGTTGCCCGGCGGTTTCGAGTCCAGGTCGAGCGATCCGTCATTGATGGAATTCATACCCCGGATTTCCGTGAGATTGGTTCCCAACCCCACGAAGTCGGTAAACGGAGTCGAAATTTCGTTGCCGGTCACCGCACCCATCGAATCCACCTCCACGTGCAGCTTACGCCAGACCGTGAGCATGTCGCTGAATACTACACTGTTGGGTGGCGAGTTGGCGTCGGCGTTGGACTGAGTGACCGAGGCGATCGCATTCTGGATCGTGGAGGCCGCCGCGCGGTAATTGTTGCCCGGTTGCGTCGAGACCGTCACGGCGATCGAAGCCTTTCCCTGTTGATCCGTCACGAAGTTCCACAGCCCAACGCCGGGGTCTAACCCGCCGCGATTGTCAGGCCCTGAAGTATTATTATCCACTACAGAGACGTTGGCAAGGTTCGGATTGTTTTGATCGAACGGATCATCGACATCAAACGTCTTGAAATACACAGTGCATCCCGGCACGGAAGGAGAGGTCGAAACCGTTAGTTTCACCTTGTTGCGAATTCCAGAATTGGGATCGTTTGGAATCACATGATCCGGGAAGATTCTTTTATCGCCGTTGTTGGGACACGTATCCAGCGGCGTGCTTGCCGGAGCGAATGGTTCCCAGACCAGCGCCGAGACTCCACCCGCAATCCCCATCACCGGACCCACCTCGATCCCCGGCGGAGGGCACTCACGCGGAGCGGTGACGGTGAAGGCGCACGAGTAGGTACCGGGTTCGTCGGTCACGATCGACGCGGCGAGGCCCGACCCGCTTATCGTAGCGCCGGAGGGTTTGGTGACGACCCATGACCCCAAGAGCGGCGCGGGCGGGATAACCACCACCTGGCAGTTTTCGCGTTTGCTCCCGCCTGAATCGGTCACCCCCAAAACCGTGAAGGTGATCGTCTCCCCCACGCAAACCGGATTCGCCGAAAGCTCAATCGACCCGGGTGATAACTCCCCGTTGTCGAGGCACTCCTCGCACACCGTGCCACAGCATGTCCCTCCCACGCCCGCCGTCGATCCCGGGCAACAGTTTTCCGCCGGGCAGCATTCCCCGCCGCAGCAAACTTCCGGCGGCACGCAAGGCGAGCTATGTTGGCATTCCCCGTCCACGCACCAATCATCCGTGCAATCATTGTCATCGTCGCAGTCGATGCAGGCCGGGTCACAAGGGTCGCCGCATTCAGGATCGCAGGGATCGGTGTTGCCGCAACACGGGTCGGAACTCCCGCAGCAAGGATCGGGATTCCCGCAGCACGGGTCTGGATCGTCACAGCAAGGATCGCTGCAGCACGGGTCCGGATTTCCGCAACACGGACTCGATGTGTCGCAACAGGGGTCAGGATCACCGCAACAGGGACTCGACGGGTTGCAACAGGGGTTGGGATCGCCGCAGCATGAGCTCGACGGATTGCAACACGAGTTCGGATTTCCACAACAAGGATCTGGATCGCCACAACAGGGATCGGTGCTTCCGCAACAGGGATCAGGGTTGCCGCAACAGGGGTTGGAACTCCCGCAACAGGGGTTTGGATTTCCACAGCAAGGGTTCGACGACCCACAGCATGGATCGGAATTTCCACAACAAGGGTCGTTTGACCCGCAATACGGATCGGGGCTGCAGCTGCACGGCTCGGTACACGGGTCGTCCGGAGGATTCTCGTCGTGCGGAATGCGCGGGTCGCAAGAGCTCTTCGTGTCCGAAGAAAGCAAATAATCAGCCAGCCAGTCAATCTCGGGAAATTCCTCCCAATACTCCCCGAAGACCGCCGCCAAAATCCCGGGGTCCGCGCTGGGATCACACGGATGCTGATCAAAGTAGACCCATTGAGCCTTGGCCGAAACCGGCAGAAAACACACGAACACCAACGCCCAAAGAATGGGCCGACAGAACTTAAGCATGACGCGCTCCGTTCCTTC
>JBBTCX010000033.1:0-51452 GCA_038043045.1 Planctomycetota bacterium | reverse complement strand
GCCGCGATATTGCCAGGAACCATACTGCTTGCCCGCGAACACGGCCGAGGCGTTGCTGTCCCGACCCGGCCAATCATATGGCCACATGAGTTGCAGGTAAGTCCAGTTGCCGAATGAGTTCTTCCACCAAAGGGTCGCGGCAGAAAAGTAGTTGCCCACGGCGTCATCGGTTGTGGCGGTGCCGACGACTTGTATACCGTCTGTGGTCACCGCGGAACTGTACTCCCAGCCGCTGACTTGCAAGTTGAAAAACGTATTGGTGGCATCGAGCAGCGCGGCTTGACGCGTGTAGCATGTATACCACTGTCCCCCGACGTAGCACTGATACGGCCACCACCACCAGCCGACTCGATGGCCGGCGCCCCTCCCGTGGAATGCCCCGCCGACGGAGCCGGGCTCGGAATATGTTGTGCAACTTTCCGGAGTCCCTGACCACTCACAGGCGAGGTCGATGTTGTTGTATTGGGGGATGTCTCTAATTCCGTAGCCTACCTGCCGCCCGCCTTCAACGTCGGTTGCATACGACTGTTCCGCCCATCCGGGGTGTAGATTGGTCACGACCCAGAGCCCATCAATGTTCGGCGGCATTAGCATCGTCACCGTCGCCGGAGTGCTCTCCGTAGATCCGCAGGAATTGGTCACGACGACGCTGTATTGCCCGGTGGCTTCCAATGAAACATTCTCGATCGCCAGCGACGGCGTCTGCGAGCCCGAAATCGTCGTCCCACCGCCCAAGGGACCATCCGCCAGCGGAGTGCCATCCATTTGCCACTGATACGATAGTGGATTGCCCCCCGCAACGGTAACCACCAGGCCGACGTTGGCCCCGGCCCAGGCCTGCACGCCCTCAGGCTGGGTGGTGACGGTCGGACAAGACGGCGTGTAGAGCCGCTCGGCCGTGACCAATCCCCCTCCATTGTTCTCGCCGCCGAACACATAGATGTAGTTGTCGAGACCGAGCACCGCGCCGTGGTAGCGGCGGGCCTGAGCCATGTTTGGGCTGGCTTGCCAGCTATTGAGATCGGGACGGTAGATCCAAACCGTGTCGAGCATTGACGGCTCGAGCAGGGTGCCGCCCTCACCGCCAATGACGTAGACCCATCCGTTGGCCCCGACCACTGCCCGGTGACCGTTGACGCCTACGGGCAGGTCCGCCACCGCAGTGTCCGACCACGTGTTGCTGGCGACGTCATAACGGGCCACGTTGGTGCTCCGCGCCCCGCCATCTGCGACCACGCCGCCGATGACCAAAATGTGTCCGTTGCCGTCATAGACGGCTGCGGCGTCGCCCACCGGTGTCGGCAGGGGAGCAATCGGGTCCCAGGTGTTGGTCGACGGCACGTATCGCCAGCCCAAACCGACGTTACCCTCGCCGGGTACGGCCTCGCGCCCTTTGCCGCCGCCGATCGAATAAACGCGCCCTTGCGCATCCGTACACCAAGCAAAGTACCGATCTGGGGCCGGATTCGGCCGTCGCGGGAGCCCGCCCGATGGTCCCTCCCCCGGAACATAGGTCGCGGTCTCACCGTGATCGCCATTACTAACGTTTTCGCCGCCGAACACGATCAATCGACCCAACGAATCGACTCCGCCTCCCTGGCCGATCACAGGCCCCATGCCGTCGAGGCCGATCTCGGTCTGCCACGACATGGCACCAGGCAAGAACGAATGAACGCTTCCGTCTCCGTCGATGGCGCTGCCGTTGACCCACGGCGTTCCCCCGAGAGCGTACATGGTGCCTCCTTGGACCAGCCCAAACGCGAAGACGCGCCCCTGTGTGCCAGTGGGTAGCGCCGGAACGGGCTCCCACATCTCACCGCCGACGATGCTCGGAGAAGATCCCAAGAGAACCGCCAACAGAGAGAGTGCATACATCCTACCCATTCAGGCAACCTCCTTTGTCATGATTGTCCATCCAGCTTCTGGTCAAAGATCCGCCCCGCTTCGTCCGGTGAGTGTAAGGTCTGCGCAACGGCGACGGTCAGCTCACGAACCAGTCGTCGCCTATTCGTCGATTTCAACAGCCATGAAATCCCCCGTCTGATCGATGCCCGGCGCCCTTACTTGGGTGTGGCAAGACGTGTGCCAAACCTCGGAAGACGTGGTTTTCGGCCGTCCAACTCTGTTTTGCGACTCCCACTGCGAAATAGTTCGCACCGGTCCGCGAACAAGCTCGCACTTCGTCTGGGAACGAAATTCGGTATTGGTGAGGTTTGCCATTTTTCAGAGCCGCGACCGCGAAGGTGCGGGTTTTTCCGTCAATGGCGAAGACCGCTTCCTTACGGGTGCGGCTCGGAAATGTCTTCTCACCTACCCTTTAGCGAGTCGTGGACTCTCGTCGTCGAAGCTGGCCGCAGGCGGCATCGATGTCGAGACCGCGGCTTCGGCGGACGTGAGAATTCACACCGCGTGATCGAAGAACATCGAGAAAGCGAAGCACGTCCGAATCGTCCGGACGCTGGAAGTCAAGTCCCGTGACCGGGTTGTAGGCGATGAGGTTGACGTTGCTGCGCATGCGCCTGGCTACTCGAGTGAGTTCGAGGGCGTGCGATTCTTGATCATTCACTTTACCGAGGAGAATATATTCCAACGTGATTTCACGTCCGGTTTTTTCAAAGTAATAATTAGCGGCGTCGACCAATTCATCGATCCCGATTCGCTCGGCCCAGGGGATGATCTTGGCGCGGAGTTCGTCGTCGGGAGCGTGGAGGGAAAGGGCGAGGTTGACCTGCAAACCTTCGTCGGCGAGTCGGCGCATTTGCGTGGGAAGACCGACGGTGCTGATGGTGATTTTTCGGGCGCCGAGGCCCATGCCCCACGGAGCGTTGATGGTGCGGACGGCGTGAATCGTGTTGGCGTAGTTGGCCAGTGGTTCACCGAGGCCCATGAAGACGATGTTAGAAAGGCGGGAACTATCGGCGCAAAGTTGGCGCACGCGCATGGCTTGTTCGACGATCTGGCCGGCGGAGAGTTGGCGTTGTAACCCGTTGATCCCACTGGCGCAGAACACGCAGCCGACGGGGCATCCGACTTGCGTGGAGATGCAGGCGGTTCGACGGTCGCCGTCGGGAATGAGGACGCATTCGCTCGTTGCGCCGTCGGGCCAGCGGAGAAGAAGTTTGATAGTGCCGTCGCGGGACGATTGTTGCGTGGCGATTTCGGATTCATAAAGGGGCAACTCGGTGGCGAGTTTGATGCGCAGGAGCTTCGGCAAGTTGGACATGGCTTCGTACGACTGCACGCCGGACTGGTAGACCCATTCGAAGATTTGGGTGGTTCGAAAGCGGGGTTCATTCCAGGATTCGAGCTTTTCTTGCAGATTCGATGGGGCTGTGCCAAAGAAACCTGAGGTGGTCGCCGGCGCCGTGTTGAGTGAATCGACAGTCACGCCGAGATCCTATCCGCAGAAGCGTTTCACATCACGCGTCCCTCAAATGGGCTCATGTTTTTCGGGCGATGATGTCCATGACGATGGGGGTGCAGAAGACGGCGTTGGGATTGCGCGAAAGTTCGGCCCAATCTTGTTCGAATTCTTTGCGTTCTTTGTCGGAGAGCAGCCCCATCGAAACGAGGGTTGGAAGATAGTTGCGGAAAAACGTTCCCGGCCACTCCCAGAGGGCGGAACCGGGACGAGCGAAACGAACGATCGGGCGAACGTCGACGATTTCAAGTCCGGCGTTGGCAAGCATCGTCGGCAGGCGCAAGCAGATGTGTGGATCGCCGCCGCGCTGCCGCCAACTGGCATCGACGGCTTGGACCACGCGAGCCATGCTTTCTCCTTTCGGCGAGACGGAAAGAGCGCGGTAGTTGAGGTAATCTTGAATGGCAAAAGTTGCACCGGGTTTCAGCGCGCCCGCCACTCTCTGGACGACCGCCTCCGGATCGTTCACGAAACAAAGCACCCATCGCGTGTACGCGCCATCAAATGTATTCGGCGAAAGTTCAATTCTCTGAACGTCGGCTTTAACGGCTTCGACGTTGTTGATCCCATTGACGCGGCAGGTTTCATTCAGTCGGTTGAGAAATCGCTCGGATTCATCGACGCCGACGACGCGACCGGTTGGGCCCACGAGTGAAACGATGTCGAGCGTGGTGAAACCCGGTCCGCAACCCACGTCGAGGATTGTTTGACCGGGAGCAAAACCAGCGCGCTGCCAGATGGCAGTTGCTTCGGAGGCCCATAGGCGGTTTTGAAAACACAGCCGTTGAAGTTCATCGTCATGGGTGCCTAAGACGTATTCGTTCTGGGTGGCTTTGCTGTTCGACAAGTTCGATCAACCTTTCTTGGTAAAGTCATTCCTTCGTTCTCGAGCATTTTATAGTGGGTAGGGAGAATATTCCAAGCGGGTAGCGTATTGAACAGGCGGGGTCTCTCGTTGATTGGGTTTTGGATCGTCGCCTGGCGAAAGTTGACAAAATCGATCCTGTGAATAAAGTTTAATTTCTGTCCCAGTGGCACAATTGGACAGCGCGTCGGCCTCCGAAGCCGAAGGTTACAGGTTCGAATCCTGTCTGGGACGGTTCTTAGGTGGGGATTGGGGTCCGTTCAAGTTTGTTCAGACAACCGAGGAGTTGCGGGTGTATTCTCGATATTGGGTGATGTTAGCGGTGCTCGTTTTTTCCGTTGCTGCTCGTTCCGACGATTGGCCTCAATGGCGCGGTCCGAATCGAGATGGCGTGTGGCGAGAGTCGGGAATTGTCGAGAAGTTTGCCTCGTCGGAATTGACCCCGATCTGGAGGGCGCCGATTGCGAGCGGCTACAGCGGACCGACGGTGGCGAGCGGGCGCGTGTACGTGACGGATCGAATGACCGAACCGAAGCAAGTCGAGCGGGTTCATTGTTTCGATTCGAAAACGGGTAAAAATCTTTGGACGCATACCTATGATTGCCCTTATCGGGATGTCGGGTATGAGGCTGGTCCGAGAGCGTCGGTGACAATTCACGATGGTCGCGCCTATGCCTTGGGAACCATGGGCCACTTCTTTTGCTTTGACGCCAAGGATGGAAAGGTGATTTGGCAAAAGGACCTGAAGGCTCAATACAAGATAGACATGCCTACCTGGGGAATCGCGTCCGCGCCGTTGATCGAGGGCGACTTGGTGATCGTCCAGGTTGGTGGAAAAGATGCGTGTCTGGTTGCGTTCGATCGAGTGTCCGGCGGAGAGAAATGGCAAGCGTTGAGCGATCGTGCGTCGTATTCGGCGCCGCTGATTGTCGAACAGTCTGGTCGGCGTGTATTGGTTTGTTATACGGGTGACAACGTCGTGGGGCTGGATCCAAAGACCGGGGTTGTGCATTGGAAATTTCCCTTTCCGCCCAAAAAGATGGTGATTGGAATTTCGGATCCGGTCTTGGTGGGAAACCAATTGTTCTTGACCAATTTCTTCGACGGGTCGTTGATGTTGCGGTTGCCTGGCGATCGGCTGGAGGTGGCGAAAGTTTGGGAACGAGCCGGTCCGGATGAACAGCATACGGACGGTTTGCACTCGATCATCTCCACCCCTTACACCGATGGACAATTCATCTACGGCGTGGATAGCTATGGCGAGCTTCGATGTCTGAATGCCAACACCGGTGACCGAGTTTGGCAGAGTTTGGAGGCCGTGCCGAAAGCGCGCTGGGCGACCATTCATTTTGTGAAAAACGGCGACAAGGTCTGGATGTTCAACGAAAGTGGCGAGCTGATCATCAGCAAACTCTCGGCGAAAGGGTTCACGGAAATCAGTCGGGCGAAATTGTTGGAACCGACGACGGACCAGTTGGGACAACGAGGGGGAGTGTGTTGGTCGCATCCCGCGTTTGCCGACCGTCACGTTTTTGCCCGGAACGACAAGGAGTTGGTTTGCGCGAGTTTGGCCGCGAATTGAATGAAGTTACAAACCCATGGGGTGATGACAAGGATTATCTTCGGCGTGGTGTCGGGGGTTTCGTCGTCTTGGGCGGAGAATAATCCGCGCGAAGTTTTTGAATCGCTTTTCGATTGGCGATGTCATCCGTGGCCGACATGAAATCAAGGATGAGTCGACCGTTCAAATGGTCGATTTCATGTTGCCAAATTCGGGCGGGAAGGTCGGTACCCGCTCGTTCAAACGGTTGACCGTCGGCGTCGTGGGCCCGTAGCAAGGCATGCTTGGAGCGACGCATGGTCACCTTGACGTCGGGAATGGAGAGGCAGCCTTCTTCATGTTCCGCGGCCCCGGTCAATTCAAACAATTGCGGATTGACGCAAACGAGATCATCTTCCGGTTTGCCCGTCGGGTTGCAAACAAATAGGCGAATGGATACCCCGACCTGCGGAGCGGCCAACCCAACGCCCTTCTCTGCGCGCATCAGTTCGAACATTCGATCGGCGAGGCGGTGAAGATCGGGACCGAATGCCTCCACGGGTTTTGCAACCGCCCGTAGAACCGGATCGGGAAAAAAGACGATCTTCCTTTGGTCGACGCTCAATTCAGACACGCTTGGAATTCCTAAGGCTAAGACGGACGGCGGAGCCGGACTCTTGGTCTCGCAACCCACGTCTTGACACGCACTTCGGTTAAGATACCATAACCCGTCTGCCGATTGTAAAGGCTGTCGGCTTCAGAAGATACGGCATCTCCCGCAAGTTGATCCCGTGGGTCCGTGTTCCGCGGATGTTGGGAAGTTGCCTATGATTGGGCGGGGCTTTGAGGAATGCTTTGGGGCGTTCCGTCAAAGCGCGGCGTATTTGTGCTCTCTATGGCGAAGACAAGCAAGGCTGGCGATTCCGCACTTTCCGTCGAACCGAACGGCCGCCTGACAACCACTCCGGAAGACAAGTCCAAGGCCCAAAAGTGGTTTCTGCGCGCTCGAGAACTTGGCGACAAACGGCAGTTTGATTATGCCATCGAGTATTTCGTGAATGGGATTGAGTTTTGGCCCGATGCGGTCGAGGAAGCGTGTAAGCCCTTGCACGGTTGCGCGGTCGCTCGACGGCAGACGGGGGGGAAGAAACCGGGTCTCAAAGATAGCATGACCCGTTCCATGACCGACAAAGACGCCAAGAAAGCTTTTTTGAACAGCTTATGGCTTTTCGGCCATGAACCGGACAACGTGTCATACATTGAGGGTGTGGCGCGCAACGCCGCCCGACTTCGCGCGGAGAACGTTGCTTTTTGGGCGGCGGGAGTTTGTTTGAAAACGCTGGACTCCGCCCCGAAGTCCACGTTGAAAAGTTTTTTGCAGCTCGCCGAATTGATTGAGGCTCTTGGGGATCGTGCGGCGGCGCGCAATGAATCTCCCATGGCGGTCTCAGCCTACCAGCTTGGGGTGGAATCGCTCAGTGCCGCCCGAAGACGCTCCTCGAAGGATCAAGCGCTCGATGAAGCCCTCCGCCACATGTCCACCAAACTGACGATTTTGAAAGGGAAATACAAGGACGGGGCGGGCTCCTACCGAGATAGCATTGTCGACAACGAAGAGCAACGCGATCTTCATGACGAGCAACGAAGTATCCAAGCCGATGAGCGGGTGGATGAACTGGTTGACAAAGTTCAAAAGGAATACGAAGAGAATCCGGACGACGGGGCAAAGGTTCGCACGCTCATTGATCTTCTTTGTCGTCGAGAGCGCGAAGAGGACGAGCGGAAAGCGATCGAAGTTCTCGTTTTTGAGTTCAAGCGAACCGGCAATTATCGTTGGAAGCTTCTGGCCGACGACATTCGGATGAAGCAGCACGGGCGAAAGGCCAGGGAATTGGCCAAGTCCGGAGATGAGGCCGCCATCAAAGAACAACAGGTTGCCCAGCTTCGATATGAATTGTCGGTTTTCAAGGAGCGAAGTGAACGTTACCCGACGGACAATCGTATCAAGTTTGAATATGCCGTTCGAAATTTCAAAGCCGGGCGATTTGATGAAGCGATCCCCTTGCTCCAGGTGGCTCGAAACGACCCCAAGAACCGCATCGTTTGCGAAATGTACCTGGGACGGTGCTTTTTTCGAAAGGGCTATCACGATCAAGCCATTCCGACTTTGGAAAGCGCGATCGCCGGGTATGACGTGCAGGACGACGAACTGGCGAAATCCCTGTTATACTGGCTGGCGCGCTCCCAGGAGGGGGCCGGGCGAACGACGGACGCGAAGCAGACCTATGGAAAACTCCTTCAGGTTGATTATAATTACAAGGACGTTCGCGCTCGGATGGATGCTTCAAGAGGGTAGACGGCGGCGGTTTAAAATAAGTCCGCTTGGTTTCGATAGACGTTGTAATTAGGAGGAATCGTATGGCGAATTTACCTGATGCGAAGAAAAGGGTAAAACAACAAGAACGGAACCGGACGAGGAACAAAGCAAGAAAAGGGGCGCTCAAGGCTCAGACGCGCCGGTTCCTTGACGCGATGCACGATGGCGACACAACCCGTGCAACCGAACAGTTTCGACTTTTGACCAAGAAGCTGGATCAAGTCGCGGCGAAGGGAACGCTTCATCGCAATACGGCGGCCAGAAAAAAATCTCGTTTGGCGAAGCAACTGAACACCGCCAAGACCAAAACCAAAGGCTAGGAATGAGTGACCGGAACGACCCATCCTTCGTTCGTTTCAAGAGGCGGCGAGAAACTCGCCGCGGCTTTGGATTATTTTAATATCCCCGTGGAAGGTTTGGTTTGTGCGGACCTCGGTAGCCACGTCGGTGGATTTGTCGACTGTCTGCTCCAACGGGGTGCCTCGCGCGTGTATTCCGTGGATACCTGCTATGGGACGCTCGCTTGGCGACTTCGCCGGGATCCGCGGGTCGTCGTCCTAGAGCGAGCCAACGCCCTTCATGTTTGTTTGGCCGAACCCGTCGGGCTCATCACCATTGACGTAGCCTGGACTCCGCAATCACGTATCCTAGCGCGTGCGCGGGAGTTGTTGGCGCCCCAGGGTCAGGTCGTGACACTCATCAAACCACAGTATGAGGCTTCAGACCTTGTGGAATCGGGGGTATTGCCCGATACGGCGGTATCCGGCGTCGTTCAAGGCGTTTTGGACCGTCTGGATCGGCTGAACTGGCGCGTCTGTGCGACCTTCGAAAGTCCGATTCGAGGTCACGGCGGCAACCGAGAGGTGTTCGCCTACCTGCGGGCTGAACCGCCGGTCGACCGTCTTGAATCCTACCGGCCTGTCAACTCAACCTCAACGTTAGACGATTTCCTTGGGGAGCGGTTTCCAACCAAGTGACATGCATTGTCATTCGTCAATTATCTTTCGAAAGTTGGGCAATCACGTCATCCGGTACGTCGGAGTTGGAATACACCGCATCCACGTCGTCGTGTTCTTCCAAGGCCTCGATCAATCTAAAGACTTTCTTGGCACTTGTGAGGTCCAGCGTGATACTGTTCTGTGCGACCATCGATATGTCCGCGGATTCAATGGGAATTCCCGCGTCCGTGATGGCTTTGCGAACATTTTCAAACTGGTCGGTGGCACAGGTCACTTCGTAAATGTGTTCGGACGAACTCACGTCATCGGCGCCGGCCTCCAAGGCTATCTCCATGAGCTTGTCTTCCGGGGCCTTGTCGCGTCCGATGACTACCACGCCTTTTTGGTTGAACTGAAAGGCGACACAATTTGAAGCCCCGAGGTTTCCGCCGGACCGTTCAAAGACTTTGCGGATTTCTCCCGCCGTTCGATTTCGATTGTCCGTCACCACGCGACACATGATGGCCACTCCGGCAGGTCCATACCCTTCGTAAAGGATGTCTTCAAAAGCCTCACCCTCCAATTCGCCGGTTCCTTTTTTGACGGCTTTCTCAATCGTATCCTTGGGCATGTTGTCCGCCTTGGCTTTATCGATAGCAAGACGAAGGCGAGGGTTTTCCGCGGCGTTTCCGCCCCCCTGTTTGGCAGCCATGGTGATGGCCCGGCCCAATTTGCTCCATGCCTTGCCCCGTCGGGCATCGAGAATGGCTTTCTTGTGCTTGATCGTCGACCATTTGGAATGTCCGGACATATCCTAATCCCTCATTGCGTTTTCAAGTGCCAATGCTCTGACCGTGCTTTTCAGGTTTATTAAAACCCGTGTGCGATTCAGGGTCCTTGGTTATCCCGTTCCTTCGTTGCTTCGGCTTCGGGCGCGGCAAGCGACGCGACCGTCGGCGTCCGAGAGGCGAGAACATCATCGATCTTGCCTTGTGCGGTCGATTCAACCCGCTTCTCCTCCGCCGTCCATTCTTTTTTCTTTCCGTCTTTCAAGGCGGTTAAGGCCGCTGACCAATGTTGGATCGCCGTTTGAAAATCTCCTGCTCGCCAACAGGCATCGCCCAGATGATCCAGCACCACGGGGTCCGCTCTTGGCCCGGACCGGCTGGCCCGCTCCAACCATTTCCGCGCCTCGACGAACTCCCCTTGCTTGTATCGCAGCCACCCAAACGTGTCGAGATATGCCATCTGTCGCGGCTCACGCGACAACGAATAGCGGATCATTCGTTCAGCCTCATCCAAACGCGTCCCACGTTCGACCAATCCATAGGCCACGTCGTTGTTGAGCGTCACATGTTCCGGATGAAAGGCCAGGGCCATTTCCACCGCTTCAAACGCCCCCAACTCGTCACCCTGTTCTCGTTGACATTGAGCCAAAGTAAGCAAGTACTCGTAGCGGGACTCGGGATTCCGCGCATCCTCCAACCATTCACGAACTTGGGACTCGGCATCTCGAAATTTCTTAGCCGCCACAAGCTGTGAAACCAATTCTTGGCGCAAACGGATCAATCGATTCTCCATTTGCGGCGACGTGTTCGGTTCATTGGGGCGAAGCGCGAGTCGATCCGGCGTAATCGGTTGCGGCGGGCGGCGACGTTGCATGTCTTGTGCGGCGGCGACGGCGTTCATGAACTCGGCCAACAACGATTCGACCCAATCCACGGCCTCAAGATGTCGCTTTGCGGCGTCGAGAATTCCCACATAAAGGTCTTGATACCGTTCACGATTCTGGGCGTAGGGTAGTTTGCCGCGCACCAATTCGATCGCGTCGGCGTGGCGGCCTTGCCGGTTAAGCACGACGATCATCATCAGAAAAGCCTCTTCCTTTTCAGGATCCGCCGTGAGCCAATCCAAGACTTGTTGAGAGGCTCTGTCGAATTGGGATGCCGCGATCAGACCGTCAACCCAATTCCTCTTGGCAACTTGATCCGTCGGTTTTTCTTGTACGGCTTTTTCCAAGAGCGGTAGCGCCTTGGAAGTCTCCTCTCGCTGGAGGTAAAGTTCCGCCAAGGAATTACGCCACGTTTTGTCACCTCCTGGTTGATTGGCGAAGGTTTCCAGAAGGGCCACCGCCTCACCGGATTGACCCGCGGCGTCCAAGGTCTCCGCCAGGATCATTCGATACCGAGTGCGGGTTTGATCATCTATATCCGCACGATCCGCTTGTTCACGAGCCATTCGAAGGGCCGATTCATGATCTTGAAGAACGAGATACAGCTCCAACATTCCCAACCGCCAAGAAGAACCAGGCCAGCCCAGGCGCCACGTATGTCGATTCGGACGGCGTGGCAGCAACTTGGAAAACCGTTCCGCCGCAACATCATAATGAAGCAACCGTTGCTCGGCGAAAATCACCCCGAGCAGCGCGCTTTCGTGATTGGGGTCCAACGAAAGCACGTTGAGGTAGGCCTCCCGCGCTTGAACCTGTTCGAATTCCGAATAGCTTTCGGCCAACGTATACCAAGTCTCGACATCCGGTCCGAACTGCTCCGCCGCGGCACGCAGCGCCTGCCGATAGACCTCCGGGTCACGTTGCCGGAGCAAATCCAGATTCGCTTGAGCGCGAGCCCGTGCCATCGGGGACGTGGTCCGTCGCTTCAACTCCTCAAACTGCTGAGCGGCTACGTCCAATTTTCCTTCATTGACATAGAGCATGGCCAGCATTTCTCTGGCTTCAACGTGTGCCGGCTCCCGTTCTAGCAACGTTCGCAATTGCCGTTGAGAGGAAAGGGTATCGTCGGATCGGCGATAGAGCTTGGCCAGTTCAAACGCTGCACGAGGATCTGAGGGACGAAGTTGTGACGCGGCTTTCCAATGCTGCGCGGCCTTCGATGCATCATCGAGTCGTTCGTAAACTTGACCCAATAGAAACTCAAGTCGCGCATCTTCCGCAGTCGACTCTTCTTTCCGCGCCGCCACCGTGATCGCATCTTCATAGCGGTAAAGATCGATGAACAATACAGCAAGAGCCACACGAGTAGGAACAAACGAGGCGTCCTGAGTCAGACTGCGTCGAAAGAACGATTCCGCCAGCTCAACTTTGTGCTCGGCGATAGCGAGGATTCCCTGCAAATAGGTCGTCGCCGGGGTGGATGGATCGACCGATTCTTCGAGAATCGCTTTCACCGCATCTGGATGAGCAGATAGACCACTCATCCGTTGTTCCCAGGCCTCCGACTGGGTCGGTTGGGCAAGAACGCCGCCGGCCGCAACGCGAAGATAGTCCATCCATTTCTTTTCCACGACCAATTGATCCAACAACTCCATGCGCACCGCATTGGCTTCCGGCTGGAGTTCCAAATAGGTTGCGAGACGTTGAATGCCCTCGGTCCTTCGTCCGAGCCGCAGCAAGGTTGTAGCGAGTTCAAGAATCAGATACGGGTCCTGGGGCTTGGCCGACAAACGGCGTTCGAGATCTGCCACCCAAGGTTGCGAATCCACCGATTTCTCGTGAATCTCCCGGAGAAGGGCGAAGATTTCCGAATCGTTGGTTTCAACGGCCCGCGCCGCGACCCAGGCTTCGTCAACCTTCCCGGCTTTCAACAACAATCGAGCGTGACGAATGCGAAGACCGTCATCGACGGACGATTCTTGCAAGAGCGGGTTCAATCGGTTGGCCGCCGTTTCGAAACGACCGAGTTTTTCGAGAATCCCGGACTCGGCCAATAGAATCGCCCGACTTTTTCCCTGCAGCGCCGCGTTCAGCTCCGGCGATTTCGCTGTAAACGGGCGCGAAGAAACCAAATCCTGTAAGGCGCGGTATTGTTCGAGAGCGGCTTCATAATACCCCGAGGCGGTCAAGGTCTGTGCCAGATAGTAATGAATCAAAGCGGCTGTTTCCGCGTCGGTTTCGAAATCACTAAAATTATTGCACACAAGAGCAGTTCGATAGGCAAGCAACTCTGTCTCTGAATCTCCCCGTTGCGCGGCGCAGCGACCCATAACAAATTGAGTGATCGCGTCGTCCGGGTTTCCATCCAAGGCCCGTTGGGCACTGGTGCGGGCTCGCTCCATGTTGCCACTTTCCAGATGAAGCAACGCCAGCGCTCGATGAAGATCAGGATGTTTGGGATCAAATCGCAATCCCTTCTCAAGTTCGAGAATGGCTTCGGTATACCTTTGCTGACTTGCCAAAGATGCCGCCGAGGCGATCAGCGGTGCCGCCCGTTCATTCAACGGGGCGAGCGTGTCCGGACTCTCCGGTCGCGTCACCGACGGTAGCTTGTTCAGCGGGAGAAACGCTCGCGTCGGATCAACATCCGGAGCAAGAGTCGCCGTCGTTCGGTCCGACGCAACGATTCCGTCGCGGGGCGCCACCTTGCACCCCACCGCGGAAAACCCAATCAGAACGGTCGTGAAAACGGCGTTTCGAAAACTCAGTCGAATGGGCATGGGCGGGCATCCTTGTCCTTCTTGTCTTCTCCCGGTTCTGAAACGCAATGCGCAATTCCTTGGAGCACGACGTTCGTTGCCTTTCAGGTCGGCTTATTTGTCTTGTGTCTTTTTCCCTCGCGTTCCCAACCCAGACTTGGATCGTGACGACAAACCCCGCGGTTCCGTGACCAACGTCTGAAAAATGAGGCAGAATTCCTTGACCTCGGGTGCGGCCACATGGCGTTCTAAAAACGCTTGCACTTCTGATCGATTGGCTGTCGGATCGACCAGATCAGCCTCTCTTAATGCCCCAAGCAGAGCATCATTGACCGGAACGGCATGTCCACCCAGGCTCCACAAGACCACGGAAGCAACCGCGTAATCATCCATGCCGTTCAACTGTTCGAGGTATTGCCTCGCCTCGCGACGGCCAAGCGTTTTCACTCGTTCCAAGGAGGGCTTGTTTTCAAGATGGTACACCGATCGCAAAGCGCTGATGAGGTTTTGGCTTCTTACCATGCAATCGGAAATACCATCTCCGATCGCCTTGCACAGCTCGAAGGGAGTCGAAACCCGTACTTCGTTCCAATCGGTCATGACGGAAAGCAGCTTGTCCACGGCTTGCGTCCCTCGCTCATCGCTCGTGGAAACCCCGAGCAGCGCGATCGCCATGCGACGCACAGGATCGTCCGGTTCCGGAATCTCGACCTTCGGCCGACCGTGACGCAGCTTGGCATAGGCTTTCTTGACTTGAGTTGCATAGGTAGTGCCGTTTTTCATTCGTCATTGACCTCCGACTCGCCACCTCCTGTCTCATCAACGCATTCCGCATCTTGACGAGACGGCTGCTCCTCTTTGTCCTCGGTCTCATAGAGTTGAGGTTCACGCCGGCGGTTTTCCGCCAGCAACTCGAGCGTTCGACGGGCTCCCTTCACGGACTCGTCAATCTCAAAGCGAAGTTCCGGACACAATCGCAAGCTGAGTTCGTGGGCCACCATGCGCTGGACAAACCCTGTGGCATGTCGCAACGCGGCCATCGTCTTATTCTCGGCGGCGTCCCCGCCGGGAATACTCAGGAAAATTCTTGCTTGCAGCAGATCACCAGTGACTTGGACCCGCGTAATGGTAGTCAAAGGAATAATCCGAGGATCATTGAGTTTGTGCGCGATGATCTCACTGACCACGTCGTGAACCTGGCTTGCGACTCTTTCTTTACGGTACGGTTTCACTTTTGCCATTCCAACTGAAATAAAGTGCTCCGTTAACCACGAAATCCTCTTCTCAGCTTGCACCTTTATACAATGAAATTCGTTGCGGTAGAATACCCCGGCAGCTTTCCCAACGATTAGAGCATCTCGCGTTCGAAATGGAGGAGGGTGACTTCGGGTACCTTGCGCACGGATTCAACAATCTTGTCTAAAAGCGAGTGAGCAAACCTTGAATCCGTGGAGACCAAAGCCAATCCCAACAGGCAGCGTTGAGCCCGGTCGTTGTAGTCCACTTCGGCGATCGAGATGTTAAAATGGTTGGTCAGTTTTTGCTTGAGACTCTGAATGATCCGCCGCTTGTCTTTCAGCGTTTGGGCTTCAAAAACGGCCAAGTCCATTCTCAGGACTCCTACGATCATTTCCCAGGCTCGCGAATCGCCTTGGCGGAAAACACCCCATCTTCGATTCCAACCTTAAATACCAACTCTCTTCTGGCTTGTGTGATATAGGTCATTATACCGATACGGGTCAATGCCTTTAGAACCCATGGTTGATCGGTCAAACCGACGCCGTAAAAATCCAGTTCACCGCGAAAGTCCTGTTCGTCAAACGTGTAGGATTCAGTATCTGGAATGTAACTGGCGACCAGCTCCTCAATGGAGAATCCCGGACCGTCGCCCAAACCAATTCTCGGCAAGAAGAGGCCACGCACTCCTTGGGAGCGCCCATCACGCACCTCCACGTTGCGATATTGGCGCACAATATATTTTTGCTCCTCGGTTTCATCAAAGAAGACCGCAGTGGCTTCATCCGGGATAAAGAAACCCTCCACCAGTTGACGTCGTTGCGCCTCGCCGGCGCGCTCGACTTCACGGCGAAACTCGGTGTACCCCTTAAACCGTTTCAAATTGGGATCATTCCACGGCAAGACCAGTTCGACGACATAGGTTCCGTCGGACAATCGCGGTGGACTCGCCCCGGAAGAGGGACGCAGCGTTTGGCAGCCTTTGCACTTGTTGATTCGTCCCTGAGGAGCGGCTTCCGACATGGGAACGTACAAGACCGTAGCCCCAGGAGGGGTGGAAGTCACATAGAAACCAGCCAAGAGCGCTCGATTTCGCAGTCCTCTTTCTGGCGTTCCGGGCGCTGGAGAATCTTCTTTCTTGCGTTGAGAAGCCTGATTAACCGCCGGGTTTTCCGGCTTGTTTGGCACCCTAACCGAAGGTGACTCCGATCGAAACGCGGGGAGAATGAACTTGTTCGTAACAATGATGACGATGCAGAGCAGCAGCGCGAAATAACAAAGCTTTACGATGATGGGAAATGGATTGAAACCGCTTCGGCTTCGAGGGGCGCCTAACACCGGACGCTGCCGTCTTTTTTTCTTTCTGGAGGGAGTGGAACCCTCTTGAGCATGGGCGATTTCCGCTTCGTCGAAAAGGTGATCCAGCCCCTCGTTTTTCGCCTCGGGGACGTTGGCCGGTTTGCCACAATAGGAACAGCGAACCAGCCCGCCCGCGTCTTCATCCCGCGCACGAACCGTATGACCACACTCGGCTTTAAACTCGATCATGTTGCCAGCGCAATTCTATCCATGCGAGTCACGAGAACTAGATTCGACCTCGGTGCGAAAACACCCGGTCGAGTCGGAACACGTCCGGTGCTCCGTTGCCTGATGACCCTGCGGAGTCCTACTGCAACTTCCGCGCGATCTTGATGATCTCATAGGTCTCGATGGTATCCCCGGCGTGAAGGTCGTCGAATCCCTCTAACCGAATACCGCACTCCATGCCCGTGCGCACTTCTTTCACATCGTCCTTGAACCGCCGCAACGAGGAGAACTTGCAGTTTTGTCGAATCACAACGCTGTTTCGAATCACCTTGGCCAGGTGACCTCGCTCCAAGGTTCCTTGGATCACCATCGATCCAGCGATGACCCCTACCTTGGAAATATGGAAAATCTGCTTGATCTCCGCCATTCCCCGAGACTCGATTCGTTCCTCGGGAGCAAGCAAACCTTCCAACGCCTTTCGAATATCGTCGCACACGTCATAGATGACCCGGTATGGACGAATCTCCACCCCGTGCTGATCCGCAAGCTTGCGCGCTCCGCCGGCCGCATCCACCCGGAACGCCACCACAAACCCTCGACACGTCGCCGCCAAAAGAATGTCACTGTCTGTCACCGCACCCACCCCGGCATGACGAATGGAAAGCCGCACTTCATCAGATCGAATTTCCGCCAACGAAGTCTTCAAAGCCGTTACGCTGCCGTCCACGTCGGCTTTGATCACCAGGTTGAGTTCCGGAATCCCGGCCGTGTCCTTCTGTTTGAAAATATGTTCCAAGGATGTGGCCTTGGTGGACAGCATGCGGCCGCTATGCACCCGGTGCTTTTTCATTTCGGCGGCGATTTCTTTGGCCCGTTGGGGATTGTCTACCTGATAGAGTTTGTCGCCGGCCATGGGAACGTCGTCGAGTCCCCAGACTTCCGCGGGGATGGCCGGTCCCACTTCGTTGACCTTCTCGCCTCGGTCGTTAACCAGAGCCCGCACTTTCCCGAAAGCGTTGCCGCACACCACAATATCGCCGACCCGCAACGTTCCCTCGCTGACCAGCAATCGTGCCACCGGACCCACGCCCGGTTTGGTTTCCGCTTCGATGACCGTTCCGGCTGCGGGCAACGTGGAATCCGCTTGGAGGTCCAAGAGACTGCTCAAATCCGCGAGGTGTTCCACCAACTCCTTCACACCCAGTCCGGTGGTGGCGGACGTAGGAATCACGTCGACCTCGCCGCCCCATTCGCTGGGTGCGAGGGAATGTTCTGAAAGCTGGCCATAGATCTTGAGCTTATTCTGATCGCCCAGATCAATCTTGTTGAGCGCGACCACAATGGGAACTTCGGCGGCCTTCGCATGGTTTATGGCTTCAACGGTTTGAGGCATCACCCCATCGTCGGCGGCGATCACCAAGACCACAACGTCGGTCATTTGAGCGCCCCGTGCCCGCATGGCCGTAAACGCTTCGTGGCCTGGAGTGTCAAGGAATGTCACCGGACCATGATCCGTCATCAAGTGGTACGATCCGATGTGCTGGGTGATGCCGCCGTCTTCACTGGCGACCACCCGGGTCTTTCGGATCGCGTCGAGCAGACTGGTCTTCCCATGATCCACGTGGCCCAACATCGTGACCACCGGCGGTCGCAGTTTAAGATGGTGTCGTTCCCGCGCGATCACTTCATCCTCAAAAGCATCCAGCAAAGTCTTGGCCGGCGAGACTTCCACATCGACCCCAAAATGCATGGAAATGAGTTCGATCGTTTCCGTCGGCAAGGTCATATTGATGTTGACCAGCAGGTTATGTTCGTCTTTCAAGACCTTGAAAAGCTGGATGAAGTTGATTCCCGTGGCCGAGCAAAAGTCCTTAATGCGCACGGGTTCCTGCAATTGAATGGCCGTTTTTTCCGGGGGAGCTGCCGGGGCATTCTTAGAGGATGGGCGCGAAGGAGTGGCCCGGCGGTGATGGATCTTGCGACCCGTGGCCGTGGCCAAACGTTCTTTCCGCTCCGCCAGATCACGGTCGCGCCATTCCGCAAGACGCTCTCCGGCTTCGGCAAGTCGGCCATCCGCTTGCTTGGCGCTCACCTTGGGTTTCTTCTTAACCGCGGCTTTATCCGAACCGCGTCCGTCCAGCGTCGTACCCGCTCCGGGTGCGGGAAACTGGGACGGCAATCCGGGTGGAGGAATATCCGGTCCGCGTCGTTTTCCAGCAAAGGTCCCGGTGGCCGGTGGTCGTCGAATGGGGTGCACATCCCGGTCGGGCGCTTCATATCGAACGACTCGCGGACCTTGCAACTTAGCGGGAACGGGAACATGTTGGGGTCCAGCCGCCGCAATCGGTTTCGGGGAAGTGGGCGGTGGTGGAATCTCCGCCACGATCGGCGTTACCATCGGTTGAAGTTGGGGACTGGTTGCAACCGGCGCCAGCACAACCGCAGGCGGCAATGCTTCGACCACTTGCACGGGTTGAGTCGGCATGGTCGTGGCAATGGTCTGTGTTACTTCGTCGACCGTCGTCTCTTGAGAAGTGGGTAAGAGGATTTCTTCAACGACCGGTTCTTCGTCAGCCGTATAAGGAGTTAACCCCTCGTCGTGTTCCTCAGAATCTTCCTCGGAATCATCCACCGCCACATCGGTGAAGTCGCCCGTGGAGTCCAGTGGGATCCCGCCTTCGCCCACGCGTCTTCGTCGGGTCTTGATCCGTACCTCAGCAAGATTGATCCGCTCCGTGGTTTCCAAAACCGTGTCATGCGAACCTTCGCTGAACCATTCACGTATCGTCGCATGAAGACCGGCGCTCAAGGTCGACATGTGGTTCTTGACCGTATCGATGCCTTCCGCGCGGCATTTGTCGATAATGGTCTTGGCCGTGACGTTCAATTCCTTCGCCAGGATGTGAACGCGCATTTTCTCAGACAAAACCAGTCTCCCAAAACGAGGGTGGTTGAAAAACGAACCTCGCTAATTCCGTGTTTCAAACCCTCTGGACTTCAACCACAAGACGGTCCTTACCCTTCGAGACGGACAATGCACCACGCTACCTAGATTTTATCCGCAGTGACTCCTTGCGTTTCCAAAGGTTGCTCTATGTCCGCAGGCACTGGATCCAACAACGAGGATGGTTCCACCTCAATGGCACTTTGAACCACGGAGGCAAATGGGTCTTGCAGGTCGATCGAAGCAGCCGCCTCAAGCATAGATTCCGGGCTGGGTTCTTCGGAAGCTTTGGCTAAACGATTCGCGGCGTCTACCGCCGCTTGAGCCGCCTTCGCCGCTTTCCTTACTTCCGCTTCTGCCGCCAATCGCTTGGCTTCGACCCCGGCGATTTCTATGATCTTGGCCGCCAAGGTCGCCTCAACCCCAAGATCCGAAACAAGTGGATCAGGACCCAGTTCTTCCAACCCAGCCAACGAAACCACCCCGATAGCAAGCATCTTGTCCAAAAGAACGTCTTCGACCCCTTCGATGCTCTTCAGCGAATGCTCCATGTCGTCAATGCTCTTGTCGTATTCGACGGGGGTGAGTATGTCGATATCCCAACCGGTCAAACGAGCGGCCAAGCGAACATTCTGTCCACGTTTTCCGATCGCCAAAGAGAGTTGCTCTTCGTCAACAATCACCGTGGCCCGCCCCAATTCGAAGCAAAGGAACGTCTCTTTTACTTCCGCCGGTTTCAGGGCGTTGGCGATCAAAACCTGGGACGATTCATTCCACCGCACGATGTCGATTTTTTCACCGCCCAATTCGTCGACGATGTTGCGAATTCTACTGCCTCGAACCCCGACACACGCCCCGACCGCATCAACCTTGGAGTCAATGGAAGTCACCGCGATTTTCGTGCGATATCCGGCTTCCCTAGCCAAGGCCCGAATCTCGATGACTCGTTCCGAAACTTCGGGCACTTCCAGTTCGAATAGCCGACGGATGTAGTCTTTATGAGTCTGGGTAAGGACGATCTTGACCCGATGCTGATCCTCTCGAACGTCGAGAATCATGGCCCGTAGGCGTTCGCCGGGTTGATGGGTCTGACCCGGGATTTGTTCACTCCGAGGCAGATAGCCTTCCGCACGACCGATGTTCACGACAAGTCCGCCGCCCTCCTGCCGAAGAACCGTACCCGTGACGACTTCGCCCACTCGCTGGGAGTATTCTTGAAACAAAGATTCGCGTTCGTCTTCACGAATCTTCTGGATCATCACTTGCTTGGCGGTTTGAGCCGCAATGCGACCGAGGGTCTTCATGTCAATGTCGCGACCGTCGACCGTGGCCAGAATGTCGCCATTGACTCGATCGATCTTGACCACGACGTCTTCGGCTTCGTCGAAGGCCCGGCGAGCGGCCGAAATCATCGCCGCCTCCAAATCCACAAAGACGTTCTCTTTCTCGATGTTCTTGTCGCGGCTAATCGAGTCGACTATGCGCAGTAAGTCGGTATTCATTCGTCGCCAGTCAATCCTTTCCAGGTCTTACCGATTTCCATCCTGCATCTTGTTAAGATCGTTACGATTCCATCTAAAAAAAAGGGGAACGCACCGCGGTCCCACATCGTCAAGTCACGGTACTTCAAAGCAACGCCTTGCCCGCTAAAACATGGCCGCGCTCCGCAACGAGTGAAACAAGTTTCGTTGATCCGCATCTTTTCTTCCCTTCAGGCCTTTTCGGAATCCGCACAAAGGCCGGAAGCGTGCATGGTTCGGCTCCAGGTACATGTCAGCGTTCCTTGGCGAATAATCGAATCGCTCGGCGCATACCCGTCCTCCCGTTGTCACCAAGCCAGTATGCCACATGCCCCACTTTTTCAGTGACGCTGGGATTATAAACCTAAATGGAAAAGTGTCAATCCGGGACAAGATCGGGAATAATACGATGAAGGGAACACCATGATCGCCCGTTTTCGAACAGTTTTGCCCTTTCATTCCCCGCCCAGGGCCACCTTTTGCGCGTTGCTCCTTTGCGTTTCCGTAATTCCGACAAGATTGTTGGCCGGTGTTCTCCCAGGGGAACTGATCGAGGCGACGGTTTCCGCCTTCTTCCAATCCGATCGCGAAGCCGAACGGTCAAACTTGGCCGACGCCATAGCCCGCACATGTCGCGGGAATGTTGGGCTGGTGGCCAACCTCATCGGGAAAGTCCAAATCTGGGGCGAGTTGCCACAAAGCGGCACGTTTACCGTAACCGGCGAGAATCAATCGCGGGTAGTGATCCATTACAGACTGCCGCCAAACTACGATCCGACCCAGGCTCATCCCCTTGTGCTCTGTATGCCCTCAAAAGGAGAAACTCTGACTTCGCTGCACGCCCAAGCCGTCCAGCTCTTGGGTCCACGTGCAGCGGAATGCGTATTTGTATCTCCCGCCCGGCCTGCCGACGAGACGTTTCACCTACCATCTGACGAATCCGCGGGAATGGTGTACCGGCTTCTGCGCGAATGCAAAAAGCGAATCC
Organism: Planctomycetota bacterium; assembly: GCA_038043045.1. Classification (GTDB taxonomy): domain Bacteria; phylum Planctomycetota; class Phycisphaerae; order UBA1845; family UBA1845; genus JBBTCX01. The sequence goes on along the minus strand of JBBTCX010000033.1, from coordinate 29,665 downwards.
ATGTGGATTCGAATCGCGCGTACTTGTTCGGTAGGCAAGGCGGAGGTGACGCGGCCTGGCATTCAGCATTGATGAATGCCGACCTTTTCGCGGGCTTGGTTACAGTCCAGTCCGCTCCCCAACTTCCCTATCCAGAACAAAGCTTGCCCCTTCTTACGCGAAACCTAGGTTCGATGAAGATGCTTCCTATCTCCACCCCGTCGCACCCATCCGAACAAGACCCAAGAAGCCAACAGGTTTCAGCTTTCGCCGATTGGCTCGATATGCACGCGGTTCAATTCGGCATAAACGGTCGCGGAATTCGAATTCCCTCCCTCGACGCCCACACGCAAATCACCACCAACCTGTCAAGCGAATTCCTTGGATCATCGAGACCCACCTTCCGACCATCCGTGGCACACTGGTTTCGGTATCCGACCCAAGGTCGGGCCGGCTGGTTGCGGGTTGCGAAATTCGGCGGTGAAGTGTGGCGCGACGATCAACTCTCCATCCTGCCGGCCGCGGGGACTGATCGAAATGAATACATCACCTCCGTGCTAAAAGAACACCTTGGTTTCCTTGGCGGACGGATCGATGGACAGACCGTTGACATCACCGCCCACCGTTGCGCGGAAATCGAATTGCTCCTCCCCCACCATTGCGTGGACTTTGCACAACCCATCACCGTTCGATGCAACGGTCGGGTGCGACATCGAGGGATCATTCAACCCGATGTGAAAACGCTTCTTCAAACGACCTACGACGATTGGGATTTTCAGCGGCCGGTCGTCGCCCGGTTGACCTTCCGCATCAGGGCCGACGACGGAATTCCATAATGATTGCGGTTCGGCTTGGACCGACCCCTTGCCGGAGCTATACTTCGACCCGTGGCACAACTGCGATACATCGACGACGCGGGACAGCTTCAAACGCGCACGCTCGACAACGAGCATTGCATCATTGGACGGGCGCCGAACTGTCAGATCATCATGGTCGACGACACGGTTTCGCGCGAACATCTTCGGATTGAACTGGAGAGCGGCGGGCGATTTCGGATTCGAGATTTGGGGAGTCGCAACAAGACCTTCGTGAACGGCGAGTTGATCTCCGAGACCTATTTGGCATCCGGCGACGTCGTCCGCGCGGGAGCGAGAGTTCTGGAATTCCTGGACGAAGATGTCCCCCGCGACAAAATTGAGCTTACTTTTCTCACGCCCGATCGAACCGAACCGCCCCACTGTGATTGGTGGAAAATCAAGCAACCCATCTCCCTGACCCAAGCTCAGGTGGAACGGTTGTCGCAACTCGCACCCGAACCGCGCGTTACCGGTCGGGTGGAGGATATCGCTTATTCGGCCTTGGGGCAGTTGCTCTTGGATGTGCAGGCCGATCGGGGTTTGATCGCCCTTCGTGGTGATACCAAGACGACACTTTTTCCGCTGGCCCATCGAGGACTGAAGAGACTCACCAGCGGATCGCTCACCCCCGTGAGCCAAACTTTTGTCATGGCCCCGATTCTTCAATCGGTTGGCGGGCGCTATCCGGATGCCGCGAGCGGCATGAACACGGAGTTGGGGTACGCTGTGACGGCGTTGGCGGTCCCCTTGGCCTATCACGGCGAAATCTTGGGTGTGCTTTACCTGGATCGACCCTCGGCTCGCAAGCCGTTTACCAGCAGCGACTTGCAATACGCCGTTGCAGCGGGCGCGTATTGCGGGGCGGTGATCGCCGAAACCTCGCGCCGACTTGTACGGACCGCGACCCGAGAAGGCGCTGCATGGGTTGGAGGGTTGCGACGCATTCAGTCGCTGTTGACAAGTCCTGTCACTGGTTCGGCCACGTTTGCAGCCAGTTCCAAGTGTTTGTTCGGTCGAGCGAAGTGCGGCGACTTTGCCGACTTCATTCATTTGGATGAAGAGCGTTGTGCTGTATTGGTCGTAGACGGCGGTGGACATGGCATCGTGGGACTTGCTCAGTCCAATGCCATTCGGGCGTCGGTTCGAACGGCGCTGGCGGTAAACCCGGATTGCTTGATGGACCCTTCTTCCATGTTTGCGGGGATCAATGCATGGCTCATGGGCACTAATGCACGTCGGGTTTTGCCGTGCGTGTACGCGGGGTTTGATCTTGCGGCGGGGAAGATGGCGTATGTCAACGCGGGCGGCATGCCGCCGCTCTTGATGCCCGCCCCAGGTCGACTCATGACCCTCGATCAAGTCACCTTGGTGCTCGGAGTGGATTCGGATTGTTCGTATGCCGCGACGCGGGTGGATTTGCCGGATGCCTTTCGCGTCATCCTTCTTACGGACGGCCTCGTGGAAAGTGCGAACTCCGCCGGCGAGACGGTAGGGTCGCAACGAATTCATGAATCGCTCTTGGAGCACACCGCATTCGGCGGCGTTCAGGAAATTCAGAGTCGGATCGAATCGGCCTATACCGCGCATTTGGCCGGCTCCCAGCCCGATGATGACGCGCTGATGGTGGTCATCGGTCGGGGTTGAGACGCTCGATTGGATTAAGATTCTGAAGGCTTCGCGAGTTTTGTGATGTTTGCAAACGAATCGATTGAGGACCGGGTCGTTGGGAAATTGCTCAACGACGGCGTACTCACTCAAGCGGGACTGATTACCCATCGGCGCGAATCCGAATTGCTTGGGCTTTCTTTGGTCGACGTGCTGATTCAAAACGACGCGATCAGCGAAGCCGATGTCGCCCAAGTCTCTGCTGAAGTTGCCGAAGTGCGGTTTCTGGATTTGACCCGCCGACCTCCCAATCGCGCCTGGGCGCTGACCTTGCCCGAGAATATTGCTCGGCGGAAACATTGTCTGGTGTTCGGCGAGGTCTCCGGGCAACTGGTGGTGGCCTTGGCGGACCCGGTCGATCCTTCCGTGACGGCCGCACTGGGCGAACGTTTTCAACGACCCATTCAATTCGTGGTCAGTCCGCGCTATCAAATCATGGAAGCGATCGAGGACATCTACGGAAATGCGCGAACCCAGGGAGCGCGCATGACCGATGTCATTCCCGTTTCCAGCGCGGTGTCTCCGGCTTCGACCACGGGTTTGAATATGATCGAGCAACTCGACAGCATCATCGATGAAGCCGTCGATCGACGGGCCAGCGATATCCATATCGAGCCTGAGGATGATCGGTTGCGTGTCCGATACCGAATTGACGGGCGAATGCTCGAAGCACGGGCCTTTCCCCTCGATGCCGCGCCTTCGTTGGTGTCGCGCATCAAGGTCCTTTCGGTTCTGGATATTACCGAGCGACGCAAACCGCAAGACGGTCGATTCAGCCGACGCAGCTTTGAGCAGGAGATCGACATTCGAGTGGCGGTGATTCCGACGGCACGAGGCGAGCGAGTAACCTTGCGGTTGCTTTCCTCGGATCGATCGCGTCTCACGTTAGAGACCTTGGGCATGGGAATGGAAATGCGCCAAGCCTTCGAGCGGCTGATCCAACGGCCGTATGGAATTATCCTTTTGACCGGTCCCACGGGCAGCGGAAAGAGCACGACGTTGTATGCCGCGCTGCAACGAATCAATTCGGTGGAGAAACACATCATCACGATCGAAGACCCGGTGGAGTACCATATGGCCGGGATCAACCAGGTCGCGGTGGACTCGGAGTTTGGAGTTTCGTTTGCGCATGCCCTGCGAAGCATTCTGCGACACGATCCGGACATCATCATGGTCGGAGAGATTCGAGATGAAGAGACGGCCCACTTGGCGTTGGAGGCGTCTCTCACCGGGCACCTGGTTTTTGCGACGTTGCACACGAATTCGGCGGTTGGAGCGGTGACACGGTTGCTGGATATGGGTTGTGAACCGTATCTGGTGGCCAGTAGTTTGGTCGGGGTGATGGCCCAGCGGTTGGTGCGGAAGATTTGCGTGAATTGCAAACGGGCGCATCCGGCCAATGAAATTGAGCGGCGGATTTTGCAGATTCCCGCCGGGCGAACGGGAGTTGAGATTTTCCGTGGGGCCGGATGCTCGCGGTGCACGCGAAGCGGATACTTCGACCGGATCGGGGCGTTTGAATACGTGCCGTTTGATCCGGGGCTTTCGGAATTGGTGATGGTCAAAGCCTCGACCACGGCCATGCAGGAACACGCCGCTTTGCACGGAGGGATTACCTTGCGCGATGACGCCATCACCAAGGTGAAGGAAGGTTTGACCACATTGGAGGAAGCGCTGCGGGTTACTCGGATGGACAATGCATGAGGCGAAGTCTCATTACGTTTGCCTGGGTTCTTCACATTGGCCTCAGTTTGTCAGTGCAAGTTTTCTTCGCTCAGCTTCACTGTTAATCCTTTGTTCAGTGACACTTAAAGATGGGTTCGTTTGGTTATTTTTTTGTTTTGTTTTTTGGGGCTTTTGTGCCAAGTTGGTGGCACTTTGATCTTTAAGGCCCTGGAAAACAAGGTGTTTTTGTTGATTCGATCGAAAAGTGCCACGTGTTGGCATTGTGCTCAAAGTGCGCATTTTGGTGTCCAAGCCAGATGAAAGTGTCGCTTTATGATTCGCGTTTCTGTCGGTCACGTTTCACCTCACTTTCGCCCTTGTAACTCCCGCTCCCTGACGGTCGCGGTACTGATTGGCGGGCCGAGCCCGACCTACAACGGACCGCTCCATGTCTGTCGCGGTTCTGATCAATCCATACAATGGACTAACATATATTCTGGGAAAGTCAAGGAGTATTTGCTTTCGATCGTAAGTCGTGGCTTGGCCGGGGGTTAGGCCGAATCAAGAATGGTGAATAATTTCGGGTCGATGACCCAACTTACTTGGCTTACTTGCATTACCAAATGGGTGCCGGTATTGTTTGGGCATCTGGGTTTGGGATTGCGGTTTAGCGCTTCAGTTTTCATTTTTTAGAACGACATTCGTGTTGTTCTGCTGGGTGCGCTCGGTCTCCAGGCCTGGATTATTCAATTGAAGGGAGATCATTCATGTACGTGAGCAAGAACGGAACACGTTGGCGATTTTTCTTAATTGCCACGGGGTTGTCGGCCTTTGGCTGTCAGAGCAACCGGTTCAGCCAGACCCACTATGTTGGTGTCGTGAACAAGGACACGGAAAGTGTGCAGTTTTATCGATTCAAGCTGAAGGGGTTTCCGGGATGGACCAAGACCAAGTTCGTAACCGGTTGGTATTCGGCGGACGCGATTGATACGTTTCTTGGAGAACAGAAATTTGATACACCCAAAACGTCGGATAGCAAATCTGCCGGCGAGGACGCGGAGAATTACTTGGTGACGGGTCCTGAAGGTCAAGGGTTTCCGATCAAAGACAAGCGGTTTACGATTATCATGTCGGCCGATCCGAGCCCGATCACCGATGCCATTTCGAAGATTGCCAAAGATGAGGGGCTCAAGAAGCTGATCGACGATAAGGTCAAGAAAGCGGAACAGAAAGCGGAGGAAAAGGCAAAGGAGAAGGAAGCGATGAAGAAGCAACTTGATCAGGCGGCCATCGCGGCGCTCAAGCTCCAGTGTTCGAATCCCGCTTATCAGAAGTTGATTACGCTCTATGAGACGTTTCAAGGAATTGAGATTTGCCCGAAGACCGCGCCCGTGGTGCCAGGAGGAACAAACTAATGTACGCCAGAAAAATAATCTCTGTTGGAGTCGTCGTCGTCCTTGCGGGAGCGATGGCGACCGGCTGTTCCAAGCTTCGGGTCGAGGTTTCCGTTTACAATGGACCGATGGCCGACAAACCGGACTCGCGTGTGGCACATGGAATTGGACTCGCCAAGGCTATCCACGATCTCGCCCAAGACTTGAGTTGCGACGACGGATGCAAGAAATACCGATCCCTGGTTTGCGATCCTGCGAACCACCGACCGCTGCTCCAAGAAATTGTGGCTTATTACGATGAACTTGGGATTGCCGAGTTTGAGGATAAGTGGAAGGAGCGGGTTCCGAAGAAAGAGGAGCGGAAAGAGTTACTTTCCGTGCTGGTCGCGTACGGGAACTATTGTCAGGTGGTAACGGAGCGGTTGGGCATGCCCGAACTGGTCCGAGGATTCTACCGAGAGTGTTTTCAACTCGGTTTTCCGCTTCCGGCGTCGCATGATGAATATGTTGCCGCGTTGGTGGCGATCGACGAAACCGGCCGGATCCTCAAAGGGGTAGCGGATTCAGTCATTACAGAGGATTCGGTAACGGGGGGCTCGAAAGACGTTTTTTTGAGCCGTATCCACTCTATCATGGCCAGTCAGAAACCAGGGGTTCTCCTCACGGCGATCAAGAACGACCCACTCCCACTCCAGAGATTGGCGAAAAAATACATCGAAGAGATGTATGACGAACGATATTGGACGCCGATCAATCCGTTGGAGGTGAAGGCAACCGGGAACGTATTGACCGTTCTGGTGAAGGATGAGCTTGGGAACTGGCAGCTCAAGGCGGTTTCGGCGGATCCGACGAAAGTCATTGATGCCGGGCGCGAAGGCGCAAAGGCGCTGCTGGAAGCGGCGATTAAGTTGTCCGGTACATAGGCCAAGTTGGTTTGCAGACAAGGCGAGCGTGCCCCATCTTCGAAAAGGGTGGGGCACGCATTCTTAACACGACATTGTGGAGGACCACTGACGGGTCATTTCATCTCTCAGACTCAATCACAACCAGGATAAGACACATTCTAAACGCGGTGAAGTGAGTTCATCGAGCGACATTTCGGGGGTTGGTATAGCGATCTTGTCCGGGTCATGGTGAATCGGTAAGCTCCGGTTTCGTTGGGTTGGGGAGGTTCCCCCCATCTCCAGAGGAGATGGGCCACCCAGCCCCCACCCTGGCCCTCCCCCTTCCAGGGGGAGGGGATTATTTTTGGGTCACGATGACCCTGGGCGGCGCTGCGCTCTGCCCAGGGCTGTCCTGTGGCAGGCTTTCAGCCTGCGGATGTCGGGTCGATGGGCCGACGTACAGATGGAATTGATCGTGGGGTCGCGCGGGCTCCCGGCAAGCCGGGTTCGGAATGCCCGCGGCTCGCTTGCGTCGGGTCGATGACCGGATTTACGAAAGAGGGATAGGCTGTGCCGCGAAGAGTGATGCCGATGAAGCCGAAGGTGGAGTACCTTTCTATTTTGGATGGGAAGGGGCAGTTGGATAAAGCGCTGGAGCCGAAGATTGATGCGGATCGGCTTTTGGTGTTGTATCGATTGATGCTCAGTGCCCGGCGGTTGGATGAGCGCTGTATCAACATGCAGCGGCAGGGTCGGATTGGGACGTATGGCCCGTGTCGTGGGCAGGAGGCGGCTCATTGTGCGTCGGCGTTGGTGATGGGGCCTGACGATTGGGTGGTTCATGCGTTTCGTGAACCGGGATCGATGATTCATCGCGGTTGGCCTATGGAGCGGATTTTGCAGTTTTGGGGTGGGTATGAGGAAGGATGTTCGCCGCCGCCGGGGGTGAAGGATTTGCCGATAGCGGTGCCGATTGCGTCGCAATTTCCGCACGCGATGGGGATTGCGTGGGCGATGAAACTGCGCGGGGATAAGCACGCGGTTTTGTGTTTTGGTGGGGATGGGGCCACGAGCGAGGGGGATTTTCATGAGTCGATGAATTTCGCCGGGGTGTATGGATTGCCGGTGATTTTCATGATTCAGAATAACCAATGGGCGATTTCCATTCCGCGGGAGAAGCAAACGGCATCGGAGACGTTGGCGCAGAAGGCGCTGGCGTATGGTTTCGATGGGATGCAGGTGGATGGGAACGATGCGTTGGCGGTTTACGCCGCGACTCAAGAGGCGGTGGATAAAGCGAAGAAGGATGGCGGGCCATCGTTGATAGAGGCGGTTACGTATCGGCTTAGTGTGCATACGACGGCGGATGATCCGACGAAGTATCGGAAGCAAGAAGAAGTTGAAAAGTGGGAGAAGCTTGACCCAATTCCGCGGTTTCAGAAATACCTTTTGGATAAGAAGGTTTTGAACGCGAAGTTGGTGGAGGAGATTGAGGCGGACATTTTGAAGCAGGTGGCAGAGGCGGTGACACGGTTTGAGGCCGGTCGGGAGGTGGATCCGCTGGATTGCTTTGACTATATGTATGCGGAACCGGCGGCGGAGTTGTTGGAACAGCGGGAGGAATTTAAGGCGGCGTTGCAGAGGGAAGGTGTCGGGAAGGGGCACTAGTCGGATCAATTCTTATGGCACAGATGCACATGGTTGCGGCGTTGAATAAGGCGTTGGATGAAGCGCTGCGCTTGGATGAGAGCGTGGTGTTGCTGGGGCAGGACATCGGCGTGGACGAGGGGGTGTTCCGGGTTACGGCCGATTTGCTCAAGCGATATGGTGAGAAGCGGGTGATTGATACGCCGCTGGCGGAGGCGGCGATTGTCGGTGGTGCCGTCGGGATGGCCATCTATGGATTGCGTCCGGTGGCGGAGATGCAGTTCTCCGGGTTTGCGTATCAGGCGTATCACCAGATTGAACAGCACGTATCGCGGTTTCGCAATCGAACGCGGGGTCGATTTGGTTTGGCGATGGTGGTGCGGATGCCGTACGGCGGCGGGATTCGGGCGGTGGAACATCATAGTGAAAGTCGGGAAACGATTTATGCGCACACGCCGGGATTGCGGATGGTGATTCCTTCGGGGCCGAGGAATGCGCGGGCGCTTTTGCTGGAGTCGATTCGACATCCGGACCCGGTGATCTTTTTTGAACCGAAGCAGGTGTATCGATCGTTCAAGGAGGAAGTGCCCGATGAGCCGGAGTATATGGCGATTGGGAAGGCGCACGTCGCGCGTGAGGGAAGTGACATCACGTTGATTTCCTATGGGGCGATGATGCGACCGACGTTGGAAGCGGCTGATGAACTCAAGGAAGAGGGAGTGAACGCGGAGATCGTTGATTTGCTATCTGTCGCGCCGATCGATACGGAGACGATTACGAAATCCGTCTCCAAGACTGGTCGGGCGGTTGTTATTCACGAGGGGCCGAGACGATGTGGCATTGGGGCCGAAGTCGTTGCGAGAATCGCTGAAAAAGCCCTGGATTACCTCCATGCGCCCATCCGACGTGTCACGGGGTTTGACGTTCAGTTTCCTTATTTCGCCCGGGAGCGTGCCTATTTACCCAACGCCAATCGCATTGCCCACGCGGCACGTGAAGTCTTGGCTTTTTGATGTCTTGATTTCCGCGCCCGATTGGACCCAACGAGCAGGTCTGCTACAGTATCGTCGTAGCGGGTGGTTGGGCATCGCTGAGTGAACATCAGTTGGAGTAACGCCAATATGCCAAGGGAATTTTTGCTTCCGGACTTAGGTGAGGGCATTCACGAGGCACAAATCGTGCGCGTGATGATCAAGCCGGGTGATCAGATTCAGGAAGATCAATATCTGATGGAGGTGGAGACGGACAAGGCGGCTGTGGAGATTCCATCGCCGTTTATGGGTATCGCGCAAACGGTGCACGTTCATGAGGGTCAGACGGTCAACGTCGGCGACGTGATTGTGACGTTTGATGATTCGGCGGGCGCTGTGACGCTTACTGCTAAGCCGGCTTCATCATTGGCGGGGACGAAGGCCAAGGCGCCGACGGCGATCAGCTCGCCGGTTCAACCGGCCGCTTCGGTATCCCCGTCCAAGACCAGCGCGGCGGCGGCGCCGGCGATTCGGAAAATGGCGCGGGAAATGAACGTCGACATCGATGGCATCAGCGGGTCCGGTCCCGGTGGGCGGGTGACCAAGGAAGATGTCGAGGGTGCGGCGAAAAAACGTTCGCAACCGGTTTTGTCAGGTGTTTCTGCGGCTCCGATTCCACGGCGCGAGGCGGCTCCTCGTCCGGTTGGGGGAGTTGCAGATGTGGATAAATGGGGCCCGATTCGACGTGTTCCACTGACGCAGATCCGCAAGACGATTGCCGAGCATATGGCGAAATCGGTCTACACGATTCCGCACGTGACCCACGGCGACGAAGCGGACATTTTCGAGCTCGAACGAGTTCGCAAATCGCTCAACGAAGCCACTGGCGGAGACCCGAAGCTCACGGTTTTAACGTTTGTCATCCGAGCTTTGTGCGTCGCGCTGCGGAAGTATCCCGAATTCAATTCGAGCTTCGACAAAGACGGCGGGCAGATGATTTACAAGGACTATATCGGTGTCGGAGTGGCTGTGGATTCGGAAAGGGGGTTGGTCGTTCCAGTAATTCGAGACGCCGATAGACTGACACTACGTGGCATTGCGGGCGAGTTGACGTCGATCGCGGAGCGCGTTCGCACGAACAAGTTTGGGATCGAGGATTACAAGGGAGGGACGTTTACGGTCACCAATGTCGGGGCTTTGGGAGGAACGTTTAGTACGCCAATTATCAATCATCCTGAAGTGGCGATTCTCGGTCTGGGCCGAGCGAGAAAAGTGCCGGTTTTCCGTAACGGGGCGGTGGCGGAAGGGTTGATGCTGCCGCTGAATTTGTCGTTTGATCATCGGGCGACGGATGGGGCCAATGCGTCGCGGTTGACGAGGGAGATCATCGGTTACCTGGAAACTCCGGGGAAGTTCATGCTGGATTGACTTGGACGTTCAAACAAGCTTGGCACGTCGGGTCGATGACCCGACCTACGATTATTGGTTTTGGTGGATACCGCTCCCTCACGGTCGCGGCTCGGTTCGGTCGATAGGCGTTTGAAAAAAATCTTGGTGGCAAGCGAGGCTAGGGATGGTCGTAGGTGAATTCACGCAAGAGACGGATTTGTTGATCATCGGGGGTGGGCCTGGTGGGTATCATGCCGCGTTTCGGGCGGCGGCCAACGGAATTCAAACTACGTTGGTGGAATCCATGCCGGCTTTGGGCGGAGTATGTCTTCATCGAGGGTGTATTCCATCGAAAACGTATTTGTCGCTCGTGGAAGTTTTGCACACCGCGAAGGCGGCAGAGGCGATGGGGATCAAGTTCGCATCGCCCAAGATCAACATCGACGCGGTTCGAGCTTGGAAGAGTGAGGTGGTTGATAAGTTGTCGTCGGGGTTGGATTCGCTGGCGAAGAAGCACGGGGTGGAGAAGATCACGGGGACGGCGAAATTCGAGGATGATAAGCACGTGGTTCTGCAAGGCGGCGATGTGAAACGGATTAAGTTCCGCCGAGCCGTCATTGCCACGGGGTCCCGGTCCATCAACTTGCGCGGGGTTCAGATTGAGTCGCCGCACGTGTGGACTTCTCGAACGGCTCTTGAATTACCGAGCATTCCGAAAACGCTGCTCATCGTGGGAGGCGGATACATTGGGCTCGAACTTGGGCAGGTTTATGCGGCGCTGGGCTCGAAAGTTACGGTTGTGGAAATGACCGCCGGGTTGTTGCCTGGGGTGGATAAGGATTTGGCTCGGCCGTTGCTCAAGCGGCTTGAAGAAGACTTTGCGGCGATCTGTCTGGAAACCAAAGTGACGGGAATGAAAGAGGTCAAGAATGGAATTGAGCTGATCTTCGAGGGCAGGAACCCGCCTGAATCCAAGACGTTTGAACAGGTTTTGGTTGCGGTGGGACGTAGTCCGAACACTGGGGAGCTGGATCTCGGAAAGGCGGGGGTTGCTCTCGATGAACGGGGGTTTATCAAGGTGGATGGTCAGTTCAAAACTACTTCGCCCAAGATTTATGCCATCGGCGATGTGATCGGGAACCCTCTTTTGGCCCATAAAGCGCTTCACGAAGGGACTGTGGTGGGGGACATTCTGGCCGGAAAATCGGCGGTGTTTGAACCACGGGCGATTCCGGCCGTAGTATTTACGGACCCGGAAATTGCCTGGGCCGGTCTGACCGAAACCGAGGCCAAGGCAAAGAACATGGACTTGATCGTGAAAAAGATTCCGTGGACCGCTTCGGGGCGGGCGGTTGCCCTGGGGAGGACGGATGGTCTGACCAAGCTGATTTTCGAGAAGAAATCGCAGCGACTGCTGGGTGTCGGGCTGACGGGCGTTCACGTGGGTGAGATGATCGCGGAGGGCGTGTTGGCGTTGGAGATGGGTGCGGTCGCGCACGATTTGGCATCCACGATTCATCCGCATCCGACGCTGTCCGAGATGATCGGAGAGGCCGCCCATCTTTAGCGGAGTGTCGGGTCGATGACCCGACCTACGACCTGAATGTGGGTCGCGTACTTGCGGCGAGTACACCAGTGGGTCAATGCGGATTCCGATGAGCAAGGCGCATGGCTCGAGATAACGAAGCTACTCGTTCGGTGCTCAAGGGTCTCTTTCAAGAACTCAGCACGGAGGGTTTGATTCACCCGACGGACGCCGTGGTGGTCGGGATTTCCGGCGGTGCCGACTCGATGGCCCTTCTGCATCTTCTGGTTTCGCTCCGCGAACATCACCCATGGCCCTTGAATATCCACATCGCCCATTTCAATCACAAGCTTCGGGGTGCGGAATCTGAAAAAGACGCCGCGTTCGTTCAGGGCGCCGCCGACAGCCTTGATCTGCCGTGCACGATCGGTTCAACAGATATTGCAGCGCTTTCCGCTCGCGAAGGATTGGGCGTCGAGGAACTGGCTCGCCGGGAACGATATGCGTTCTTTGAGCGAGTTTGTGTGGCCACTGGTTTTTCGATCGTCGCCGTGGCACACCACGCGGACGACCAAGCGGAAACGATACTTCATCGGGTCCTTCGGGGCACCGTACTTCTGGGGCTGTCATGTATACCGAAGTCCAGACCCTTACGGATTGGAGGTGCGGTTCGTCTGGTCCGTCCCTTGCTGGGATTCACGCGAAAACAGCTTCTCGACTATCTGTCTGACGAAGGGATCGCCTGGCGCGAGGATCGCAGCAATCAATCGAACGAACCGATGCGGAACCTGATGCGCAACGAAATCCTTCCGAAACTCGAAGCCGAGGTGAATCCCCAAGTTCGCGAGGCGCTGATCCGACTCGGCGAGCAGGCGCGTTGGTTGAAAGAATTTCTTGGCGAAACGGTGGAGAAGACGTTTGAGACGCTTGTTCTTACCCGGACCGATCAGTGCGTGGCGCTCAACGTCGAGGCCCTTGCTCGAAAAAGCCGCATCGTGCAGACGGAGTTGATTCGCTTGGCCTATCGCTCGCTCGGCGTCGGTGAACAAGAGCTTACTTTTGCCCACGTGGTTGCAATCGGGGACCTGGTGAACGACTCCGCCGGCGGAAAACAAGTGCAACTTCCATCGGGGATGATGGTGGAGAAGCGCTATGGTCGGCTGCAGTTTTCGCTTGCGACCCCGCAGCCCCGGGAGACGATCTCGCCCGACGTGGCCGTTCATTTGCCGGGCGTGACCTCCTTGCCCATACGCGGGTTGGAGTTGACCTGCGTCGTGATGGAGATTCAAAGTGATGACGTGCCCAGGCTTCGACGTGGAGCAAACAAGTTAGAGGAACACGTAGATTATGAGGCCGTGCATCCGCCGTTGGTTGTGCGATCCAAGAAACCGGGCGATCGATTTTTTCCACTTGGGGCTCCGGGTTCGAAGAAGGTTTCGGATTTTCTGGCCGACGCCAAGGTTGCCCCCGAAGAGCGAGATCGCGTGGCCGTTTTGTGCGATCAACTGGGTCCGATTTGGATCGTCGGTCACCGCATCGATGATCGAGTGAAACTGACCGCATTGACTCGCCGGGTATTGCGATTACAGGCCAGGCAGCTCACGTCGTGAACTTCGAAGATCATCCAATGGTTCGCGATCCGGATCGACGGACAGAGCCCGCCCTACCCTCTGACGCCGGTCGAAAGTTTGGAATCCGGTGGATTTGGGTCGTTTTCATTTTGGCGATGATCACGCGTCTGGCGATGTTGATCTTGATGATCGTTCGTGGCCAAGGTGCGGCGACTCTTGAATTTCCCGACGAGCAACAATATTGGCAGATCGCACAATCCATCGCTGCGGGGATGGGCATGCGTGACGAGCTTGGATTCCAAGCCTCCCGCATGCCGCTTTTTCCCTTGGTGCTTTCACTTGCAACTTTCCTGCCGCAGGGTGTTCTCGTGGCTAGATTTACGCTTGCCATTCTCGGTTCTTGCATCGCCGTCATCGTGATGCTCCTCGCTGATCGAATGTTTGGTGGGGCGGAGAAGACTCGCACTTCTTTTCAACCGTCGGGAGAAAAAGCAAAACAAGGGTTCGGTTCAATCGCGGTCGTCGCCGGCCTCCTTTCGGCCATTGACCCTTGGCTGGCCTATTCGTCGCTGCTCCTTCTCACGGATATCCCCTTTACTCTCGCGCTGTTATTTCTTTGGTTTGTGCTTCCTTTGGGCGAAACACGGAAAATCAATCGGACTGGTTTCCGCCGGTGGTTGCTCATCGGGGTTGTTGCGTCGCTCTGTGTGTACATGCGTGAAACAGGGCTACCGATTCTTATCCTCTTGGGACTATTCCTTGCGGCGAAAGGTCGATGGCGGCGCGAAACACTCTTGGGTCTTGGGGTGGCGGCGGCGGTACTTGGGATGGCCTTGCTGCCTTGGGCGGGAAGAAACCGTATGATATTGGGCGAATGGCAGTGGCTCACGACGCGAGCCGGCATCTCACTCTATGACGGCGTGGGACCGCAAGCGAACGGAGCGAGCGACCTTGGAAAGATTAAGCAGATGCCCGCTGTAGCAGGTTTGACCGAGTTGGCGTGGAATCGATATTTTCAATCGGAATCGCTCAAGGCGATACAGGGTGAACCGATGAGAATCCTTCGACTGGCGGGAACGAAACTGGCCCGCACATGGAATCCCGTGCCCAATCTTGAAACGTATAGGTCGGCTTCCGTGCGTTGGTTATTGGCCGCGTGGTCCTTGCCGACGCTCGTTTTGGCCGCGATGGGTTCCATCCTCAAATGGACTTCTGCAAAGAAGTGCAAATCCAAGGAGGAGGACGAAATTCGGTCGAGCGATTTGGCATCTGGTATTCGCTGGAAGATCGGTTTGTTGTTGATCCCCCCTGCCGGTGTCACGTTGTTGCACACGGTATTCGTGGGCAGCGTTCGCTATCGACTGATGGCCATTCCGTTTCTACATATTTTGGCCGCCCTTTGCATTGTCGCGGTCGTCGGAACGTTCTCTCAACGTTTCTCCATCGGGTCGACGAAGCAAGTTGATTTCCGCCGACCCCCCACGGGGAATCCATGACGAAACATCGTGGACAGGATTGACATGACTCTCGACAAGCCGAGACCACGCATCCGACGCTACTGGGTGACATGCGTTGTCACTTTTATTCTGTTGGTGTCCATTTTCATCACGGCGGCCCTGCTGTATCGAGAAGCGGTTCACCCCGATCGCATTCGGGCGATGGTGGAAAATGCGGTTCAGCGCCACCTCGGTGGTCGCTTCACCGTGGGGCAAGCGAGCTTCACCTGGCTCGAGGGCGTTCGACTTTCCGATGTGGCGATCGACATGCGAAGTTCGGTCCATCGACCCGAAGCGACTTCTCCACCCCCCCTGTTCTATTGCCGTCAAATCACGGTCGGGGTTCAGCCATTCAGTGCCCTTTGGGGTCCGCTGCAAATCGATTCCGTAACCGCCATCGATCCCGTGATTCGCGTGGTTCGATCCAACGTGGAGACGGGTACGACGCTCAAGGACGTTTTCAGCATACCTCAAGATCAAGAAGCGGAACCGTCGAAACTTCCCAAACTCGACGTGCGCGGCGGCCGAATCCTCATCATCGATGAAACTGCCGGACGTTCACGAACCGTCTCTGACCTGGCCATTGCCGCGAGGGCACGACCCGATCCGACGAACTCCGGGGCGTATGAGATTTCTTGGGAATCCACTGGACGCACGACGGAAAACGGTCAGACAATTTTCAACGTGGCGAAAAGAGAACTCGTTCACGTTCGCGGCGGTCTGCCGACGATTCCCCTTCAGGGTTTGACGACGCTCGCCGCCGCTGCTTCACCGACGACCGCTCGGCGCCTGGAGGAGCTTGGAATTTCCGGTCGGGCTCGGATCACCGACTATCAAATCTCCTGGGGAAACACAACGCCGAAGTTCTCGCTCAGCCTTCAGTGTGGCATCGATGGGATTTCCATCCCGGTTTCCGACGAAGAGCGTACCTTGCCCGCGTCGGAGCGGTTCCTTCGGTTTCAAAACCTCTCCGCCCGGATTGACTTGGGCAATGATCACATCGAGGTCAGCGCGAGTGGCGCCTTCCACGACGGTACTTTTCACCTCGATTCGACGGCACGAGGCGACCTACTTTCCTTTGCTTCGTGGCGAGACCTGTCGGTCGACGCTGCCGTACAATGGCACGACGTTACGGTCCCGCGCTCGGACAGCGTGGACGCCTCGCAGAAGCGCTTGATCGAATCCTCCTCACTGTTACTCGATATGCACGAGGATTACAATCCACGGGGGAGGGCCGACGTTTCCGTTGAAATCACCCGAGAATCAGGCCTGTCGTCGAAGTTTAAGTTACGCCGTTTGCTGTTGGTCGCCAAAGGGGGAACGGCGTCGTGCCGCTTTTTTCCTTACACACTTTCGGATGTCTTAGGCAGCGTGGAATACGACGGGACCTCGGTTTCGATTCGGGATTTATGCGGAAAGCGAGGGGAAGGTCATGTGTGCATCAACGGGTGGATCGCGGAGACCAACCGTTGCGCCCCGATCGATCTCCACATCGAAGCCACCAACCTCACCATCGATGACGAACTGTGCGCGGGACTACCTCCACAATACGATCGACTCCGCCGCGACTGGAATCCACAAGGGACCGTTGAACTCTTGCTCAGCCTTTATCGCCGACCCTGTGTGAATTATGAGCTCGCCCGGTGGGAATCCGAATGCGACGTTCACTTAACCGACGTGATGCTGACCCATGATTGTTTGCCCTACCCACTTGAAAATCTCAGGGGTCCCGTCGAGGCCCGTAAGAACAGTCTTCGCTGGCACGATCTCCAGGGCTTCATGCTGTCGTCTCCGCTCAAGACGAGCGGCGAGATGAACCATTTGACGGACGGAAGGTCGATTGGGGATATTCTCGTGGGCTTGGATCGCGTGCCGATCACCTCCGACGTTTTGAATTCAATCCATGATCCCATCCGCCGACGCATGTTGGATTTGCAACCCCGTGGTGAAATCGATGCGGATATTCAGCTTCATTGGGACGAGTTCACCGACGAGATTTCACATCGGGTCAATCTTTTCTTGCGCGATGTTTCTTTGCAACCGCCTGGAAATCTTCCGATTCTAACCTCGATGAACGGGGAACTGTCCCTGGCCAACAACAGCGCCGAGCTTCGAGAGGTCACTGCTGAGATGGATCGCTCCCAAGTTGTTTTGAACGGTCGGATCAAGGTCGACGACGAAGCAAGTACGATGGACTTGGTCATCCATTCCGACAACTTTTTTCTTTCGCCGTCGCTGCGAGAGGCCTTACCGGTGAATTGGCGATCTGGACTCAAGCCGTGGACGATCGACGGTCCACTCGTTCTGGACGCTCGAATCCGCAGCGGGGTCGATGATCCGCGCACCAGTGTCGAGGTCTCGATTCAGCTTGGCGGTGCGACCGTCCATCATCAAGGGATTCCCGCTCCGTTGACCGACACACACGGAGAAATCACGTGGTTTGATAACAAGCTCCAGCTCGACAACTTGTCGGCCCGATACGGTGACGCCGAAGTTCGCGGTAGCGCCACGGCCTTGGTGGAACCCGACCAACATCAACTCGATGCAACGGTGGTCATTGCCGGGTTATCCCTTAACCCAACCACCCTGGGCTTGCTTCCGCTCCGCTTGGCCCGAACGATTTCCAACCTCAACGCGACCGGTTTGGTCGACCTCACCTTGGACCGCCTGCATGTTCATCAGACCGGATCGGAATCGCTGCCCCATTGGACGGTGGAAGGTTACGCCGACCTTCGAGAAGTTCGTGCAACGGGTGCGCTGGACCTCAATCGCCTCGACGGACAATTGGAGTTTAACGGCGGTTCTTCGCCCGACGGCCACTCCAGCGCTTTTCGCGGAAAACTGTACGCCCCCTCTCTAGTTCTGCAGGACCGACAGCTCACCAACTTGGTCGCCCCTTGGAGCTTTGCCTCGACGGAATTGGACCGATCCAGACTCACCATGCCGTCCGTCCAAGCTCTGCTCTACAGCGGTCAAGTCATGGGTGATTTCGATTGGGAGTTCGACCCCCGTGAGACAAACTACAGACTCACTCTCAAGTTGCACGGCATGGATATCGAACCGTTTCTCAATGCGATTTCTCCTCAGCCGTCCGATCGGCGCGAACCCCTCGAAGTCGCCGGCGTCGTCGATGCCCAGTTTCAATTGTCCGGAATCGTTGGCGATCCCCAATCCCGCAAGGGTCTCGGCCGCATTCAAGTCCTTCAGGGTCGGCTTTATCGACTCCCCATCATGCTGGCCATCTTGCAAGTCATTAACCTCTCCGTCCCCAACGAAGACGTTTTCGAAGACGCCCACGCAGATCTCTTCATCCACGGGAACCAAATTGAGTTAAGCGATATTCAATTACGCGGAAAAGCCATTGCCCTGATCGGTTCCGGCACTTTGTCCTGGCCCGACAAGAGCGTCGACTTGTCGCTGGTGAGCATCAGCCCCCACCTTTGGGCACAACTTCCCCTGCTTTCCGATCTTGTGGAAAGCATCTCCCGCGAGATTGTGGAACTCCACGTTACGGGTCCGTTGTCTCGCCCCGTCGTCCGTCCACGCACCCTTCGAGGGTTGACCGAGGAACTCAAGAACCTCTTTAAGAAACGGCAACCCCGCCCCATTCGCCCCGTCGGATAACGTCGGTCAGGGTCGACTCAGGTTCTTCTGAAAGAACTCCACGATTCTCGTATACAGTCGCGTGGTTACCACCGGATCCGCCACCATGTGGGTAAAACCCGACAACGCCAGAAACTCATGATGCTTTCCGGCTCGAAACAACTCATTGGACATTTTCAAACTGTGTGCAAAATAAACGTTGTCATCCGACGTCCCATGAATAATCAACAACGGACGTGTCAAGTCTTTGGCATACGTCAACACCGAGCTTCGATCATACCCTTCCCGATTGGCATCGGGCATTCCCAAAAACCTCTCTGTATAATAAGTGTCATAATCCAACCAATCCGCGACCGGCGCGCCCGCGACTCCACAGTGATAAACGTCGGGACGCCTCATCACGGCCATCGCCGAAAAATATCCCCCAAACGACCAGCCATAAATCCCCACCCGCGAAAGGTCTAACTCTCGATACATCCGACCCAGCGCCTGCAATCCGTCGACCTGGTCGTTCAAGGGCACATCGATCAGATTCCCCTTGATCACGCGCTCCCATTCCCGACCGCGCCCGGGAGTTCCGCGTCCGTCCACCGACACCACGATGAAACCATGATCCGCGATCCACTGTTGCAACAAGTACATATTCACGCTGGCCAACACGGTCTGAGCCCCGGGACCCCCATATACATACACGATGACCTGATACTTCCGCCCTTCTTCAAAATTGCGGGGGCGAACGATCGCCGCATGAATACCCGGATTCCCTTCGGTGGTCGTGAACTCCACATTCGGCACAAACGGCTTCGCCTCTGCGGTCGAGGACAACGACCCGATCACTCCCTGGACAGAGTCCACGACCTCGCGAATTCGTTCTCCCTTTTCGGTGGAAGCCATATGTACATAAACTCCCTTGTCCTTCGCAAAAACCGCGGAGTGCATTCCCGGATCATGAGTCAACCGCACCGCTTCGGATTTTCCGTCCAACGAGAGCCGATAAAGGTGGGTTTCCGTGGGCTCCGGTTGCGCCAGGAAATACACAGTATGATTGGACTCGTCCAAATGCACGAAACTCTTAAAGTGTAAAGCCGGCTCCGTCACCATGCGCATCGACGCCCCGTCCCGACCCCGCAACTCAAGCTGCCCTTCCCCATTTCGCTCCGTCGTCCAAAGAAACGCCTTTCCATCCGACAACCAATGCGGCATCTCCGGGTCCAGGCTCAACCATGCCTCATCGCGCTCCACCAACAGCGTTTTGCATTCGCCGGTATTCTCATTGACCGACAGCAAGGCTCCCTCGGTTTGATCCCGATTCTCCACCAGAACTGTCAGGGGCGAGCGCTCCATCCACTTCACGTTCGCAAGGTATGGATACTTCTGGGCATCCCAATGAACCCAGGTCGTCTCTCCTCCCGTCGCTGGTATGACACCCAGTGTCACTTCCGCATTTTTCTTCCCAGGCCGAGGATACGCCCAGCTCTGCGGCGCACGATCGGGGTACATCGCGTCCATAATGTGCATCACCTCAAGACCCTCGTTCGACGTACGCTGGTAGGCGATCCACCGGCTATCCGGCGACCACCAATACCCCTCTCGCCGATCCATCTCCTCTTGGGCCACGAACTCCGCCGTTCCATGCGAAATCATGTCATTGGCCCCGTGGGTCAGTCTCCGCTCGGTTCCAGAAGAGATGTCTAACACATACAAATCGCCATTCCTTACGCACGCCACCCTCCACCCGTCCGGCGAGAATCGTGGATCAATCGGAAAACCCTCGCTCCCCTTTAGCTCCATCACCTTTGCGCTGGCCCGATGAATGACAAACAATCGATCCGACAGCGGCACCAAAATCTTCGATCCATCCTCGCTCAACTGATACGACGTAATCCCCCGTGCCGACAGCCGCATCCGCTCTCGGCGGGCGAGTTCTTCCGCAGACAGATTCTCCGATGTCCCCCGAAGAATCTGCTCGGCCGTCATTAACACGCGCTCGCGTCCGCCGACCACGTCATACTCATAAAGGTCCTGAACAAAACTCCGAGGCCCGGATCGCAGAAACAACACCGTCTTTCCATCCGGCGCAACCTTGATGCTCGACGGTTCCCCCGCGGAAAACCGCCTGGTGGCTGCGTATTGTTCTAAAAACGCCGGATTGGCGATCGACTCAGACTCTGCTCGGCCAGCACGCAATCCCCGCGCGCCATTCCTGCCAACGCACCCTTCCACCCCGACCGCCGCGAGCGCAAGTACCAGTAACCACCGTCTTTTTCGGTTCATTCGTCCCATCTCCAATCCCTTCTGATTAGAACGCACCCGTACTCCCAGCGAGCTGGAGCTCTATTCATCTCCGCGCGCCGAGTGCCCGCGCGATGCTTTGGATAGAGTATTACAGGAAAGGTTCTTATTCCAATGGCACTTCGGCGGGATCGCCCATCGAATGACCCTTCGCCATATCGCAAGGCGGTTTTCAAAACCAAGAGAGATAACGTGGTGCAATCTATCCGGCTCGCGCCGGCCGGTTTGAAAAAGAAATCTTGGCCGCGGTGAGCAGCAAAAGGGCAAAGATCACCAGACCCCATTGGGATACGGTGGGGATGAGCACTTCGCAAGAATGCGGCGCGTCGCAACTTCGTCCCGCGTAAAACGCACCGTTCGGATGATTAGTCAAGCAACAACTCTGGTTGATGCCGTCTTCGATGCACGAATCCCCCGTGCAACAACTGCCCGACTCGACCACCAACGTTGTGCCTTGGGGCGTGAAAGGAAGTCGAAGGTGGTCAGGCGGACCGTCATCGAGCAGCACAATGGTTCCGGAGAAGGACCCGGGAGGTGGTGGATTCCCGAATATCTCGAACTGGGCATCGAAAGCACCCGTCGCGCACGTCGATACTTCATAAACGATTGTCGAAAGATACCGGGTGGCTCCGCTGGGGAGCACGCACGGCGGACGTCCCGGTCCATGAGCGGCTGCGGAAGCGCAAAAGGTCTGGTTGGCGGCATGTAATCCATCCAACGGACAAAGCCAAGGCACACCGCTCGCACTTCCATTGGCATTGGTGAAAACGACTACATCGGTGATCGTGCCGGTGGAACCGGATTGACCCGTCAAACTGCAAGGATAATCGACCTGAACGGCCATGGGGACATCATCGGGACCGTCATTTCGGATGAACGCCTCCACGGCGACCTGTTGATCGCCAGTCACATTGCTGCCCCCGACCGGCACCATGAAAAGCGTGAGCTGGGACAAGGATGCGGAACAAAAACAAAGGAAAACAACGCAACCTTGAGATAGCGATCTTGAACTGAACACAACGCACCTCCTCATGCAGAGCCATGAAAGACCCTTTAACCCTTGTTGTTCCGAGCTGGGAGATTCAGGGCGGATTCTACCACGACTTGGTCTTCCGTGCAAGATTTTTTTGAGTTTGATCCGGTTTCACGGGTCACTTCATCCTGGAGCATGTCACGCAATGAGGCCGCCAATTGCGGGTATGTGGATCGGATCAAGGTCTCGATGTTGACTTGCGAAAACTCAAGAAGGGTGAGCAAGACCCTGGCTTGATCTTGGCGATGAAGTCGTCGAAATGTTTTGAGAAACGCGCCGGCGCTTTTTACAGCAAGACGGCGTTCCAATCCCGGTTCCACGGGAAGGTCCATGCCAATGGATGAAGTCCGCGCCTGTCGTTTGAGTTCCGCAAACTCGGGATCGGATTCCAGTTTCCGCCGGATCGAAGACCCGAGTTTCTTTTCGCACTCCGACACTCGCGCAAACGATGATCCGGTCTGGCGGGCCAAGGTGCGCAGACCGGTTCGGTTTTCTTTTTCCGCGACGAGCAATCGTTTCTCGACCATGTCGCGGATGAGCTTGCCGCGGTCGTCGCGAATCGCGCGAACCGCGGTCAAATCGGCGACCGACGATTTCACGGCCCGCTGGTATTTTTCATACAACCGCTCCCCGACGGTGTTGAAAGTTGGATCACTGCGATCCTGTTTCTTGCGGCTCGACAAAGAATCCTCCCACCCTCCGGAGAGGGAATAAACGCGCGGTCGATCGGGGTCGTTCTTGACCGACTTCGAACATTTTATTCGCGTATTCGATTGCCGGATCGCCGGCTGTTTGCGACGCAAGGCGTCACTGACCGCGCGGTGAATTCTCGGCAGTGCGTAGGCGGCGAATTCGATCCCCCGATCCGGATCAAACGATTTCGCGGCTTCCATCAGCCCAATGCAACCCTCTTGAAACAAATCTTTCCATTCGTGACCTCCGGCAGGCCTTTGCGAGGACGGGACGTAGCGCTTCAGGTGAACCGCGATCAAGCCCAGATTACCCTGAACCCGAACCCGTTGCTCCGGAGTAAGTGGGTCCGTTGGCCGTCGCGTAATGCTCATGTTCCATATCCTCGACGCACCCCCGCCGTCGGGGCGTTGCGATAGAAAACATTAACCTAACACAGTGTAACTCCTGGCCTGGGAGAGTCAAGGGGTTTTTGGGTTGTGTTCGTAACTCCTGGCCGGGCTGAAATCCGACCGCCTCGTCCGCGCACCCCAGCGCCAAACCGACGCCGCGAACGCCTAGTGAGAAATGCGTGTTAACGGGCATATTAGAGGACGTTTGGCGCGTCCGATAAAATCATTTAATTGGTGTTTGCTGTACGAACGTAATGTTTTGTTAATCAAGGAGTTGCGATCGAAATCGGCGCCTAATTCGGAAAAAGTGAAGTGGAATTTTCCGGCTCAGGGGAGGGGTGTGGATGGGGGTGATTTCCGGGGGCTTGATGGGTATAGCGCTTGATCGATGGAGGTGCCACGTAGTGACACTCTGCTTCTCAAGCGTGAGGCCGGAAGCGGGAGGAAAGGCGCATGAAGACACCCCCCACCCCGCCCTCCTCTTAGGAATACCGAATGTCGAATCGGGAATGGCGAATGATTTCGCGTCGATGAGCCGACCTCCGTGACTGCAAAGGGATCGCATCATGCTCTTCACGGTACTTATAGTCCGTGGACACATAATCGTCTTCCCGCATAGCCTTGCCCGCGTGCCAAGGGATGCTGACATACTCGAGCGGTTCGGCGAAAGAGTCCGTGAGCTTCGCAAACGATTGGGCCAATCCCAGGAGGAGTTTGCGGAACAATGTGAACTTGATCGGACTTATGTTGGTGGAATCGAACGTGGGGAGAGAAACCTATCCCTCCGCAACATTGCCGTGATTGCTCATGCGTTGGAAATGTCGCTCTCGGAATTGATGAAAGGCCTATAAAGTGAGCAGCTTTCTGACGGGCTTGCGATCTGGGTACGAAAACGTAAAGCGGTCCTGCAAGGCTGGCTGGGCTTCGGAACCAGCCGAGACGGCCATTCGGGCATTGGTTCGTTTATCGTTGACGTTTCTGCAAAAGGACTGCACAACTGTAAAACTCAATTCTCGTGTTCCCGGAAAGTCATACCACGCGTACCGGAGGCGTAGTGGGTCAAAAATCGTTTCGCGGCCTGCAAATAGCGAATTATTCCTATGTGACGCACGGAAAATTGATCACCTTTGGGAAGACAAAAAGCGCGGAACATTGCCTACAGATTCGCTTTCGCAATTCCTCTACACCGTCGCGCTTGCACCTTGTTTGGCACTGGAGTTGTTCGACAGGCAAAATAAGAAAGGACCGGCGACGTATTTCGAGTGTTTTGTGGGCCATTTGGTGGCTGGAGCTACGAAAACCGAGCCACGAAAGCGAGCAGAGTTACCGATCCAAACAAGGACCGTTCGGCTGACTATGGACTTTCTTTTCGACCTGAATGACCAACTTTCACTTCATCTTGCCGTGAAAATGTCCACACGCGAGCGCGTCGTGCAGGCATGGGCTCATCAGCGCCTCTTGGATAGTGCATTTGGCGTAGGACGGTATCGGGGCATGATGGTCCTGTTTGGCGAAACCAAGCTTGATTCACGTTCACATGAAGTCGTCGAGATATGTGTACCCGACCAATGGCTTGCATATCAAGCGTTGCTGGCCCGAATGGAGAGGATTTACTACTTCGACCCGCCGGAGCGTTATCGAGAACTTGCAAACCAGTTCCCGGTATTGGTCAAGCTTCGTTCGTTCGCCGAGTTTTTTAGTGAAACAGGGTCGGTTCTGAAACCCTAGCAATTCGACGTGCTTTTCCATTGACATTTGCATGAATTGCGAGTCGTTTCCCATTTTCAACGCCTTTCCATCTGGACTTGCCCTTTGGTTTAAGGAAAACGATGAAGTATGAATGGTTCTTGCGGGCGTGTGCCTGGCGGAGAATGCGGCTCACTCCAGGCCTTCCATTTCGAGTTACAACGAATAAATCCTCCGCGATGAATCCATAGGTCGCCAACTCATTGATGAGTTCCACGTGCGTGAGGCGCTGGCGGTTGGCGCACACTTCGTCCTGGCACTTGACGATGTACGTTCCCCCCGTCTTGAGCACGCGCCACGCTTCTCGTGCCGCAGTGAAATACAAGTCGAGCACGGCCTCATGGTATTTCTTTTCCGATCCCGCTCTATTGTTGCGGTAGTACTGTTCGTAGTTTTGATGTTCTACGTGGGCTGATCCACCAGGAGTGTGCATATAGGGCGGATCAAAAACCACGCAGTCCACCGATTCGCTTTCATATGGCAGCTCTCGGCAATCGGTCCCCGTGCCGAGATCGGAAGGCTGAAGGCGATAAGCATTTTGTGGAACCCGCCGCCAAAAGACACCCTGACCATAGGTCACGTCGGCGACTGTACCGCCCTTGGGAACGTACAATGACAAGATGTGCGGAAAGACCTCGTCGTTTGTACCCGCATAGGAGCTAAACACAAGATCATTCGTGGCCACGCCGTCAGGCGATTTTCGTTTAAGTCGTAACGACATATAATACCTCGCCCTGAGTCCATCACACGCAAGATAGACGCCATTTCGTGACGACTATAAGTACCATTCCAGTTAATGTCAAGCGCACTACAAAAGACCCAAGCGTTCGACCTGGGCTTTCTTCACGGATTTCCACCAGTCGCCGAGTGGGCCTGATTCGGCATCGTTTGAAGGACTCTGCGGCCATTGCCCGGAATCTGGCGGATCAAGTCGGCAAAGGGTCCAGATTCCACGGCCTGTCGAAAGAATTCGATTTCCTCCGTGGGTGTCATGTTCTTGATCTTCTCGTAAATTTGCTCCTGAGCTCGTCGTTTAAACTCCACACAGTCAAACGGCTTTTCACTATTCTTCATCTTCATAGCGCACCTCTCGCGGCGACAAGATAGTCAAGATGCCATATCCATTCGCCAAGTTTACTTGATTATAGGCTTTTATGCGGTCTAAACGAACAATGTGCTTGAAATTCCACGAAACTATGGCATCCGCCCGGGCGACGGTTGCGGCCGCTACGTGGGTCGCGTCGTCGCGCCAACGCTCTGATACGACCCCTACCCGAATATAGGCGTCTCGAAGAGTGATGATTTCATCCGTAAGCGTTACACGTTCTATCCGTGCTGCAGGAATTGTTGCAAGAACGTCGCGCACTTCGCTGGGCGCGGCCTTCAATTCCTCGAACACCACATCGCTGGCGACAACGGACAGGAATCCGCTACGAACAAGATCAAACTGCCGGAGCGAGTCGGTGGCGAATTCCGGATCAAAACACCCACCGATCGTGGAGGTATCCACGTACACGCGAAAGGGACGAGTTATCGAAATTTTGGCCACTTATAAGTTCCCTCGTAAGGCTTGTTCATGTTCGATGCTGACGAAGAGGGCTTTGAAGTTGCCGAGGCCGAAACCGCGGGAGCCGTGGCGTTCGATAACTTCGAAGAAGAGCGTCGGGCGGTCTTGGACGGGTGCGGTGAAGATTTGGAGGAGGTAGCCGTCGTCGTCGCGGTCGACGAGGATGCCGAGTTCGCGGAGTTGGTTCCACTCTTCAGCGATTTGGCCGACGCGGTCTTTTTGATAATCGTAGTACGAATCCGGCACGCGAAGGAAGTCGATGTCGCGTTCGCGGAGTTCGCGGACGGTTTGGCAGATGTCGGCCGTATTCATGGCGATGTGTTGGACGCCGGGGCCTCGGTAGTAATCAAGGTATTCGTCGATCTGACTTTTCTTTTTTCCTTCCGCCGGTTCGTTGATGGGGAACTTGCATTTTCCGGTGCCGTTTTCCATGACTTTGCTCATGAGGGCGGAGTACTCGGTGCTGATGTCCTTGTCGGTGAAGCTGAGAAGGTTTTTGAATCCGAGGACTTCTTCATACCAACGGGCCCAGAAGTTCATTTCGCCGAGGTGGACGTTGGTGACGATGTGGTCGATTGCGGCAAGGCCGACGGGTGGTGATCCGTGTGCGGTTATGGCCCGGTAGCCGGGAGCGAATGGGCCTTTGTAGTTTTTTCGTTCTACGAAACGAAAGATCGTGTCGCCGGCATATTTGATTTCGCAGGTGACAAGCTCGCCGTGTTCGTCGGTGGCGGCGGTGGTGGGTTTGAGGACGGTGGCGCCGCGAGCTTTGGCTTCACGGATTGCGGAGCGTGCGTCGGGAACTTCTAAGGCGATGGCTTTGACGCCGTCGCCGTGGAGGGCGCAGTGTCGTGCGACTTCGCTATCCGGGCCATAGGCGGAAGTGAAGACGAAGCGGACTTTGCCTTGTTCCATGACGTAGCTGGCGAGGTCGCGCGAACCAGTTTCGAGACCGCGCTTGGCCAGGGGTCGGAATCCGAAAGTCTTGTCAAAGAAGTGGGCGGCTTGTTTGGCATTGCCGACGTAGAATTCAACGTGGTCGTAACCTTTGATCGGTAGAAAGTCTTGACTCATGGGCGAATCTCCTCCGCTTTGGACCTTGCGGTCACACCACCTCCGGTGAACTTCGCGTCCCGGCGGTCTTCCGTGCCGTTGATTATAACCCGCGTTCAACGGTCGTACTACGTTTTGGTTCCACCAATACCGATCGGCCTTTGAAAGAACCCAGTCGGATCAGCGCGGGACGGCACCGTTTGGAACCCTTGTGCGGATGCGGTAGGATGAGGCTTCGTGATGGAAGGCTGGATGGACCCAAAAGAGGAGCAGCGGATATTCCCCTGGCCGCGATCCGACGGGTGAGGCGATGTTTGCGAAAGTAATCGTCACGCTGTCTCTGTTGATGTTGCCCCTTTGTTTATCGTTTTGGCATAAGAGCCACCGAACTCCGGGGCAATATCGATGCGACGTGACGCTATACAAGTCCGTATGGTTTTTCGCCAAGGATGGGATTTGCGGGATCAACATGATTAGCTTGCCTAGAAAGACCCCTTCTCGATCACGGTTTGATTCGCCGTTGGGCGTGCCGCGGACGCAGATGCAAAAGGAGCTGTACTGGACTTCGTTCATGGCTGGTTCTTGTCGGGTGACGTGGTTGGTTTTCCCTTTTTGGCTTCCGACGAGCGGGCTGCTTATCACGGTTGGGTTGGCGAGTCTGTCCGGGCCGATACGAAAACGATACCGGGCGTGGCGTGGTCGATGCGTTCTTTGCGGGTACAATCTCTTCGGGTTGAAGAGCCGTCGTTGTCCGGAGTGTGGAACGGACATAGTGATTTCGAGTTAGGTGTCTTCGGACGAAGATCGTAACTTGAATGGTTTTCGCCGTGTACGGCGGGGTGAAGGGGTTTCGATGGAGCAGTTGCTCAAGAAGTTTGGGATTCAGTCGCCGCAACCGGGTGGGTTTTGCGGAGAGTGGATTGGTCGAGGCGATGTGCTGGAGTCCATTTCTCCCATCGACGGCAAAGTCATGGGGACGATCAAGCAAGTCACCGCGGGCGAATATGACCAGGTTGCGGTACGTGCTCATGAAGCGTTTTTGAAATGGCGAAGCGTGCCGGCACCGATTCGCGGCGAAACGGTGCGGCAATTGGGCAACGCGTTTCGAGAGCACAAGGCCAACTTGGGCGCGATGATCACTTGGGAAATGGGAAAAATTCGCGTTGAGGGCGAGGGCGAAGTTCAAGAAGTCATTGATATTTGCGACTTTTCCGTGGGATTGTCGCGGCAGTTGTATGGGTTGACCATGCACTCCGAGCGGCCTGGGCATCGGATGTATGAGCAGTGGCATCCGCTGGGTGTGGTCGGGGTCATTTCGGCGTTCAATTTTCCGGCGGCGGTGTGGGCTTGGAATTCGGCACTGGCCGCGGTGTGCGGCGATTCCTCTTTGTGGAAGCCTTCTTCGATGACTCCCTTCACCGCGATCGCTTGCACGAAAGTCGCGGAGAAAGTTTGTCGGAACACCGGCGTTGATCCGGCGATTTTTAGTTTGGTCATCGGGCCGGGAAAGACCGTGGGCGAGCAATTGCTTCGAGATCGTCGCGTGCCGCTCATTTCCGCGACCGGTAGTTGCACGATGGGACAGCGGGTGGCCACGGTGGTGGGTGAGCGGCTGGGTCGAACGATCTTGGAACTCGGCGGAAACAATGCCATCATCGTGACCCCGGAGGCCGATATGAAATTGGCCTTGCAAGCCATCGTGTTCGGCGCTGT
This sequence comes from Planctomycetota bacterium, assembly GCA_038043045.1. Lineage (GTDB taxonomy): Bacteria > Planctomycetota > Phycisphaerae > UBA1845 > UBA1845 > JBBTCX01. The sequence goes on along the minus strand of JBBTCX010000033.1, from coordinate 533 downwards.
GGGAACCGCCGGTCAGCGCTGCACCAGCACGCGGAGAGTCATCATACACGAGTCAATTCGCGGTGAAATCGTGGAGAAATTGATCGCGTCGTACAAGCAGGTTGCGATTGGGAATCCGATGGAACCGGGGACGCTGATGGGGCCGCTGGTCGATGTGAAAGCCGTTGACACGATGATGCAAGCGGTCACTCAGATCAAGAAAGAAGGCGGCGAGATTCTCTACGGCGGGCAGAAGTTGGATGGACCGAAGTATTCGGGCGGTTGTTATGTGACGCCGTGCATCGCAGCCGCGCGGAATGAGTTCAAAATTGTGCAGGATGAAACATTCGCACCGATTCTGTATGTCATTACCTACAAGACGTTGGATGAAGCGATCGCGTTGCACAACGGCGTGCCGCAGGGACTGAGCTCGGCGATTTTCACGCGAAATTTGCTGGAGGCCGAGCGGTTTTTGTCGTGTGCGGGGAGCGATTGCGGAATCGCCAACGTCAACATCGGCACCAGCGGCGCGGAAATCGGCGGAGCCTTCGGCG
>JBBTCX010000032.1:0-20208 GCA_038043045.1 Planctomycetota bacterium | reverse complement strand
CGAGTCCAACACCTTTCGACGGACTCGATTTGTTCGGACAGAACACGAATCCGAATCGAACGGTGTACGTGGAGTCGTTGGCCCCCAAGCTGCGCCACGGCTGGAGCCCGATGTTCGCGGTCCGTGGACGATTGGCGAAATTCATAGACGCCCCGGAGGCGGAATATTTCGATTTCGGCAGCGACCCCAAAGAGGCCTTCAATATCCTTGAAAAACAGCCCGAACAGGCGGAGCTGCTTCGACAAGAAATTCGAACGCTTCAGAAAACGCGTTTTGGAGATGCGGCATTTGGCAATCCCATGGACGCCGTTTTGGGACAGGAGTCCCTTAAGAAACTCGGCGAACTTGGATACACGATTCCGAAACCCGACCCCGCGCTGCCCATTCTTTCTCCGACGCAGTTGACGCCGCTGTACGACCAGTACTATGTGGCACTTCGTTTATTGGCCAGGGGAAAGTTTCAGGATGCGGTCGGGTCCTGCATGTTGATTCTAAGCAACTCGCCACGGGATGGAATCATTCTTGGGGTCTTGAGTTCGGCCTTGGGGGCGCTTGGGCACTTGGATGAGGCCATCAGTCGAGCTTTGGATGCCGCATCGGTGCAACCCAGGGAGCGCCATTGGCTGATCCTTGCGCAATGGTTGCTGCAAAAGAAAGATTTCGTGGGGTTCGAGATTGCGATGCAACAGATGATACAGATCGATCCGCTCGATGGAGAAATCGCGATTCTCCGCGCCCAACGAGCGCTTATGGATCGCCAATTTGACCAAGCGGCGTCCCTTTTTGACCTGGCGCGAAAGAACGATCCGCTTCGACAGGGCGCGGCTTCGCAGGCTTGGTTGGGAGAGACCAAGCTGGCCCAGGGAGATTCGGAGGCCGCGCGCACGTTGTATGAACAGGCCTTAATTCTAGAACCGCTAAACGTCCTCGCCTTGCAAGGAATGGCGGTGATCGAGCGGCAGGCGGGCCATGTAGACCGGGCGTCCGAATATCTGAAAAAGCTGTGCGAGGCCCGACCGTCCGCGGTGGCCTATGCCAACGAATTGGCACGGCTCTTTGCTCTTTTGGATCGAAGGGAAGAGGCCATTAAGGTCATGAAGGACTTCGTTGCTCGCAACCCGAATGATGTCGCCGGGGTCGGCAATCTTGGCAATATTTACGTCGAGACGGGGAATATGGAGGATGCGATAGTGACGTATCGAAAGGCCATGGAGCTCGACCCGCAATATGCTTTTGCGAGATTCAACCTGGCGGGGGTCTTGAACCGGGTCGGCGAAGAAGACGAAGCCATAATCGAATACCGCAAGGTCATTGAGATGCGCCCGAATCATAAGGAATCCTACAAGCGACTCTTGATCATTCTCATCGAACAAAGCCGACTGGATGAGGCGCTGGCCGACGTGGAACAGGGCGCTAAAAATGGCGGTATCGATTGGAAGGGTCTCGCTGAAAACGAAGGTTTGGACGCGCTGACCGGCGATCCTCGGTATCAGGAAATTCGCTCTCGTTTGGAGGGAAAATAGATTCTGATACTCACCAAGATTTGTTGCCGAGTCTCGCCCCTATCCGTTTTTTCTTAGAACGCGCTCTTAGCAAGGCACGGATATAGGTTGAAGTCGTCTCACGCGGGCCGGTCTTCGGTCGAAACGACGCAGGTCAAGGCCTAGGGCGCCGGATTCGATTTGTTTTTGAAGGCGTGCGGCGCGGCGATACCGATCTCCGCGCCAGAGTGCCGGAGTCATGGCACCACCGTCTAACGCATAGCAAAGTTGGCCAATGCCTTTGGTCAAGGTCCAGTTCATCCGCAAGTCCAGAGCCAATCGGGCCAGTTTGGACCCGTCAACCGCGTAGGAACGATCGTCGCTGAAATCGGGTGTCATTCGATACGTGCTGCCGGGCACCCGCTCGGTCACGCATTCCGCGATGTCCCGAATGCGAAAATTCTCCTGGTGCGGAATAACATTGAATATCTCGCTCGAAACCCATTCGTTTGGCGCGGTCAGCATGGCCAGATAGACCTTGGCGAGGTCCTCGACGTGGACCAGGGGTCGCCAAGCCGAGCCGCAAGTTCTTGCAAGGACTTGGCCATTCACCATCGCCGAAGCCGCGAAATCATTCACGACCAAATCCAATCGCATACGCGGGGACACTCCATACACCGTCGCGCCGCGAAGGATCACCGGTGAAAACGATTCATCCGCGAGTTTCAAAAGCTCGGACTCACAACGCAATTTCGATGCGGCGTAGACGGAGAGCGGTTTGGTCGGACTGGTTTCGTCGACGGGTTTCGATCCACCGTGCCCATACACGCTGCAAGTAGATGCGAATACGAATCGTCGAACGCCGGCCTTTTTGCAGCATTCAGCCAAACGAACCGTGGCGACGTGGTTGATGTCATCCGCGAGGCGAGGATGGAGATCGGCGCAGGTGTCGTCCGAAAGTGCGGCGAGGTGAATGACCGCGTCGAAGGGCACCAGGTCGCGTACTTCTACCTCACGAATATCTGATGTGCGGATCGTCGCGACCGGTTCTTGGGTGCGCCCGAAATCACAACCGGCGAAGAGGTCAAGGTCCATTCCGATGACCTCAAACCCGGCATGGTGAAGGACGGGAACGAGAACGGAACCGACATAGCCAAGATGTCCGGTAACCAAAATTCGAGCAGCCATACCCAACCCTCCTTGGTGGAGAACAGCTTAAGGACCGTTTTTCTTTCGACCGGTTTCGTGGAGCCGCGCCCTCCTGTCGCGACCCCAACCAGCACTACGATCTTCAGCACACCAGATCAAGATTATCGGCCATTCGACCAAAACGGCTTGACAGTTTACGGGCCTTGGCACGCGCTCCTTTCGCGAGCGATTCGTATTTCACAGTTTTTGGTTTGCGATCTGAATGGCGCGCAAACGAGGGTACGTACGGGCAGGCTAGGAGAGTTTCAGGACCAATCCACCTCAATCGGGTTGTTAACTGGGTTGTGAATTTTTACGGATCAGGGTGCCCGATTTTTACGAAGCCGGAATCAATTTTACGTACGCGGATCACATGATCGGACTCGAAGGGCAGGGGATCATCGCCGTTCTTCGACTTCCACAATTCCGCGAAATGGCCGGAACTACGGGGGACTCGCGCACAATCGAGGGCGTGAAGTGCCAAATTATGACACTTAAAATGATGCCAACGCCCGGTAACGCGATAGAATAGTGAGGCGCGGGTCAAGTCAAGGGTTCACCGTACGGACACGATAAGCAAGCAGGTCCACCGCCGAAATGGAAACCGTCGGGATTCCGCAATACCGGACGAGGAAGCCGTGAACTGATCCATGCAGAGATTCGGTCTGAGAAGCGCTATGTTCGTGGATGATCTGCCCGCGAGGCATGGGTTGTCCCTGGTGGCGATCTTCTTGCTGGGGTTGCTGGCGGTCGTCTTCACGGCGGTGGTTGAAACTCGGCGTGAGGCCGCCCGTCAAGCGGACGTCGCGTTCTCCTACGCCTTTCGTTTGTTGGCCAATCGACTGGCCGAAGAAAACCCCCTTGCATCCACCGGCGACGGTCGCAAGGAACAGCGCCTGCGAGAACTCACGGAATTCGCGGCTTCTGGAGCGGTTACTTCACTTCGAGTCCTCGATTCGACGCGGCGAGTCCTTGTCTCGTTAAAGCCTGACGAAATAGGACAGATCGCCGCCGAGACCACCAGCGAAGATCGATCGCTTTCCACGGATGCTCTTCTTGAGTTTCTGTTTGGACCTCGGCGACAACCCGTCTTCGTGATGCGCATTGCCTCATCCGGTGGTTCGGTTGAAGCGCGCGCTGACGCTGGCGAGATCGGCGTAGACGGAGCTTATTTTCTGGAAGCGCAAAGGTCTAACGGTGGGGCGTGGAACGATTCTTTTCGACTACCGGTCACCACGTCGGGGGTTGGACTGGTCATCATGGGGGCCTTGCTCGCGGTTTACCACAACATGCGCCGGCAATTACGCGGCACGCTGAGGGTGGCGGACCAGCTCCGATCGAGGAAAGACCGAATCACCGAAGACCTTTCCACGCTTCGGATTACCGATGCGCTCGACATTGTGGCGACGACATGGAACCAGCTTATCGACGCCGCTCGAGGGTGGTTGTCGACGGTGCAGCAGACTTCAGCCACGGATGAACTCGCTCGCGCGCTCCAACAAAGCGGGGGAGGAACCCTCGCGGAAGCACTCCACGCCATTCCTGAGGGGATGATGTTGCTCACCCAAGAAGTGCGCATCGAGTACGTGAATGCCACCATCTGTCGCTTGTTTTGTTGGAAAATGGAGGAAGCCCGGCAATGGACTCTTCCAGAGGCTCGAGCGCAAGGGATCGGCGAAGCGGTCTTGAAAATCGTGCGGGAGAGCCTGCAACCCGACGGGACTTACCCCTCTCGCTCCGAGACGATCGAGCTTGCGGACGAAAAGAACCGAGAGAAGAGTTGCTATCGGCTGAATCTTTTTCCGTTGCAACGCGGTCATGCGCCCGGTTCCTGTTTTCTGTTTCTTCGTGATGTGAGCCAGCAAGTCCGGGCCGATCGGGCCCGTGAAGATTTCGTCGCCCAGGTCACCCATGAATTGCGCACCCCGCTAACCAATATTCGGGCGTACGCCGAGACACTGGCCAGCGGAATGTTCGACGATCCCAAGGTCATCACCGATTGTTACAACGTGATCACCAAGGAGACTCGACGACTCTCCCGTTTGGTCGAGGACATCCTCAGCGTGTCGCAACTCGAAGTCGGCAGCATTGAGCTGCACATGGACCAGGTCGACCTACGATCCTTGCTCAACGACGGAGTGCGCGACGTGCGGGGTTTGGCCGACGAAAAGAATATTGACATACAACTTGCCTTGCCCGCCAAGCTGGAATCGATCCGAGCGGACCGCGACAAACTGGCCGTCGTCGTCAACAATTTGTTGGGCAACGCCATCAAATACACGCCCAAGGAAGGAAATGTGGTCGTGGGGTGTCAAGTCGCGGCACAGTCCGTGGTGATTACCGTGAAAGACAACGGGATCGGGATTGATCCCGCGGATCACGCTCGAGTGTTTGAAAAGTTTCAAAGAGGGAACGATCCCGAAGTCACGAATGAACCGGGAACGGGGATCGGGCTCTATACCGCCCGGGAAATCGTTCGTCGTCACGGGGGGGATATCGAAGTGATCAGCGAAAAACGCGCGGGGTCGACCTTCATGGTTCGACTTCCTTTGCCGGAGTCGCGCGCCTCTTCGGTTACTCGAAGTTGACCAGGAAGGAGATGTCCCCCATGGCCAGGATTCTCGTAGCGGAAGATGAACCTCACATCGCCCATGTAACCAGTCTTTGGCTTCGCCAGCATGGACACCAAGTCTCTCACGCCGAAAACGGCAGGGTGGCGATGACCCTCCTACAAGACGGTTCGTTTGAGGTGATCATTTCCGACATGAACATGCCGGAGGTGAACGGAATGCAGCTTCTGCGCGCCGTTCGCGAACAATTCAAATTGCAAATCCCCTTTATTCTGTTATCCGCCCGCTGCGATCAAGATCACTTGGCCGAACAGATCGTTCCCTTTCGCGCCCGACTATTTGCGAAACCGTTCATGCCTTCGCGACTGATGGCCGAGGTCGAGCAACTTCTTGAATCGTCCGCTTCGATGAGGTGATCCATGCTCCGAGCCGAACGAACAACATCCTTGCATCGTGAGCAACCCTTCAAACAAGAAGTGGAGCAGCATCTCGCGGCGTTGCGCCGGCGTGCGGAATCAAGTTCGGCATCCCTGGAGGTTCATGGGGAGTTGGACCACCTATCGAATCAACTTCAGCGCGTGCTCGCGGAACATGCTGGAATGACGCGCGAAGTTCTTACGGTCTATGAACAGCTTGGAATCGTGTTTGAAGTGACGCGCAAACTTCCGAGCATTCAAAGGGACCGCGATGTAGTCCGGTTGTTCTTGGAAAGTTTGCGAAACAGCTTTCACGGTTGCACGGTGGATGTGGCGGAAAAGGATGAGCCCGGTTCGTGGTCTCTGGAATCCGAAACATTCCCGATGACGTCCTGGTTGTCCAAGCAACTAACCCGCGCGGAAAAAAACCATCGCGTGGTGGTGGAGATTCCACCTCCCGTGGGAAAAGATTCCACCGCCGGCGCCATGATGATCGGGCCGGTATTTGCCGGTGATCATTTTGTCTGTTCGATGTTGCTGGCTCAGGGTCAAAACGCTCGAGAGTTTGTGGCCAGCGACATGCGACTCCTGGAGGCGCTGACCATTTTTTGCGGCGATCTCATCAGCAACCACCGTCTCGTACAAGAACTTCGGGAGATGTCCTTGGCGATGGTGCGGGCCTTAGTCAACGCGGTAGATCAAAAGGACAAATACACCTCCGGTCATTCCATTCGCGTCGCGTTTTATTCAACGTTTCTGGGGAAAGCCCTCGGACTTTCCGCATTAGACATGCAAATGCTGGAGTGGAGCGCTCTTCTTCACGACGTCGGCAAAATCGGCATTCGAGACGATGTCCTCAAGAAGGCAGCCAAGCTGACGGACGAGGAATTTGACCATATCCGCGAGCACCCGGGCAAGAGTCACGAAGTCGTCAAGCAGGTTCCGCAACTCGCCAAAGCCCTCGACGGGGTGCTCTATCATCACGAGCATTTCGACGGATCGGGTTATCCCAACGGACTTCGCGGCGAGGACATCCCCCTGCAAGCGAGGATCATCCAAATCGCCGACGTATTCGACGCGTTGACCTCAACACGCGCCTACCGCAAGGCATTCGATTGGCCGGCTGCTCTCGCCATTCTGGAAAAAGAGTCGGGTTCCACCGTCGATCCGCAGCTTCAAAAACTCTTTGACCGATTGATTCGCGCCTGTCTACAGAACAGCGCCGACGCCTGGCCCAATCTGCTTCGCCAAGCCAATCGATTCACAGGAGAGTGCGGTACGGCTGTAGCCACGCCCGGAGGAGATTAACGTGATTCAACACTTGTTATTGCCTTGGTTTCCCATAGTTCTGGCCGCCGGTCTCGCCGGTCGACTGCTGGGAGGTCGGCGCGGGTACGCCGTGGGTTTGCTTTGTGGTTTGTTCTGGCTGGCCCTGCTTCAAGCCTCCGCCGGAGTGACGATCTGGAAAGACGTCTGGAGCAGTGTCACCATCATTTCGGGGATCATCGCTATCATCGCCGTCGGCGGATGGGCCGGTACCAGCCGAGTGAGTCTTGAAAGACCCACTTTCCAAGAATCCCCCTTGTCAAGTGCCAATCAGTGGCAGGATCAGAGCGCAGACCTTGTAACACCCTCGCCGCGCAGGCTGCTGGAACAGATCACCGCGTCGTTCGACGAATTCGACGACTGGCTGCGGGATCATCGTCCGTCCAGCAACCCGTGGCCGAAGTTTGACGAGTTCATTCGGGATGTCCTTTATCGGTGCTGTCGGGCGACTCACGTCCGACCTTATCGATGGATTCCGCAGAGCGACCACCTTGTCGCTCTCCGCGAACCGGACTCCTTGGGTGATACCAAACCGCTTTCCGCCAAAGAAGGCGTGATGGGTCAAGTCCTTTCAACCGGTCGCGTTTATTTGGCCCACCCGGAAGGATGCGTCGGGCAATCCCGTCCCATGGGTCACGATCCCATGGGTTCACCGGCCTGGTGTTTCGCAATCCGAAGGAACTCAGAAACCCTGGGTGTCGTGGCGGCGGGGGGGCTGGGAATCTCGCCGAATCGATACGTGGAAATCTTGTCTTTGGTTGAACGGATGATCACCCATTTTTGGGGGATGCTGACGGAGTGTTGCCATGCGCGGGCGGCTGCGCTCGACGATCCCGCCTCCGGGCTCTATACCCGTCAAGCTTTCTTACGACAGGCCGAAAGAACTCTCGCGGATTCTTACCACGTGGGAGACCCCGTCGCCGTTGCGGTAATCGCCTTGGAAGGATTACGCGAACTCAATGACACCGGTCGATGGGAGGTCGCCGACGAACTCGTTCGCGGCGTGGGAACGCTGCTTCGACAAAAGGCTCGCGCGGACGATCAATTGGGACGTTTTGACGGTTCAAGATTCGTGCTCCTCCTTCGCCGCGTCGACGACCAATTGGCCGCCCTGATCACCGCCCAACTCATGACTCGGTTACGGTCTCATTGCGGAGATACCGAGCGCTGGGGCGCCCATATTAGCGTTCGATGCGGCGTGGCTTCCAGTGGTTCAGAACAACCGGACCTTCGCACTTTGGTGTCCAATGCTCTGGCCCATTGGCGTCGCGCGAGGGAAGAAGGCACGTCCATGATCTCCCATTCCTCGAACCCGTCACCCAAGGAAGTCGCCAGGACATGAAGATCGAGCAACGACAGGTTGGCACCGTGGATGTTTTCGCCCCGGTGGGCGCGCTGGTCGAGGATGACGCCCAGGATTTTTGTCGACGACTTCGACAACGAATGCAACTTCCCAACATTCGAATCGTGCTGTCTTTTGAAGAGGTGCCTTATGTGGACAGTGTGGCGTTGGAGGGACTTCTCCAAGCGGCTGCGGACATGGGGGAACGCGGGTCGGAACTCAAACTCGCCGGCGTGACCCCCACCTGTCGAGAGATTTTGGAGCTCACCGGACTTTCGAACCATTTTCGCCTTTTCGGTGGACTACAAGACGCGGTTCGGAGTTTCCTATAAACCGGCCCATGAACTCGAGTTCAAGATATGAGCAACCTCGCCATAGAACATGCCGTACGCCTCGGTGACCAACTCGTTAAAGATGGGTTGATCACGCCGGAGCAATTGGCCAAGGCTCTCGCCCGCCAGCAAGCGGCGGGAGGCCGCATTGGTGCGGCGCTGGTCGATGTGGGCGCCATTTCCGCGGGGAATCTGGTTCACGCATTGGCCCGGCGACTCAATGTGAAGGGTTGCGTTCTGCGACACGGGTTGATCGATCCCAAGATCGCCAAGTGCATTGCTAAGGAAGAAGCTGAACGCTTGCGAGTTCTCCCGTTGTTCAAAGTCAAGAATGAATTGACCGCGGCGATGGCGGAACCGCAATCTCTGCCCGTGCTCGACCGACTACGCAGACTCACCGGGTGCACGATTCGCCCGATTCTGGTCTTGGACGAAAATCTGCGAGAGTTCCAACGAAAGTACCTGGCGGCTGAGGTCAGCGTTGACTCGTTCCTCGCTTCGATGGAGGAGTCGGAAATCGAGATCTCCGAAATGGAGGCGATCGACGAAGGTCCCGTGACGGACCTGGACAAGATGGTCGATGGAAGTCCGGTGGTCAATCTGGTCAACCTGGCCATTCTCAACGCCCTGCGATGCGGAGCGAGCGACATTCACATTGAACCCGATCGAGATGCGACGCATATTCGTTATCGCGTCGACGGTCATCTCCGCGAAGTGTTGAAACCCCCCAAGGGCATGCACGCCGCGGTCATTTCGCGGGTCAAGGTGATTGGGCGGATGGATATCTCGGAGAAACGACTTCCGCAAGAAGGTCGCGTTCACCTGGTCGCGGATGGCAGGGAGATTGATCTTCGTGTGTCGAGTATGCCCACGATTCTCGGCGAGAAAATCGTTATTCGTATTTTGGACAAAGCCAACCTCAACTTCGAGCTGAGCGCGTTGGGGGTGCGCGGTCGAGACAAAGCCGCGATTGAGGCGATGACCAAAAGCCCGTACGGTCTATTTTTGGTCACCGGCCCGACGGGCAGTGGCAAGACTACAACGCTCTATTCCTGTCTTGAACTCTTGCGCAGCGAAGCGACCAACCTCGTGACCATTGAGGACCCCGTTGAATACCAGCTTTCTTTGATCAACCAGGTCCAAGTGAATGAGCGGGTCGGATTGACCTTCGTGCGGACTCTTCGTTCCCTCCTGCGCCAGGACCCGGATGTCATCATGGTGGGCGAAATTCGAGATCAGGATACGGCCCGCGTCGCCATTCAAGCCGCGCTCACCGGGCACTTGGTTCTCTCAACCCTTCACACCAACGACTGCCCGGGCGCGGTCATGCGACTGTTGGACATGGGCATCGAACCGTTTCTGATTTCAGCGGCGTCCCTGGGCTTTGTCGCCCAGCGTTTGGCGCGCATGATCTGTGCGTCCTGCAAGACCTCTTATTATCCGCCTCCCAATCTCCTGAAAAGTGTCGGTTGGGGTCACCGCACAAGCGAAGTGTTTCAGCGAGGCGAAGGGTGCCGCGCCTGCAACAATTCAGGATTCCGTGGGCGAATCGGCATTTATGAGGTCATGGTCATGGACCCGGAATTGCGGCGCATGATTCAAAATGGAGTGTCAGAGGGTGACATTCGCGTGCACTTGGCGCAAGCCGGATGGCGAACCCTGAGGGAAAAAGCGCTGGACGTGGTAGAACGCGGGGAATCGACGCTTGAGGAAGTGCTTCGCGTCACGCGATCCGAAGCCTTGGACTTCGAAGACCCTGACGGTGAACCGGAGAGTGCTTCGTGATACTGACCTACGACGCCATGGACACCAAGGGTCATCGCACCCACGATCGTATTGAGGCCGCCGACCGGCGCGACGCCGTCGAGCAATTGCGACGACGAGGCTTGTTTGTCACGGAAATCGCCGAATCCTCCGACGGTAAAAAAGCCGCCAACGCGGCGACGAAGCCCGTTACCGCCACCCGATTGCCTTTGCGAATTCTCACCCTCTTCACCCGCCAAATGGCCATGTTATTGAGAGCGGGCAGCGCCTTGGTTCCCGCCATCCAAGCCGTCAGGCGACAAATGAAAAACCCTCGGCACGCGGCCCTTCTCGACCGCGTGGTCGCCGACTTGGAAGAGGGAACCCCACTGACCGATGCTATGCGAAAGCACCCGGATTCTTTTGACTCCGTCTATTGCGCGATCATCGCCGCTGGTGAAGCCAGCGCCTCGCTCCCCCAAATGTTTGAACGCCTTTCCAAGATCGTCGGGAACCGTCGGGCGATGCGCAACAAAATTCTCGGCGCACTCGCCTATCCCGTTCTCCTCATCGCCATGTGCGCGAAGATCATCTTGGTCCTTCTCTTTTTTGTCTTGCCTCGATTCGCCGACATGTTCAAGCAATTGGGCGTGCAAACGCCGGCAGTCACCCGCGCCCTCTTGGCGGTAGGCGCGGCCATGCGCGATCACTGGATTCTTGTGGTAATCGCCACCTTGTCCCTCGTGGCCGGCGCGGTGTGGTTATTCAAAAGCGCCACCGGTCGACGCTGGATCACCGACGTTCAGATCTACCTGCCGATTCTCGGACGGTTGCGATGCCGGCTGATTCAGGCCCAAGTTTTGCGGACCATGGGCATGTTGATCGAGAGCCGCGTCGGCGTTTTGGAAGCCCTCGAACTAGCCCGATCGTCCACCCGTAACCGTAAATTTCAGCAACTATTCACCGCACTCGAAGATGCCGTTACTTCCGGTAGCGAATTGAGCGGGTCCTTTGCTGCGTCGCCGCTCATTGAACCTTACGTGGCCCAGGCCGTGAAAACCGGTGAGGACTGCGGAAATTTGGGTGAAGCCATGACCTATTCCGCCGACATGCTCGACGAAACCAACACCGAGTTGGTTCAGGTCGTCGCCCGGCTCATTGAACCGACCGTTCTCATCACCATGGGAGTCGTGGTCGGCGGCGTGGCGATTTCACTCTTCCTGCCGTTGTTCGACCTGACCTCGGCCATGCGATAAGGGGAGATCCGAATTTGCGATTTCGAGTACCCCAGCGTTTCAGACGGTCCGCCATCGGCCTGGATTATGGCGCAACCACTTTCCGCGCCGCTCAATTGCAACGCCGGGGTCCGTTGTGGATTGCATCCAGACTGGTCCAATCCGAACATTCCCCTTCCGAGTCAACCCCGACCAACGAGGAGGGAGCCAAAGAAGATTCTTTCTTCGAACGCCTTCAACTGGCCGGATTTCACGGGCGAAAAGTGGCCTTGGCCCTCAACATGCCCGACGTGGAATATGTTTCCCTTGAACTTCCCGAGGTGATGCTCGCTCAGGATCCAACCCAGACCAAGAACGCGATCCGCTTTGAAATGGAGCGATTGATTTCCAACCACAAGGGGGCCGTCGAGATTCGACATTGGCGATTGCCGGCGACCAACGTTCCGGCTCCCAATGCGCTCGGGGCGGCGGCCTCTTCAAGCTCGATTACCAAAATGTTGGACACCACCCGAAGATTGGGTTTGACCTGTACCGCCGTGGACAGCGCGGCGCTGGCCCAAAGTCGATTCGCCCACGTCCTGCGGCCTCCGCAACCCGGACGCGTTCGCGGCGTTTTGGATTTAGGTCATGTCCAGTCTCGACTCATCGTATGCATCGATAATATTCCCGTTTTGGTTCGAGCGGTTGGCGCGGGTGGTCTAATCTTAACCCAGAGAATCTCGCAATCACTGAAGCTCAGTGAAAAAGCCTCGGAGGTGCTGAAGCGGGAACACGGGATCACTGTTCTTGGCCAGCGACAACGCGTGGCACCTGAAGGCTCGGTTCTGCCTCTAGAAATGTTGAACCCTGTCGCCCATGCGTCGACACCAGTCCTCTCCCGTGTAGAGTCCAGTCCGACCACCCAACTGGGATCCACCCTTTTTGCCGCCGTACGAACGGACTTGAGCGAATTGGCTTCGGAGATCAAGAGGTCCTATGAGTATGTGTTGAGTTGTTACCCCGATCGCCAAGCTGGCGATCTTCTCCTCGTGGGCGGCGGCGCCGGGCTACCGCATTTGTATGAATTCTTGGGAAACGCGTTGGGTATTCCCGTCCTTCGCGCCGAGGATTGCCTGCAGCATTCTGAATGTCGGCTGCGCTGTGTCACGACGAAAAACGACCCGTTGGATGGTTATGCGACCGTCATCGGACTCGCCCTGGAAGAGTAAGTTGTATCTTAAAACCGGATCAACGTGACATGACCAGAGTTAACTTTATCCCCGAAGCAAATCAGGTGGCGGCACGGCTTCGCGGCCGCGCGATCTCTTGGGGAGTGGCCCTCGCCGCCGCCGGCACCCTGGCGACTGTTCCCATTGTTTATCATTGGCTTCGACAAGAACAGGTGTCCGACCTCAACGAGGAGCTTGCCCGATTCCAGACCGACACCGAACAAATTCGCCGCGACATTCGAGCGCTGTCCGTTGTGGACACCTCGCTGCGAGCCAGACTCGACCGAGCCCGATCCCTTCGCCAGAAACGAACATGGACCGGCGTGGTGGAAAGAGTCGTAGTGGCTTTGCCGGAGAATTGTTGGCTGGCTTCTCTTGGAACGGAACCCGCTACGCCTCCTCCTCCGTCGAATCGTCCCGCGCCATCGACCCCGCCGCCAGCCAACGGACCGAACCAACCGGCGGACGCTGCAAAACAGGAACCTCTCGATTCGCCTCGCAAACTTCGGGTCGCCGGGTTCGCTCCAGACGCCGCTCACCCGTATGAACTGGTGCAAAACTTGAAAGCAACCACGATGTTCTCCAAGGTGACCCTGAATCGAAGCGTTCGTGAAATTACCGCCGAAGGAGAGTTCTATCGCTTCGACGTGGAGTGTGAATGGTGAATCAGCGTTTTCCATCCATCAGCCTTTGGGTGATCGACTCCCTCGGGGTCGGCCTTGTGCTCACCTGCGCGATCCTCTTTTTTTGGTCGGCGTTCATGGGCGGTCGAGATTCGTCGCTATCCATCGAACGACTTCAGCGGGATGTCGTTGAGATTCGACAAGACGGAAGCAGACTCCGAGCACTCCGCGATGATCTGCGTAAGGCCCTTCAGACCCACCAAATCGAACTCGCCGCGGAAGGCAATCTTCCACGCGAGGCCCCAGTGGATGAATATCTCCATGAGCTTGCTCAACTCGCGACTCGACACGCCGTCGAGGTTCGCAGCCAGAGTCCGCTTCCACCGCGAACCTATCCGGGACTCGTGGAACACCGCCACGCCTACGAAGTCAGCGGGAGATTCGTCGACCTTGTTCGTTGGATGCGATCGGTTGAAGCCTTGGATCGTTGGGCGGACGTGGGTTATTGGACGATCTCGGCGTCCAACAATACCCATGCAAACGAACCTTGGGTCCGAAATGCTCGTTTTTCCATCAGTTTGTTTTCCGCGCCCTCGGAGCCCGCCACCTCCGCAGGCAGAAGTTGAATCATGTTTCGATCCAAGAAAACCAAATACATGGTTCTCGTCAGTGTTGCCGTGGTTGGGTTGGCCGTGGATCGATTTCTATGGCCAAGTTCTTCACCGACGCCGGTCTCCGCCGAAACGTCGTCCTCTATCAACGCCACCGGAACTTCCGGGCCTCCCAATAGTTCTTTGGTCATCGAAAAGAGCACGACCGTCGCAGCTTCGGAAAACGCGGCGATTCTTCCGGACGTGGCCTTTCCGAGAGTAGCCGGGTCCTGGATCCCCGAGGTCGGCAAAGTCCGAGATATTTTTGCCCTCCCTTCCTCGGACGAATCGCAACAATACGGCGATGGAGGTGCTCCAAGAAGAGCGGGTTCAAAACTTGCCAATGGACGGGCCATGTTTACGCAACAGTTTCAATTGCACGGTATTCTGGTCCGAGATGATTTGAAGATCGCGGTCGTGGGCGGTCAATGGTTGCAAATCGGGGACACGATCGGCGGGTGCAAGCTGACCGACATTACCGGAACCGATGCGATTTTTCGCTGCCAGGACGGAAACGTCACGCTAACCACGGTCAACCTAACCGAAAGATCTCCCGACTAAAGCAGACAGGAAATGTCGACGACAAAGAGTGTAGGTTTGTGCTATTTCCCTTCCGGGACGAATCGCCGATTCGTAGAAGCACGGAAAACAAAGGGGTGCAATCAATGAAGAATCGTGCAAAAGGTCGTGCGTTCAGTCTCGTCGAGTTGGTGATCGTCGTGGTGATTATCGGCGTCATCGCCGCAATCGCCGTCCCGCGGATCAGTCGAGGGGCCAGGGGCGCGGGCGATTCATCCTTGCGTGGAACCTTGTCGGGCATTCGCAACGCGATCGACATGTTCGCCGCGGAACACGGGGGTGTATTTCCCTCCGGGACGGAAACCAACATCACGGATCAGCTCATCAAGAAGACGGATAAGACTGGTCTTGTGGGAAGTCCCCCTGTTGCGGGTACCCACATCTACGGACCCTATCTTCGTACCGCTATTCCCACGTTGCCTATCGGAACGAACAAAGGCAGCAAGACGCTCAAGATCGTAACGGGAACTCCCACCGGCGGCGTCGGTACGGAAGGCTGGGTGTATAGCACGGATACCGGACAGTTCATTGCCAACTGCGCCGACACCGAACTCGATGAAAACGGATCGCAATATAACCAGTATTAACCAACGCCGGACCCAAAACAAGATCACCGACCCAAACTCCCTCGCCGAATCGTATATTCTCGGTAGAGGGGAGCATGACGAAGCGATATTCAAGTTTTCCTCGTGTTTGCGCGAGGACCGCATTTAGTTTGGTCGAACTGGTCTTGGTGGTCGCCATTCTAGGAATCATCGCCGCCATCGCCATTCCGCGAATGACCAACGCGGTCTCCACCGCCTCCGCCGAAGCTTTGCACGCCACCCTCAACAACGTCCGCAAAGCGATCGACGTTTACTACGCGGAGCACAACTTGTATCCCGGTTATGATCCCGCAACGACTTCGCCCGACGGGACTTACTTCGTGACACAGCTTACTCAATACACCGATGCAAGCGGCCGCCCCAACCCCACCTACGCACCACCCTATATTTACGGCCCCTATTTGCGCACGCCGTTTCCGCGAAATCCTTTTAATGGATTGAGCGCCGTGCACGTCAAGGCCAAAGTCTCCTTTCCCAATCCCGCCGACGGAACCGTGGGCTGGGTCGCCGATCTCGACGAAGGAACCTTCGGGATCAGCGCCACCGACTACGATTTCGCTTCCATTCGCGTCGACATCCTCCAGGTCGGAAACCAAAAGAAATTCCGTAGTGATTAAGGACGCTTGACACCCATGAACATCACTGCGTCACACCGATCCTCCGACCATCGCTCGCGGCAGTGTCACCGCTCGGCATTCACGCTCGTGGAAATGGTCGCCGTCATGGTCATCATTGCGGTGTTAAGCGCCATGGCCGTTCCGAGGTTCGGAAACTCGATTGCTCTACACAGTGTGGATGGAGCGGCGCGACGAATCGCCGCCGAATGGGACCTGGCGCGTCGCATCGCCATGACCAAGAGTCAATCCAAAACGATTCGCCTCACCAACGGAACGGACCCGGGTTATTCTCTTGTGGGAGTCCCGAACCCAGATCATAAAGCAAAGACATACTCTGTATCCTTTGCCAAGGACTGCCACGGCGTGGAGCGCGTTTCCTATGATTTCGGCGGCGACTTGGATCTGATCTTTGATATGTACGGCGTTCCGGACAGCGCCGGTCAACTCGTCATCCGCCTCGGCGCTCATCAGCGCACGATTGCCATCGATGCTCAGACCGGACGAGCGTCCGTTTCGGAGTAAGCAATTGTGATGACCGGACGATTTCGGCGGCGCGCCGGTTTTACGCTCGTCGAGCTTCTGCTCAGCATGGCCGTCATGGCGCTACTCGTCAGCGCCACGACTTCCGCCATTCTCATCGCCAGCCATGCAATCCCCAACCCTCAAAGCGTGACCGAAAAACAATCGGCGGCCTTGGACGTATCCGAATCCATCGCCACCGAGTTGGCGACGGCCATTCGAGTTGTTCTGGGTCAACCCAACTTGATCGAATTCGAAGTGCCGGATCGAGGCCACGGTTCTGCAGGGCCGGAAACCATCCGTTACACTTGGTCAGGAACCAACGGCGCTCCGTTGATCCGCAACTACAACAAGAATGCGGCGACCACTGTTTGCGATGACGTTCACGCATTCTCGCTGATCTACACACCAATGATTTCGACGCTAACCGAATCGCCGAAAGTCCTCTTGATTGCGGACGATCCACCAAGTGCCGCGATCGCCGACAAGCAAACGCTCATGGAATCCTGGGGTTTCCAAGTTACGCAGATCGCCGCCACCAAGTCTAAAGCCGAATTCGACACCGCTTTCGCAAGCGCCGATGTGATCTTCCTCGCGTACGAAATCATCACCAACTGGGCGCAATTGCAGCTCGAGCTTGGCGCCATCCAGAATCCTGCCCGCGGCGTGGTGCTCGAATTGGGTTTGGCCTACAGCACGTACGGAATCAGTCAAATCTTGACTCCTTTCGGCGCACCGACCACGGCGATCACCATTACGGACGTATCCCATGAGATTACGGCGCCCTTTGCGTTAGGGCTGCTTACCATTTCCAAAGTCAACCAGAACTTCGTCGCCGCTGGAGGAACCTATGCTCCGGGCGCCCAGCAGTTGGCCACTGGGGCGGGAAATCCAACGTTGGGCGTGCTGGATCTCAACGCCGTCACCCTCAACGGAATCGCCAACGCCCGACGCGTCCATCAACCTTGTGCGGGCGCCTTGTTCGACATCAATCAACTCACCGATGACGGTAAAACGATCATGCGTCGTGCCATGGTCTGGGCCGCCGCGCCGGTGTGTCATGGCGCTGTCACCCTCACCCTTCAGTCCGGCAGCGATTCTTCCGCCGCCGTCCAGGCGTACACTCAACTCGTTAATACTCCGCGCGTGGAGACACCATGACCCCAACTTTGCATACACTTCGTAGGTCGGGTCATCGACCTGCCGCCAAAACTACCAGGAGGCCGCGCCCCTCCCGAAAACGCGCTTTGACCCTCGTCGAAATGGTCATCTCGATGGTGATCGTCAGCGTCATGCTCGTCGCAGCGCTCAACACTGTGGGGGCTTCCAAGCTCGGGCAGAATAACACCCACGACCACCAACAGGCCAATTTACTTGCCCACGCCCTCATGGCCGAAATCCTTAACCAACCCTACGCCGACAGCTCCATCCTCAATAAGATAAAGTTGAAAATCCTCGTTGCCGGAGTGACAGTCGACGAACCGCTGGGCCCGGAAGTTGGCGAGAATGTTTCGGGCTATCGCGACGCTTTTGATGATGTCGACGACTACAACGGTTTGAGCGAATCGCCCCCACGTGAAAAAAACGGGACGGCCCTGCCAGGTTTGACGGGTTGGCGGAGAAACGTGACCGTGGTGTACACCAAGAACAGTGACCCCAATCTTTCCGTTTTCGCCGATGAAGGCTCCAAACGGATCACCGTCCAGGTTTTGCACAATGATATACCCGTCGCCGAACAGGTCGCGCTTCGCACCCTCGGTCCGCCGCTGACGGAGTTGTGCTGTCTGCCCGATGGAAGTGGAACCGTCATGCAAACTACCCAGTGCATTGCATTGGGCGGTACGCCGCAAGCGTCCGGCTCTAACGCCTTGAACTCTTCATGCCCCACCGGGCCGAAACTTGAGGCTCAATGGAAATTCAACGAGAACACCGGCACGACGGCCACGGACAGTGAGAATGGACTCGTCGCGACCCTGATCAGTGGTGCCACTTGGGCGACCGGTCAGACTGGAAGCGCCCTGAGCCTGGACGCCACCGACGATTACGCCAACGTGCCCCACGATGCCCGGCTGTCGCTGACCAGCCAATTCACGATCACCGCCTGGATCCGCAAGACAAGCGTGAGTGGGTTTGACAATATCGTCGTCAAGGGGAACTTGGTGTCCTCCGCAACCAACTTTCACCTGCGCACCAACGGCGACGAGATTTCGTTCGGGTTCGCCAACGGCTCATACAAGTACATCACGACGACATCCGCGAATCTCTTGAGGAATAATTGGTATCACATCGCGGGCACCTTCGACGCCGCGACCGGGACTTTGGCGATCTATGTGAATGGCGTTCTCAGTCGATCTGGAACGGTCATCGGCGCCCCGTTGGCCAACTCCGACTCCGTCACCATCGGTAAGACCAGCTTGGGCGATTATTTCGACGGTCGCATCGACGACCTGCGGATCTACGATGAAGTTCTAACCGTGGAACAACTGGCCGACGTCATGAGCAGCGAGGACCCATGATCCCACAAAAAATCGCCCTTCAATCAGAACCGCGAGTGCCAACGAGCGGTCACCCCGTGAGCCGCGGGCGAGATGCAAACCCGGCTTGCCGGGAGCCCGCGCGGCCCCTTGGGCCACTGCTCTCAAGCAGTGGTCCCCGAACCGCAACCCGCTATCGCCGGCGCGGAAACTCCTACATCTTCTTCCTCGGCATGTCCATGCTCGTGGCCATCATCGGTCTGTCTGCGTTGACTGGCGTCCGCATCAAACGACAGGCGACCCTGCGACTCAACGAACGCGCCGCCGCACAAGTCTACGCCCAATCCGCCATCGAGTTCAGCCTGTTGCAGATTTACCTCGACACCAGTTGGCGCGACAGCTTCCTCCATGACCAATGGTCGGCTGCCCAACCCTTCGGAGCGGGATCGTTTAGCTGGAAACTTCTGGATGATATCAACGGCGATTTTACCACGGACCGCAACGCTTCCGTGCGGATGTTCGGCAAGGGATACTCCGGTCAATCGGTGTGGGTTTACAGCGCCCTCGTCCAACCCCCGCTGGAATCGTCACCAACCAACCTGCTCGTCAACGGCGACATGGAGGCCGGCACAGCGAATTGGAGCGCCTTGAATTGCAATCTCGTGTCGAGCGCCGGCGCCCACGGCGGCGCTACGTGTCTGCTCCTCGATAATCGTAGCAGCTTCGATTCCGAGGGGTACCAACTCGTCACCGGCAGTGTCAGAAACGGCGCTACGTACGATGTCGAAGTCTGGGCGAAGAAGGAGACCGCGGGCAGCGACCTGGTTACGATCAGTATCAAGCTTACCACGGATAAGGGCTGGACATTGGTCGTGACGCCCTCCACATCGGTCGGAACCTCTTGGACCAAGGTCGCCGGCACGCTCCAAACGAGCTGGACAGGGAACCTGGTCGAGGCACGCTGGCGGACGTTTACCTACCCGGATGGAAACAGCTCGGATTTCTACATTGACGACGCCCGCATGTTGGAAAAAAAGGCGTCGGGCGGCGTCGGCCTCATCCCCGGCACGTGGAAGCGCGAACCACAATAGGCCGATCCGCCGTGGGTCGGGTCATCGATCCGCCGGCCACCCACGGGTTGTCCAGCCGGTTTATCACTCTATCATGTCCTCGCATGGCGATTCGCGTTCAAAATGTCACCAAGCAGTTCGGACCCAAGGTCGTGCTGGAGAACCTCACCATCGAATTGCCCGATCGGGAAGTCGTCGGTTTGGTCGGTCCCAACGGCGCGGGCAAAACC
>JBBTCX010000031.1:0-8290 GCA_038043045.1 Planctomycetota bacterium | reverse complement strand
GGGTTAGATCCGCAGTGATCCATTCTTCGCCGAATTCAGTAAGATTCGCGTGACATGCGGTACAGCCCACCTGTCGGAACAGCGCCTTCCCCCGTTCAACGTCGCCGGTCACACCTTCCGGAACCGCCAGCGGCTTCCATTGATCGTCGGAGACCGCGAACAGGTATTTGCTGATCGCTGCAACTTCCGTCTCCGTACGCAATATCGGTTTTGTGTCATGGGAATTCGCGCTCTCCGCGCTATTGTTCTCTTGCAGGAACAAGTGCGGCATGTGGGTCGATGGGCGAAACTTCTGAGGAAAAAACGCCCACTGTTGCACAAACTCGGGTGTCAACTTGGCGGAAACCCGACTCAGGTCCGGCCCTACTTTGCGAGCACCCGCCAACGCCTTGACCTCATGGCAATTGATGCAACCCAGAGTCCGATACAGATGACGACCTTGGTTGATCATCTCGCCTTCGCGTCGACCTTCGAACCGATCGATGTCCGCGACATTCGTATGACACTTCGCGCATCCGGCTTGGGTGTGCTGCGGAAGTAGCATGGGTCGGTCCCAGTAATGCGCCACCGTCTCAAACGTGATATTCGGCACGCCCAACGCCGTCACATAGTATTCTTCCTTCCAAGCCTCCTCCGTCTTATGCGTCGGCGGAGAATGAGCGGCCAACACGAAATCAGTCTCTTGCGAATTTCCCTCATGGCAAACCGAGCACCCCATCTCTTTCTTGGGATGGGGAGAATCGACCGCTACGTAAAGGTCCAAATCGGGATGAGCCAACAGCGGCTGCCCCAGCTCGATTTTCTTGCGACCCGTCTCGTCCAAATAACGGTTCACAAATTTCTGCAAAGTCTCAAAATATTGGTCGCGTTGCTCGGGCGACAATTCCTTCCAATGCTCCGTCACCTGACCCGCGGGCAGCTTCGGCGCGCTGGCATCGTCAAGTGTGGGCGGCGTTGGCAATTCATAAGGTTGCTTACCCCGGCGTTGAAGTTCTTCGTTGATCCCCGGCAACGCCTGTTCCAAGCGCCCAGCCAACCGCTCTTGAGAAAACTCAGGATCATCAATGGCCACGTGACACGTCGTGCACCGATCCGTCGTATAGCTTTCCAAATAATTAAGCTGTTGACGGATTTGTGGAAGAACCAACTGATGCACCTGACGCCGGACCGGCGTCGTCTTGGGCGCCGTAAAATCCAAAAGCGGAGCACTGATCACCCATTTGACGATGGGCAACCCGCCCAACAATCCCTCGTCCGTCAGAACACCCCGGAAATCACGATCCTTCTGCTGCGCCGATTCAACCCGCTGTTCCAGATCGCGGACTTGTTTTTCACTGCTGCGAATACCTTCATCCATACGCTTCAGTTCAACCTGAAGCTCGCGCTTGCGATCTTGGAAGTGTTCCTTCTGTTTTTGAAACTCGGCAACTTCGTTCTTTTCCGATTCAAGCTGCTCCCGAGCCTGTTTCGTCTTCGGATGCTCCGATCCGAACTCACCCAGAATGCGCTCATACGTGTCGCTGGTGACCTGCAACACCTGAATGCCCTGGCTCCACAACGGATTGACTTTGCGAAATTCTAAATCCGCCTCCGCCACGCCCCCCAGGATCGTCTCACGGCGGGCATGATTCACCTGGTCATCCAACTGCTTGGCATCCGCAAAACGCTGCTTCGCTTCCGCCAACTCATTCGTCCGCTCCTGCCGAGTGGCGTCCAGAAACTCAAGATGGGCGAGCGCCGCCTTGCTGACGAAGTACGAATCTTGAAACTGAATCCAAGGCCGATCAAAATCGACCGCGATCATCCACAGCACCGACAGCGTCATCAAAACACTGCTGACCGCGAACCACTTGTGCAGCTTACCCGGCGGGTATAATTTTTCCTCTGGTATCGGCATATCCTGGAATTCCACCCATTCACTTTTACGCCGCGACTCGCGGATCAGACATTCAAAAACCACTCCGTGATCCCGACGATATAGTGCAAATTCAACGTCCAGCGCAATACCATCTTGATCGGCATCAGCAACATCACCAACAACAGAAACGACATCATGCTATACCTCAAGAAACCGATCTGACGGTACAGTTTCCTGAAAAAAAGCATCAACAGCGGCGGCCCCATCGCAAAATATCCCAACACCAGAACGATCCCCGGTAGCTCGCGCACCAGGAAATGTTCCGGCAACGCCCGACCCATGATGCCGATCCAAAACAAATCATGAAACTCGGTATTCAGGAGCGCCGCCGGTCGGTGCGGATCCCAATATTCGTAGGGCCCAAAGAAGTTCCAGTTCGGCCCTCGCAAAAACGTTCCGAAGATAATCAACACCACCCACAGGATGAGAAAACCGAACAAAAACGTCGTGAGAGCGAACGGCCGCTCCTTAAATGTGTAATACCCGTTTCCCCGCGGATTCTTGTCCATGTACGGAACCGCAATCAACCCCACAATGATCAATCCCGGCAAAAGCACCCCCGCCAGCCACGGATCAAAATAAACCAACATCTCCTGCAACCCGAGAAAATACCACGGCGCTTTCGCCGGATTCGGGGCCACGTTCGGATCCGCCGGTTGTTCCAATGGCGCTCGCAGCAGAATCGCCCAAACCGTCAAAGCCGCCGTCGCCAAAATCAGACAAATAAGCTCCGTATAAACCAAATCAGGCCAAACCAGAACTTTGTCGTCCGCACCCGCCTCAAGCAGCGGCTCGCCTTTTTCAGACCGTTCGTCGTTGATGGCCGCCTGCCGAAACGCCAGCCAGATAAAAAATCCGACGAAAAACATCATCATCATGATGGGGACGTTGTCCGCCTTCGTGACGATCTGGACGAAATTGGCGTCCAAGCAACTGGCTAGAAAAACAAGAATACAAAACACACCGAATGGAGCCGCAATCTTCGGTTGTGTGAAGGTCCGGTACCCTTTGAGAAACACGACCAGGCCTATGACACTCAAAATGAGAAACCAATGCGGCTGACACAGCACATTGACAAGCTCTTTGACGCTCTGAATCAAACTCGTTTCAGCTAAGATCACGTCCCTGCGCCCTTAATCCCGTCACCCTCGCGTCGAACTCAAAGCGGCCCGCTGATTCCACCGTCTTTCCTTACCCGCCAAAAATGCACGGCCAACAGCACCGTCACGATGATGGGCAAGAAAACGCAATGCAAAACATAAAACCGCAACAGCGCATTCGGTCCCACAAACGTACCGGCCAGCAAAAAGAACCTTGCATCATCCCCCGCATGAACCAACGGCACGCCGCCGATCTGAACAAACGACGCCAAAGGCCCTTCGTTTCCAACACCGGGTGTCGCCCTAGCCATATTGGAACCCACCGTGATCGCCCACATCGCCAATTGATCCCACGGCAAAAGATATCCCGTGAACGACAAAAGCAGCGTGAGCACCAAAAGAATCACCCCCACGCTCCAATTGAATTCTCGCGGAGGTTTATAGCTTCCTGTCAAAAACACGCGCAACATGTGCAGCCATATCGAGATCACCATCGCGTGCGCGCCCCACCGGTGCAACTCCCGCAGCAAACCCAGGGTTACGTGAGCCCGCAACCCCTGAATATCCACATAGGCGTATTCCACCGTCGGCCGGTAGTAGAACATCAACAAAACGCCGGTGATAATCTCCACCAGAAAAAGGAAAAACGTCAGCCCACCCATGCACCACGTGAACGACAGCCGGATCCCACTCTTGCGAACCGCCACCGGATGCAAATGAAGGAAAACGTTGCTGAGGATCGCCATCGCCCGAGTCCGCCGATCGCGCGGAACACCATGACGAAAGATACTTCCCCAAATCTGACTATCGCGAATCCATGATAGCATCTTGCTTTCGCGCCCTATTCTTGACCGTTTTTCGCCTCAAAACGCTATTGCGCTAAGAAGCGATTCAGTTCCCTATGCTTCGAGATAACTCCCCGGCATATCCCATTGCCCGAGTTCGTACTGATATTTCTTGCTCTTGTCCACGACAATAATTCCGTCCTCAACATAAACCCGAAAACGTTCCAATGGACGAGGAGTCGGCCCTTCAAAATTAATCCCATCGGGTTGATACCCACTTCCGTGGCATGGACATTTGAACTTTCGATCATTCGGCAACCAATTCGGAATGCACCCCAGATGCGTGCATATAATGTTCAACGCCGCCACCCGGTCCTCGGTTCGAATCATCCAAATCCCTTGAGATTTGAAATCTTCATTCACCTCTCCCGGTGCCATTTCCGCATATCGTTGAAGCTTACCCACCCGAACGCGCGGATCAGGTTCCTCCAAAACGTTCGGCATCATAAAACGGAGAAACGCCGGTCCGCACGCCACCCCCGTTCCCACTCCAAACGTCACCCAACCGACTGCCAACGCCGCGCCTCCCACAAATGCTCGACGCTGCATGTCCGGGTTCTGCTTGGACTTCTGGGCCGCCTCCACAACTTTGGCTTGTCGTGCATCCGGAGGCAACTGGCTTGGATTCTGCCGCTTCATCGCCTGCACCGACTCAGGGATCTCACTCGCTTTCCGAAGTATTCCCGCGCTTCCACCCCGAGCCGTCGCCGCCCGCAACAAAGCCTGTATCGCCGGATCGCCACCGCCCGCCATCGATGCTTGAACCGCTTCTTTACTTACCGCCGCAGCGACCGGCTCGGCCTGTTTGGGAACAGGCTTGTCATGCGATTTCGCCGCCGCCTTCACCGGTGCCGGCGCAACCGCCACAACGACACCCGCACCCGCTTCCGCCGGAGCAGCCACCTCGTCTCCCACTTCCGCCGTCACCGTTTCAAACTTGATGACATCGACCGGACACTCCGCTGCCGCATCCACGACAGACTCACTGATCGGCTTCAGAAAATCCGGGGTCAACGCCTCAGGCCGAATCACGCAGGTATCATCCGTGACATGGAAAACCGTCGGCGAAGCCGTCTCACACGCGTCGCATACAATGCAACCCGGTTCAATCCAGACTCGCGTCACGATTTCCTTGCTTGCCATGGAAATTCTCCTGGGGTCAGACGTTGCCCATCGCTACCCCGCCGAACCTCGTGGAACAACTCGACCCTCGACGGCAGCCTTGGCCCGCGCCCGAACAGCCAGTGAAGTGTCAGACTTTAATCGTTCGATAGATTCCCACAAGTCCGAATCTTCCAAAAACGCCACCGCATCAATCGTCGCCATAAGCAATTGGTCCACTCGTGCGGGAGGCATGACAAAACGGCGAACCGTTCCATTCTGCTCACGAACCTCATAGCGAGAGGCCGAGCTCCAAAACCCGCGATCGAGCATATCCAACAAAGTGACTTTCCCCGCATTGCTGCCAAGCCTTGCCAAAGCCAACGACGCCGACCAAACCAATTCGCCTTCGCTCCCCAATCTCGCGGCGTTCAAGGCTTCAGCGGCTTCAATATTTCCTTTCTCCGTCAATACCGATATCACCGTGCACGCCACCAGCCGAGTTTCAATCCTCTGTGAATTTTTCAAAACCGACAGGATTGGACCAACGGCGGTTCGCGCCTGAACGTTCGCCCCAAGGTCTCCAAGTTGCTTCATCGCCGCCCCGACATACGGCTCGCGGCCCTGCCGAACAAGATGAATCAACTCTTCAATCGCTTCCGGCTGTTCCGTTCTTCCGAGGGCATGAATCAAAAACTCCAACCGCCCGGAACGCAACCTTGTCTGATTCTCCCTTTCTGCTCCAGTCGTTGGAACATTCTCAACCGTCTCTGTGTCCTTCCGGACCATTGCGATCAATCGCGACGTTAGAAGCTTTAATTCTTCCTCTGTTACTTCAACTTCCTTCTTCTGCAACCTCTCCGCCAATTCCAACGCCGTCTGCCAAAGTTCCTTCTCACGAGGAAGAAGCACTCCTAGACTTTTTTCTCCGCTGCTGCCCTCCAATACTTGGAGCAATTGATCCAAACTTTGCTTTTCAGGCGCTGCCGGTCCACCAAAAAGCATAACCACTACGATTGCGCCAGCCAAAATAGAGCCAATAATGATCAGCGGAACGCCAAAAAGTTTACCCATTAGGGAAAGCGTCATCGGCTCATAATTCGGCAAATTGAAGTCCGGCGTCGCGTTTGACTGATTTTCAATCTGGCTTGGTTCTTTTTCCACCGAATACCCGCTCTAGTGATCCATTTCAGCTAAATCTGCGGGTTATGGAATTCCAAACAGACCCGCGCCCGCCCAAATGGTACCGCGCCCGTCAGGAAACGGTCCTCCAGCTCTGTAAGTCAGGTCATCAACCCGATTTCGAGTGTGCCACTGCTCTAGAGCAATGGTTTCCAAGCCGTGTGCCTATACCCTATCCGACCCGGAAGGTCTCCATTGTGAAATAATTCACAATGTCAGCCCCGAAATAGGGTGGCTCATCTTTGCCACCCCGGTCTACTACTTAGACCCACCTCCGTATACTGCACGATATCAGAATCGTCGCATCCGCCCGAATTCACGAGAAAAAATCCTTCTCGCCTTGACATACCTGATTCTATTTTGCCCCTTTCTCCCCAATCGTCAAGGCCATTTCCCGGACAAAAAGCTCAGTCCGAGGGATCGGGCCCACTGCAGAATGTTTGCCGATTCCAACGAGGATGGCAGCGCAAACCAACCGCCCCAACCCGCGCCGACTCCGCAAACACCGGGTGAGAAATGCGGGCTGGTCGAGCAAGCGGCACCAAAAAGTGGATTCTCGGGTGTGGGATTTCACTTTCAGGTTTAGGGAAAATACGAAGTCCGTACATCACCCGGAAGCTCGATAGCATCTCCAACTTCGTACGTATTGCCACAAATGACGGTCGTCACGGTGGCGTTCTCGCAACGATAGTATTCAGGCCAGTAAGAAAGACCAAAACAAGTCGAGTCGATGGCGTCTGATTGAAAAACCATCGACGAAAACACACGAGTTTCAGCATCAAAGAACTGAACAAGATGGTGCAGGGTGTCGAAGGTATCAACAAAGAGGGTTCCTTCGTTGCAAACCCCGCCGACATGCCAAGAGTGGGTAGGCTCCGACTCTACACAGAATGGAAAGCCGTTCCATGTGAGCAAGACATCGTCATATGTTGCAAGGACTCCGAAAAAACATTCATTGCCAGGGTCTTCACAATCGGGGACGCAAACTCCTGTTTCGTCCTGAACGCATTCGTTAACCCTTTCATCGCAGATCATTCCTGCGCTACAGATCACTGGGGTCATGTAACACAAACATTGGAAACACCTTGCCACCATGCAGCGATCCGCGTCGCAATCTTCATCGGAAGCACAGGGCGCGATACATTCGCCGGATTTTTCCAGGCAGACGCCGTTGTCGAAACAGTCCCCAAGGATTTCATCGCACGGGGAAGGCTCGGTTTGGCACTCTCCGTCGGTGCATGACTCCTGGCCATTGCAGAATAACCCGTCATTGCATGCGGCGTCCGAATCACACTGAAGGCACATCATGCGACTTTCGTCGCAAATCGGACGATTGGGATCGGTACATGGGCCGACGGCAGGAATGCACACTCCGTCCACGCATGTCTCCGCGCCGTTGCAAAAGATGCCGTCGCCGCAATCGGAGTCAATCGCACATAGAGACTCGCCGTCGATCGGATCGAAATCACACGCCAAGCCGAAAAAGAGTGGTGCAAGGAATAACCCGGCGGTCCGTGGAAGTTTTGGCCTTGAAGCAAACATTCGACCACACTCCGAAGCCGTCGGCAAATCAGTCATCTAATCGACAATTCGATCGTACAAAGGTTTGAGTGTCTGGGGAAGGAAAATGGAAAGGCCGAAGTGGATGAGTGGTCCGCGTCGTTGCGAAGGGTCAACTTTGAGGCGCAAGGAAAAATGGACTCGCGTGGAAGACAATCGGTGGCTGTGTTAAGATCGTGATACTTGGGGAGTGTCCGGACGCCTGGTGGGTCCCGCGGCCTTCAAAGCCGTTGAGGGGTCGTTTGCGCGGTCTCTGGTGGGTTCGATTCCCATCCACTCCCGTGCATCGGATTGCACCGCTTCGCGCTCGTTTGCCTCTAGGTTTTCCGGAGTTTTTGAACGAGACTGATTTTGCATCGTTGCTCGTTGTGATGCAACGAGGTGCAATGCGCTTCCTTCCCGATGCAGCGCGATTCGGTAAGAAAATAGGTAAGGAATTTGGATCGGTCCCCGTCGCAACCATTGACTCAGGTTTTGGCGGAGTCGACAGGTCCGGCAAAGCGGTCAGGGCATCCGCCAATTCGCCCTGCCTATCAGCCCGTGGCGAAACCCCTTCTACGCGGCGAGGCAGACGCGCGGGGGCG
>JBBTCX010000030.1:0-22593 GCA_038043045.1 Planctomycetota bacterium | reverse complement strand
ATCGCCAACGTCAACATCGGCACCAGCGGCGCGGAAATCGGCGGAGCCTTCGGCGGCGAAAAAGAAACCGGCGGTGGCCGCGAATCCGGTTCCGACTCGTGGAAGCAATACATGCGTCGTCAGACGAATACGATCAACTACACCACGGAACTGCCGTTGGCGCAGGGGATTAAGTTTGGGGATTAGAACCCATCCGCCCTATTGCAGAAAACTGCCCGCCGTGAGTTAACCATATGCGTCTATTCAGTTGGGAAACTTTCCGTCTCGGGGTCAACAACCTGCGATTGCATAAGCTGCGGTCGTTGTTGACGTCGTTGGGTATCATCTTCGGTGTGGCCGCCGTGATCTGCATGTTGTCGATCACGGAAGGCGCGTCCGCGGATGAACTTCGGCTGCTCGAATTGCTCGGCACGAAGAACATAATCGTCAACTCCGTGAAACCGGCCCAAACCACGCAAGTCTCGCAAGGCAGTGGCTCCAACCTCGTGGAATATGGCATTACACGGAATGACCTTGCCGTCATTCGAGAGACCGTGCCGCACGTCGCCCACATTGTTCCGCTTAAGACCGTGTCCTATCGCGTTCGCCACGCCGAGTTTCAGGGGGCGTTCGAAACCGTCGGCACCACGCCGGAGTTTTTTGACGTGGTCAACATCCATCTCGATCGGGGTCGGCCTCTCACCGCCCAAGATATTCAAGAGCGACACAACGTCTGCGTGATCGGCGAACTGGTGCGAAAAGAACTGTTCCCGCTGAAGGATCCGTTGGGTGAGACCATTCTCGTCGATCGGTATCCGACGGCAATCCCCTTTACCGTCGTCGGAGTTTTGGAGACGGTTCTAACCGCCGGTGCGCCCGCGAGAGGCGTCGAGGACCGCAACCTCAACCGCGATGTACTTGTTCCGTACACGACCGCCGCTTCGCAATTCGGTGAAACCACGCGCCGCATCGGCGCCGGGTCACGCGAATTTATCAAGATGCAATACTCCGGTCTCTACATCACCGCAGATCAAATCGACTTCGTGGAACCCGTTTCGAAAATTGTTGCCCGCATCTTCGAGCATGGCCACAAGCAAATGGACTATGAGATCAAAGTCCCCCTCGAACGACTTCAACAAGCCCAGCGAAAAAAACGGAATAATCAATACGTTTTGGGCTTTATCGCCGGCGTGTCGCTGCTGGTCGGCGGCATCGGAATCATGAACATCATGTTGGCCACGGTCACCGAGCGAACGCGCGAGATCGGCATCCGCCGCGCACTGGGTGCCAGACAGCGGCACATCGCCGCTCAGTTTTTGGTGGAGACGGTGGTGCTTTCCATGACCGGCGGATTGGTCGGAGCGATGTTGGGCATTGGCGGCGCGTCGGGCCTCTCCCGTCTCGCCAAGTGGGATACGATCGTCAGCCCGTGGGCCGTCGCCATCAGCTTCGGGCTCTCCGTGCTCGTCGGCATTTTCTTCGGCATGTACCCGGCCATGTCCGCCTCGAAGCTTGACCCGATCGAAGCCCTGCGACACGAATAAGCAGAAAGGCCGAGAATTCGCGCATCTTTAAATTCCGGTTGGCCCAATAACAGCCTCAGTAAAACTCCATTTCTCAGTTCGGAATGATTGAGGCCATTTTTGAACAATAATTACAGCCCCAATATTAACCTTGTCCAGTTTAACCGCAAGTTGTATAATTGAGCCGAAAGAAGCATCCCCCCTTCTTGCCTGAGTTTCAACCTTGACTTCTCTTTTGCGATTTACGCCGAAAATCGCAAGCTAGGTTTTAGTGCGTACGCAAAAATGAAATGTTTTTTAAGAAATTTTCGAACAGTCCGTATTTTGCGACGTATTAGACTCTAGGGGAACACTAGGTCGGAAGAGTAATGAAACCAAACCGACCACGGGGTCATCTAAGGAAGAGTGGAAGGATTCAGTCATGAGCATGAACATTCTTTGCAGCGCGGTAACGGAAGGCAAAGAAGCTTCTTTGCCCAACGCAAAACCACCGGGGGATCGGGTTTTTCAGGCGCTTTTGCCTGGGGATCAAGTTCTCTTGCTCAAGCTTCTCACCGAACCGATCGACTACACGGATCACCCGGACTTTGCCAAGCGCGGAGTCGAGAAAAAACTTTTTGGCCGAACTGCCGAGCTTTCGCATAACTTTGCAACGCGGTTTGAAGAGGCCGCCGATCCCATAACGGACGCCGTTCAAGCCGGCGAACGCGTCCCTTCACTTTCCTACGCGCAGGAAGGGCACCTGTTCATGCGGTTTAATTACGCCCGCAAACGCGTGGCCGATATGCTGACCGAATATCTCGGGAAAAAGCTCACGGCTTTGGCTACGCGCCAGTTGTTGGCCTGGGGCCACCGGGTGTTGGCGTCACGAGCTGTGATCGTCCGTTTAAACATGCCGTTGGTCTTGGCGATGGCCAAGCGAACGCGACTTAGCTCTGTCGATTTCAATGAGATGGTCAGCGAAGGCAACATGGCCCTTTTAAGAAGCGTCGAAAAATTCGATTGCGCACGCGGGTTTAAATTCAGCACGTACTCTTGTCGCGCGATTCTGAAAAGCTTTTCGCGCGTGGCCATGCGAGCGAGTCGCTATCGGGGCCAATTCCCGGCGGAATTCGAACCGTCCATGGAAAAGAGCGACTACCTCGAGCTGCAAAGAGAAGGCCTCGAACGCGACTGCGTGGACGAACTAAAAGAAATCCTGCTGGCCAACCTGGCGGGTTTAAGCGACGTGGAGCGAAAGGTCATCACCGAACGCTTCGCCGTCGGACCGACCACTGGGTACGACGCCATGCCCAAGACCTTGGAACAGGTCGGCATGTTGATCGGAGTGACCAAGGAACGCGTCCGTCAGATACAAAACAAAGCCCTGCGAAAAATTCGCTTGGCGTTGGAGAATAAATTCCTAGCAGCTTAACTTTCTTCCTCGTACACTAGCTTCCTCCTCAAACGCGAGCGGCCGCCGAAAGGCGGTCGCTTCGTTTCATAAAAGTTTTTTTGTGGATGACGCGGAAGATCGCGCGAAAGTCTACTTCTTCGACACGTAATCGATAAACGCGCTCACATCGACGCGCAGCGCCTTGGCCAGTTTGCGAATCGTACGAACGGTGGTGCGATCGGGATTGCGTTCGATGCGAGAGATTTGCGATTGCGGCATGCCGACTTTTTTCCCAAGTTGCTTCTGCGTCAACCCTGCGGCTTTTCGGGCTTTGACAACTTCCTCCGCCGCAAGTTGTGCAAAGAAATCGTCGGCGTCAACGGTCTCTTCATCATCCCCCCGCTCGATCTGTGCAACGACCTCCCGCGCCATATCCAAAACAACCAGGCGCTCATATTCCTCAGCGGGAACGATCACGTGAGTGGTCTTGCCTTCGCTGTTCACTACGCCGAGTACAGCAGAGTTCCCAATCCCCGCGACTGCAACGCCATGACCGTTTCCGTTTCGAGCGATCGATCGACGACCCCGCTTACCGGTTGATGACCGTTTCGTTTGCTTGGATCGACTTAACCTGATTTCTGCGGTCGGCATTTTCGCACGTCCACCATGCCTCGAAACATATCGAGCCGAAAAACGGCTACTTTCGTACCAAAACGAAAGTAACGAAGCATGTATCGGCTTATCTCGGGGTCGGGGACAGCCACCGAGTGTTCAATGGGATCATCCCGCACTCGTTCAAGCTCAGCACTAAATTCCCTTCGTTCCTCGGCCGTACATTCACGCCGAAGAAATTGCAACACTTGCTTGCGCAGTTCCACCTTGAAGCGTATCAACACTCCTTCCCGCGGCGCGGTGGCCGCGCGAAAAAAACGTCCTGCTCTCTATTCAAGGTGGAACACGCATTTCCTCCACCCGCGGAGAAGAGATAACTCGAAAATACCCCACTCTCATCCGCCGTGCTGGTCCCCTTTGTGTCCCACTACCGGGGGGCTCGGTCTTCGCTTGATTGTCTTGATATACGATATATCAAATTTGATATTTGTCAAGCTCTATTCGGAATCCTCCGACTCCGGATCATTGGGCTTGTTTGGCGAAGGTCGCTTCTCGACGGGTTGATGCGACGGATCGAACGAACATTGGGGGCAAGTTTGCCGGACTCCTTTGAGGACGCGAGGAAACGCCGCGCTGCAGCGTGGACAGGTCAGGGCTTTGTGCATGGCGTTTTCTCCGCATTTCGGGCAACGGAGAATAAGCTCACGCACGGAGGTTTGCTCATCGGGAACCGGAACCGATTCGTTAACCTCCCCTTTTGATGAAGAAGATTTACGAGGTTGGTTTTGCAATTCAACGCGCTGTCGCGGCGTCAGCGAAACCACGTGGCCGCAAGCATGACATCCCCACGGTGTGGCGAGCAACGGTTCGTCGGGCACATCCGCAAAAGGATGGCGCTGTGGAAACAGTCGCCACCCAAGTACGACGAGGCAAATGCCCGCGCAAGAGAACATGATGATTCGCCGCGATTTCGCACGGTTTTTCGAGGGTTCGACTTGGTTCTTGTGTAGGGTCAATGATCGGGCGGATCCCGGGGCGAACTCAGATTGAACGGCGGACAATTCTCGCGTCGGCGAGTGTCATTCCAACGTTCGTTGGTGACGGTCCACCGGACCTCGCGCTGATACCGGGTATCCGCGAGAAGATAATCCACATGACCATCCAAAAACGCCATCATGTGCCGCGACCATTTTCCATGAAACCCCATGGTTTGCTCGCCGGTGACATGATGACGATAGTCGCTCCCGGCTTCAGCATTGGCGGCCTCTTTAAGGTCTTGGGCAATTCCCCAGTCGAACGGGTCCTCGACCAGGGTGACGAAACGGACTGCGCCTTTCTGTTCATCCGCGCTGCGCCATAGCCGACGCCCGATCTCAAATGCCTTATTCCATTTGCGAAGGTTGCGGCAGCGACCGGCTTCCACATCGACTCGATCCAACGCCTGGAAAAACCAATAGTAGTTCATCTGGTAACTTGAACCGCACTGGTCATAAGCGGACATGTCGCGGACGTTGGCGCCGGCGCTGTTGCCCCGCCATTTCCATTGGGTGGAGGATTCGTCCGAAGGGCAGCGAAAAATCGGAGTTTCCGTAACCACGTCATCGCCGGAGCCAAACACGTTATCGGCCCCTTTATGGTCTGGCAAAATGCTATTTGGTTCAAACAAGTAGACACTCAGTGGCCGCTGATCGGTGTGATAGCAATGGGTTCCGTTGCCTCCGCTGTCGCAATAGGTTTCGAAATCCCGCCCTGTCCAGCCGCCGAAGCTCCACGTGGCCCAGCTCACTGCATTGCAATTATTCGGGTTCACCCGAAAAAGGACCGGATAACTATCGTATTCACTGACATAGGTCAGGAGGGCCGTGTTCACATTTTTCAAATTGCTCTGACATGCCACTCGCTTTGCTTGCTCACGAGCGGAACGCAAACCGGGCATCAGGATGGACATGAGCAAGGCGATGATGGAAATCACCACAAGCAACTCGAGAATCGTGAATCCGGCGCGCCGAAGTTTCACTGATTCTCCCAACACGACGCGGCTTCTATTTGAAGGTCGTCTCATGGGCGTTCTGCTTGCTGCTCCGGTCCGTGCATTTTCTGGGGGGTTATGGCTTACTCCTGATCATAGAAAACCCCGTAAGGCTGTCAATGATGGGATGCTCGCATTACGCAAATTGTGCAGTCGCAATGTAGAACACAAATCGTTCAAACGACACTGCGTCCGCCGTCGACCGCGATGATTTGACCAGTAACATAGTCGGATTCAGCCAGAAAACGCGCGGTTTTTGCAATGTCCTGCGGCGATCCTTCGCGACCGAGCGGTACGAGAGCCGTGATTCGTTTTCGAAGCTCCACGCCATATTCGTCCGGGAATATCGCAATCCCAGGAGCGATGGCGTTGACTTGGATCGCCGGGGCCAAGGCAACCGCTAGTCCCCGGGTCAACGCCGCGAGCGCGGCTTTGGAACAACAATACGCGAGGTGCGTTGGCCAAGGTCGGTCCGCGGAAATATCGGTGAGGTTGATGATTTTTCCTTTTCCGGTTGCAGCGAGGTATCGGCTGGCGTGATGAACAAGGCCTATCGGAGCCAAGAGGTTGGTTTGGAAAATGGAATTCCATTGCTCGGGCTGAAATCCCACAACAGTATCGGGAGAGTGAGTCGGAAATACAGAGGCGTTGTTGACCAGGATGTCCAGTCTGCCGAGTTCCGTAACGCAGCGGTCCACGATTTGAGGCCAACTTGCCGGGTCCTGTAGTTCCGCTTGGATGGTGATCGCGCACCGACCTAGCGATCGAATGCGCGCGGCGATTTGCTCTGCTTCGGCGCTGCTGTTGCGAAAGTGAATGGCCACGTTGCAGCCGGCTTCGGCAAGTTCCAAGGCAATGGCCGCCCCGACGCGCTTCGCCCCACCCGTCACCAATGCTATACTTCCCAAAAGTGTCATCGTTCGCATCTCCACGGTATTCGATCAGGTAATAGATTAAGAAAGCACTACCGACCCGCAATGCGCATGAGTCTATACGGGGCGAAGAGGAGTTGAGAGTAGTTCGTGCCCTCGACTTCGAAGGGTTCGATTTGTCTGCCGGCGGCCTGTAGCGTGGGGATGGGATCCGCGCGAAAGGCCACGACGTAGAGAGCGCGAGGATCTTGCAAAATCGGATTAGAAGTGTCCGGTTCATGTCTGATCGGTAGTTCATGTACGGGTTGACCTTCAAGGGGATAGTAGCGAAAGGCGAGTCGTTCCAGGTCGGACCATTCTTGATCGGCGGTTCCGTCGATTGCAAGAACAACGGCTTCACGTTTTGGATCGACGCGATCATTAAGGAAAATGCTCAACTCGCGGAAACCCAGGTGAGGCTGGTTGTTTCGGAAAAGAGACTCCGGAATTGCGGCCAATAGGAATATCGCGGCGATGGCGACCGCAACCCGATGACCTAGGCGTTGAATCATGAGAAGCGGAAGAAGCAAGGCCGGGATGGTGGCGGGCAGTGCGTAACGATCCACCAGGGCCGGTTGAGCGATCCAGGAAATCAGGAGTAGGCCGCCGAAGCTGCAAAGGAGCCAACAGGCGAGAAGGGTTTCGGGTCGATGACCCGACCGACGGCCTAGTACACTGCCAAGCCGCGGCATGGCAGTGCCACCCGAAGCACTGCTTGAGAGCGGTGGCACATGGGCGGCCACACCGCGAAATGGTCCGATCAGAATCCACACGAGTGATGGAACAAGCAGGCCCAATATCCAAATCACGCCGGCTGGACGAATGTGGAAAGTAAGCCGTTCCAATGTTGCAAGAACGCGGGACACATTCGGTGGTTCGATCCAGTCGAGCCCCTGAAATACGGCGGTCTTGACCACCAGATAATGCAGGACTTGCGGCAGGCAAAGGAGCCCGATGATGAACAAAACAAATACGGGTGCCAGATGGTGGCAGTATAATCTGCTTGCTTCTTTGCACTTGGGATGATCCTTGTTCAAGGAACCCTCGCCCGAGCTGTACGCCCGTTTTTCGCTATTTTCCGTGGGGAAAATGCTTTGCGTTTGAAGAGGATGCCGAAACAAATGGGTGATGAGCCACCACAGTGCGTGAGAGACCAGCGTTAGCCCGAATAGGTAATGAGCGTGGAACGTGAGCGCTGCGGTGACGACGTAGGCCACGATGTCGTAGAGTCTTGGTTTTGCGACGATGCGATACCATAGGGTCGTGGCGACCGTGGCGCCTAATGAGAGCATCGTATACGGACGGGCTTCTTGGCTGTAGTCGATGTGCAGGGGTTGGAAAGCCAGAATAGTCGCAAGAGCAAGGGCGATCTTTGTACCCGCAAAAGTCCTGGCCATCCACCAGACCGCCCACACATAAAGTAGGCCGCTGATGGCCGCGGGGAGTCGGAGCATGGTTTCACTTGGGTGGGGATCAGGCGTGATGACGCGAAGGAGAAGTTGATACAGCGGCGGCTTAGTAAGTTCGGGCCCCCAGCGCAAGCTGTCAGCAAGTGGCATTCGTGAAACGTGCCACGTGGCGAACTCGTCGTGCCACAAGGACCTGTCGCCAAGGTGGTTCAGGCGTAGAAATGCGGCGATAAACAAGATGATCGCAAGCGCGATCCAAGTCAGCCTATCAGTGCGCGAGGGCAGTGAGCTTGAAAACAGGGTATCGGCGTGCACGGACGACATGATGATCGATCCAAGCCTCGGAGGGTAGACCTTGGTTCTGATTCAAGTGAATCATCGTCAATCTTCGAAGCGGGCGATGAGTGTTTTGGCGTGATCGCGGTCGACGGCGAAATCCAGGGGAAGTTTGGGTGCGGCAATGATTTCGAATCGGCGTCCGGCTGCGGCTTCGTACAAGTGTTGGCGGAGGGCTCGGTGCGCCAGTCGCCGGTGGTTCGTGGACAGGAGCAAGGTGCCACCCGGACGCAGAACGCGCAAGGATTGAGAAAGTAGCCGCGTCAGGTCTTTGTCGATGGAAAAGTGTTTGCCCGATTTTCGACCGTGAGCGAAGGTCGGTGGGTCGACGACGATGACATCGAAGGAACGGTCTTTCTTGGCGGCGCGATCCAGGAATTCGCTTGCATCCGCGCGAATGAATTCGTGAGTCGACGGATCGAACCCGTTGGCCTCAAAATTCACCTTTCCCCATTCGAGAACTTTTGGAGCGATATCGACGCTGACGGTCTTGGCGGCTCCTCCCACCGCCGCGGCTACTGAAAAACCGCACGTGTAAGCGAAAAGGTTCAACACGTCCAACCCTTTTGACATGTCCCGGATACGGCGACGGTTTTCGCGATGGTCGAGAAACAGGCCGACATTGAACCCGTCGTAGGGATGGATAACGAATCGTAGTCCGTTTTCGAGGATGGTGATCGCGTCGTCGATGGCTTGACCGGCCAAGGGTTCGGGCGAACGCATTTCGGCGTCGAGTTCCGGTCCTACTCCGCCGCGATCCCTGACGAAGTTCTTCACGTAGACGGCTCGCGCGTCGACGGCGGCAAGGTACCAACGGGCGATATATGAAAGGGTTTTCGAGGAGACTTGCGCCGAATCCTGCACTTGGAAAATCAAAACCGGTCCGTATTTTTCTACGACGAGTCCGGGAAAATCCTCGAAGGGTCCGGTGAGCAATCGATAAGAATCCGACGTGGAATCCAGCAGGCACGGTAATCGCCGGACCAGCGCCGCTTGCAGAATCCGGTCGGGTTCCGACTTTCCAAATAACGCGGTTCCGAAGGCTCGCGGCGGTTCGGATCGAACGGAAAAGGCCAATCCTTTTGCCGGGTGGCCGAGGGAAATCTTGGACAAGTGAAGACAGGTATCCCGCGCAGGCACCAATCGACCGGGACGATCATGAAGCGCATCGCCAATCAAACGCAGCCCCGCTGACCGCAACCGTGCACGAAGAGCGTGAGTATTTTCTTCGCGGGTTTCGCAGCGGACCAGGCAGCGATCTTCCGCATGGCGGGTTAGCGTGATGATCGTTGGAAAGCCTTTTTTCTTAGATCCTTCGGGCTCCGGTTTTTCCAATCGAACCCGTTTTTTGGATTCGCGTGGTCGCCTTGAACCCTTTCGCTCTCCGAGCACGGGAGGCAAAGTACCGCCCACAATGGTTTTGGGTTTCACCATCGACCCCGATACCACGGCGGCATATTCGATTGAGACTTTGCCCAAGCGTAACTCAGTGCGAATCCGGTCGGCCACTTCGCGTTGCTTGGCGAGAAGTAGAATTCCAGATTCGTAGCGGCTCAAACGATTGGAGGCATGCAGCGTTTGCTTCAGGACGTTGTTAAGGATTTCGACCAGTCCGTCGACTTTTCCTTCTCTTGCGTCGCCGGTGTCGATTCCGGCGGGTTTCGTGACGGCCAGCAGATGAGCATCTTCATAGAGGACCGGCACGAGATTCTTGAACAAGGAATTTTTTTCTTTCTTGGCCGATCGCGTGCTGCTTTTGGCGTTTGGATCTCGGTTGAAAATATTGGCTTCGGATTGTTTTTTCGTTTTCATTATTAAAATCATGTGAGTACCAGGGGTTGACACCAAGGGTCAATTTCTCGGGTGGTTGAAACGCGGTTCGACCTCTCCCCGATTAAGGACGAGGTCCTTTGCCAAGGAATCGCTTTCGCGTCGCATTTCAGTTTCATGGACAAAGGTCAATCGACGTCGATCCTTGACAACACCTGGGAATCGCAGGACCCGGTTGTGCAAGGCCACGTAAACGCCGGGACCGACGAGACGGCAGGCCAGCATGGCTTCGGTGATGTTTTGAAGGGAATCGGAATCGCGGAATTCATGGGGTCTCATCGCCCCGGTCAGAACAATGGGCACGGCCAGTTGCGGAATCTCTCGACACAGCATCTCCCCCGTTAATTCCAACGTGTCGGTGCCATGGGCGATGACGATGGCATCGGCGGCGTTTACGGTTTTTCGAACCGTATCGAGGATCAGGTTTCGATCGGCGTCGGTCAGGTCGAGAGAGTCCTTTGAAAGCACGTGTTGGTAGCTCACGACCAAGTCTGGTAAACGCAGAGCGGCGACGATCGATTCCACAACCGGTCGATCATTTCGAAGCGAGCCGTCGATCTCGTTGAAAGTCTTGGCGATGGTGCCTCCGGTGGTGATGATGGCGACGCGCATTCGACCGTAAAGTTGTTTTGCTTTCTGTTCAACCATCGCCGCCGAAGTTGCCTCTCGTTTCTGCAATTCCAAGTTCCAATAAGTTCATTGTAGAGTCGCACAGGCGTCCTCACAACCGTCCACGCAACCGCTCTGTCATTATGGGCCTTGTTTCGCACATCATCTCGCCTGTTTTTCAGCCGAAATTACGGACCCATCATTTGAGTCAATTCGTAAATCGGTAGAAATCAACGACGCCGAAGGGTAACATTTGAATGGAGAGGGTGAATGAATCACGGCAGGTTTCCGACGGAATCCTTGCCGAATGCGTGGGGTGAATTATGGATTGGAATCGTCTGCGTGACGAGTTTCCGATTACTCGGAACTACAACTTTATGAACCACGCCGCCGCTTCGCCGCTTTGTCGGCGGTCGGTAGAGGCGATGCACCTGTATTTGAAACACGCCGAGGAGAACGCCTACCTGCGCGGCGGGTTCTTCAAGCAGGTCGACCGCGTTCGACTTCAGTTGGCCAACCTCATCAATGCCAACCCGGATGAAATCGCCTTTACAAAGAACACGAGCGAGGGGATCAGCTTCGTCGCCAATGGGCTGAACTGGCAAAACGGGGATAACGTGGTCATCACCAACGTGGAGTTTCCGGCCAACGTCTATCCCTGGCAGGCGTTGCGATCATCCGGCGTGCAGGTGCGGATGGTGATGGAGGAAGATGGACGGATTCCTATTGAGTCCTTGCTGGAAACGATCAACAATCGAACCCGCGTCGTGTCCATTTCATCCGTGCAATTCGTCAGCGGCTATCGCTCTGACTTGGCCACCATCGGGGACTATTGTCAGAGCAAGGGCGTCTTCTTTTGCGTCGATGCAATTCAATCTCTCGGGGCGTTTCCGATCGACGTGAAGGCGATGAACATTGATTTTCTAGCGGCGGACGGACACAAGTGGCTTTGCGCGCCGGAGGGATCGGGCATTTTCTATGTCCGCAAAGAACTCCAGGGGTTCCTTCGACCGTCGACGGTCGGATGGCTTTCGGTGAAGGAACCGTTTGATTACGGACATTATCAGTTCGAATTCGCCGATTCCGCGCGTCGATATGAAGCGGGCAGTTTCAACTTTCCAGGAATCTTCGGCTTGGGCGGCGCGTTAGAATTGATTCCTGAAATTGGAACAGAGAATATTTCGAGACGCTTGTTGGACTTGACCGATCGACTCGTACTTGGACTTCGGGAAAAAGGATACCGCGTTATCAGTTCGCGAAACCCGCGGGAGGCAAGCGGGATCGTCGCTTTCTCCTCTGACGTGCACAACCACGAACAGATTCAGCGACACTTGGAGCGCGAGCACCGCATCGTCATCGCCGTGCGATGCGGACGGCTCCGCGCCAGCCCACACTATTACAACACCGAGCGCGAAATCGATCAGCTCATTGAAGCCCTTCCCAAACACTGACCATTTCATTTTCCGGTCAACTTCGAACCGACGAGTCGGATTGAACCGAGCGGCGCGCCTAAGCACGCGGGGACCTCGATCGCGACGCCGAAAAGCCCGATCTCTCACAATCGCGCCACGGACCGGCTTGCCGGCTTGGATCGGCTTGCCGACTTGGATCGGCTCGCCGACTCGGATCGGGCGCAAACTTGACCAGTACTACAATTCGAACCGCAGTTGACCCGACATCTGAATCGGCGATACTTAAAGGGTAGTGCGGTGGCTGCGGGTTCGGCTGGCGAGTGTCGTCCGGGTGCACTGCGCCTCGCTACCGAACGAAGGAAAAATCGGATGGACATGGCATGAAAAATAAACCCACCCTTTATCGCCTAAAACGGTTGATGATACTAGGAATTCGAGCAATCGGCGTTTTTGCGATACTCCCTTTCGCCAATTGTGATTCGCTTGGTCCTGGCTTTGTGAATCAGATCGACCCGTTAGGTACTTCCGGGTTGGCCAACATCGGCAACGCACCTGGACATGTGGTCGTGGCGTTCGCCAACAATGCGGAAGTGGATGAGCGATTGTTGTTGTACTTGGAAACCGCCGGGGGGTTGATGCTTCCCGACGCCGAAAAGCGCACCCTTAGTCCTCGGATTCGTTTTCGCGTCCTCATCACCTACGCCGGCGGCGAGACGGCCACGGTTGAGTTCGTCGACGGGAGCAGGAGCTTGGTCGAGTCCACGTTCACGGCCGATTCCGAGCCGGACCTGAACCAAAATGATTTGACCAACGTCGTCGTTCTTTGCGATGTGGCGAGGATCGAGGTGATTCTGCCCGTGCAAGTCTTTGTTCCGGTGACAGTTACAGGGTTCGAGTTCGATGAAGGCAACGAGGTCTTACAAGGCGTTTTTCGGCCCTCGACAACTCCACCTCCAAGTTTCCGTTCACTTTTGGTTGATGAGAGGGACACGGATGGGAATACAACACTACGTCGGAATATCGGCGTTTTAGATGGTCCCGCGCCGGTAATGAATCCTGCTTGTGGTTCCCTCGTGACCATTATTCTCGACGGGGTCTTAAGTGTACCATTTTTTAATGACATACCGGGGTTTAGTATCGAAGACCCCAACCCGGTGCAGGAAGCTTCGATTGGCGGTCGATACGAGTTCCGGGTATCCGTCCAATGATGGATGCCGCGTTTCAATGAAGTGAAATGCCGCGATCCAAACGCGGCGTAACGGTGAGATCAACACAATGATCGTGAATCGGAAACGAATCTTGGCGTCGCTGGTGACGCTTTGGGCTGCCGGATGCGGAAACGGTGGTTTGTTTAACACGTCCTTTTTGAATACATTGTCCGGCGGTATCTTCCCCCTGACGCCTGGCCCACGAGCGGCTTTTGTCTTGATTCGAGTGGAGAACAATACCAATTTTGCCATTGAATTCGTCGTGACCATTAAGGAAATGGTCTTGTCGAGAGATGAAGATGGCAATCCACTGGTTGATGAAGACCAACAATTCATTTTCACCTCGGAGACTCAGACCGTCCGTCTTCCCACCACTGCAGGACAAAAGGGAAATGACATAGGGGTACTGTTCCCGTGCAGGGAATCGATCATTACCGAAATCGGTTTGGGTGAGAACTTGCTTCCGACGGATGCGGCGGCGTTTGTCGGTGGAGAAGGCGCCGGCGAAGCCACGGGATTTGGCATCCCGTGCGCCGGGCTGAATCCGCTTCGTGCAGACAGGAACAACTTTGATTGCGGCGATACCGTCGTGTTTCAGGCGGTGTCGAGCACGGGCGTTGCGGGAGGCGTCAGTCTACAATCCTTCTTGCTTCCCAATTCCGAGCAACCGTCGAGATTTCAAGTGGATACGTTTGTAACGTATGAGCAGTTTATCGAAAGCCAAGTTCGAGAAAACGAACCGTGAACTGTGAGAGTTTGAAAAAGGCTAACAAAAGTATGAAGAAGAAGAACTCGTTCCGTTTATCCGGTCGCTCATCTCTCCTTCGTCTTTTATCCGTTTCCTTGGTTGGGAGTCTGGTTGCGGTCTCATGCAACACCCGATTTCGAGGCGCGGTGGTCGATGGGGCCACGAATTATCTTTATTCGACTCTCTTTGACCCCGAGACGATCGTGGATATCGTTGTTCAATCGACCGCTGGCGAGCCATAATAAAAAGGGCTGGCGATACGTTATTTCGCTCCGCGCCGGGACAGACCATTGAAGTGGCCGCGGCGAATCAACGGTGGAATGGGTGAAAAAAAATTCCCTCACTCGGTTGTTGGCCGGGCGGGGGAATTCATTTTTCCTCTTGTTTGGATACGTCAGGCGACCATTTCTTCGCTCAATTCCTCGCTGTAACGTTGCCGAAGGCGTAGCAAGATTTCCTTGTGAATTTGGCTGACGCGAGATTCGGAGAGGTCGAGAACGCTGCCGATCTCGGCCATGGTCATTTCCTCGAAGTAATAGAGAACAAGAACCAGTCGTTCTTCTCGGGACAGCTCTTTGGTGAG
This sequence comes from Planctomycetota bacterium, assembly GCA_038043045.1. Taxonomy (GTDB): domain Bacteria; phylum Planctomycetota; class Phycisphaerae; order UBA1845; family UBA1845; genus JBBTCX01. The sequence goes on along the minus strand of JBBTCX010000030.1, from coordinate 8,029 downwards.
GTGCTCGGTCAGTAGCTCTCGTCCAACTTTGACCGCCGGATCTTCGTGTTTGTTGTCCCGAACGTCCCAATGGTGGCTTGACCCGTTAACGCGGCGCTCCTCGGACGGCTCCATCGCGCTAAAGTGAACTTCCTTGCCTAGCTGGGACAAGCGACAAAGGTAATCGAATCGATCGACGGGAATCTCCAACCGATTGGCCAAATCCGTACGGGTAGGGGTGAAATCGAGGTTGGTACCGAGGGCTTCTCGGGCTAGGTTACAGCGCTTTTCGAAAGTTCGAACGGTGCGACTCTGCGGATCAAGACTCCGCAACCAATCCATCACCGCTCCGGATATTCGCTGCTGACAAAAGGTCTCAAACTTCGCCTTTCGAGCCGGATCATAGGCTTCGACCGCTTCAATAAGCCCGTCGAAGGCCGCACTACAGATTTCGTCATAGGAGATTTGCGACGGCAGCTTGCGTGAAAGCCGTGCGGCGTGCGTGTGCACCAAGTGACTAAAGTGAACTACGATTTTGTTCCGAAGTTCTACGGCACGGGTTTGAAGGTATTCTTTCCACATCCTCGCGATCGTCATTTCCTTCTTTGCCACGAATTTCCTCCGCTGGGCACCATGACTCTTAGGCCAGGTGGCCGACCCACAATCTTTACCTAAACTACCACAAAAAGTTCAGGTAGATAAAATAGACAATATGGGTATTTCGGATAGCTTGAAAGCATACAATTAGTAAAAATGGGCAAATAATACTTTTGCAACGCGCAATTTTTACCATCGGTATAAATACGAGGTTTAAGGAGGATTAAACTGCGCGCAAATTATGCGCAGCCCTAGCGCGCGGCAGTTTGCCGGGTCAGGTATTTGCGGTTTTTCTGGCGCGAGAATCTTCGACGATGCTACCGTCTCGAAGGGTAATGACGCGGTCGCAGCGCCCGGCAACGGAGTCTTCGTGGGTCACCATGATGATGGTTTTTCCGACGGAGCGGAGGTCGTCAAACACGCGGAGGATTTGCTCGCCGGTGGCCGAATCGAGATTTCCGGTGGGTTCGTCAGCGAGCAACAAAAGTGGATCATTGACGAGAGAGCGGGCGATGGCGACGCGCTGTTGCTGTCCTCCCGATAACTCGGTTGGACGGTGATGTGCCCGATCCGATAACCCGACTTTTTCGATCGCGATTTCCGCTCGTTCTCGTCGAAGTTCCGGTTTCATGCCTTGGTAAAACATGGGAACTTCAACATTTTCCAGAACCGTGAGTTGGGGAATGAGATTGAAGCTCTGAAAAACGAAACCGATTCGTTTTCCGCGAATCTCCGACAGTCCGTCGTCGTCTAATTGAGCGACATCCGTATCTCCAAGAAAATATTGACCGGAGGTCGGTCGATCGAGACACCCAAGCAGATTCATCAACGTGCTTTTTCCAGACCCGCTTTGTCCGCAAATCGCGACGGATTCACCGGATACGAATTCAATTCCGATTCCGCGAAGTGCATCGACGCGAACAGGCATGCCTGGCCGGCCGTACGTTTTTCGAAGTTGTCGCACGGACGCGATGATCAAGGCGGCTTAGTTACCCTTTGAAGTCGTGGAAGCCGGCGGAGCGGCTGGTTTGGCAGCGCGCTCTTGTTCGGCTGGTTTCGGAGTCCCGGCAGGTCCGGCTCGGCGTTCGGAATTCTCCCCGCCCTTCGGTTTTCCACCACCCGGCGGACCCTTTGACGAGCGTTCACTAGGTCCGGCGTCGGGCAACATTCTTCGCGCTTCTTCACTGGCGGCCGTCACAATGACTTGGTTTTCCGTAACCCCTTTCACAAGCTCGACCCATTCGGTTCCGGTCGCTCCGAGCGCCACTTCGAGCGGTAGTTGTTTGTTTCCCTCGACGCCAAAGACGTATCGCTTCCCACCTTTGGAATAGACCGAATGAACGGGGACGGCCAAGCGATCTTCAACGCTTTCGACATAAATCTCGGCATGGGCGGTGACGCCTGGTTTCAACAGGACATCCGTTTTTTCCATGGCGATTTCAGTTTCGTATTCCTTGAGGTCAGGATTCAGCCAGCGGTTTTGTGAGTCGGCGACGACCGCGATCTTCGCGACCCGGCCTGGGAAACGCTTTCCGGGCACGCCTTCCACGTCGATCAAGACATTCTGACCAATTTTGAGTTTGTCCGTCTTGGCTTCATGGATGCGAACGACCGCGGCCATTTACGAGGTATCGGGAAGCTGCATGAGAATTTGGCGTTCATAGACTTCCGCGCCTTCGCGGATTTGACTGTCGTTGGACATCCAACGACCTCCGCCACCTCCGCCGCCGTAATACACGACGAATCCTTGTGTGGGAGCGGTGAGCCTGCATTTTTCTTTTTGGCCGCGTAGCTTGGCCAATTGCTCGCGAACAAGGGCGAGTTCCTTTTCAGTGCCTTCCGCCCCGCGTTGTTTTTTGGCCTCTTCCGCGATGGCGGTCTTGCGAACGCGATCCGCTTCCTTAATGGCCTCCTCAAGATCGGATTCCTTCAGGCGCAAGTCAGACACGTGAGAGTATTTTTCCAGCACGTCCAGGGCTTTTTCAGCTTTTTCGAGATCCCACTGTGCCCGCTTGTAGTTAAAGTCGTCTTCCTCGTATTCCGTTTCGGTGATGAAATCTTTTTCACGCAGTTGCTTTGAGGCGTCGAAATCTTCGCGTCGACGTTCGAGTGCGATCTTGGCCTGATCAATGGCAATATGGTGGTCTTTCAACTGGCGCTCCCAATCGCCAAGCTGATATCGTTCCAATTCCAGTTTGCGTAGTTCGATTTGGAGTTGGGCTTTTCGATTGTCGCTTTCGTTTCTATCCCGTTGAATTTCCAGTTCGGTTCTGGCGGATTCGTAGGCCGTGATCGCATTGGATTCCTTCAGCTCTTCTTGCCGCGTCTTTTCCTCGATTTGATCGCTAGCGAGAGTGACCAGAAGATCGCCTTCTTTCACCGCGGTTCCTTCTGGAATGAGGCTGATGATTCGCGTGCGACCTTCGACCTCGCAGATAATGTCCGTCGATTTAGAAGCCTTGAGCTCGCCCTTTTCTTTCAACACCACAGCGAAATCGCGGGGGATGATGGTAAAACGATCCGCTTGCGCAGCCGCGTTCACCGGCGAGAACCAGGTGGGAGCCACCCACGGACCGACGCCGAAGGCCACGCCTGCAAGCACAACCAGGCCGACGACCCAACGCCACGCCCGACGTGATTTCTTTTTGGCGGTAAACCCAGCTCGCTCACTCAAGGCGCTGGGATTAGCAATCGAAACACTCATTCCCGTGGTCATGCGAGACTCCATAAGCGGATGGCGCAGCCTCTCTCCGAATCGCAAAACCCATTCGGAAGAAATCAAACCACGCAACCTCCATTAAAGAATACCACGGTATATCCCTCGGTACAAAGCATTGTCTTGCAAACAATTGTAAGGATTTGCAGTTACGACGGTGTTACGGGAAAATCGAGATCATGAGTTCTTCGATGGGAGTGCTTTAGCGAACGATCCGTTGACTCCTACGGCTCAGTCGTAGAACGATCCGTCGAAGCCCCAAAACCATACCACCGACCTTGGTCATCGATGCGAAGCGATCCGGCGTCGCGGTGAAATTCGAGAATAGCGTTTCGATAACGAGCGACGGCCGCGGCGAACTGATTCCGCGCGGCCAACAAATCCGTGTCCGCGTCGACCACATCCCGGTTACCGATTTTGCCGAGATCGAATTGGGCTTGTGACGCAGCCAACCGTAGCACGTTTTCCTCGACGTTGGCCGCTTGGATGCTTACGAGGTTTCGTTGTTGTTCAATGCGTCGCAGCGCCCGACGGACATCGACTCGAACATTGTCGGTGGCTAGGTCGTGTGCACGTTCGGCTCGACGCAAGGAAATCAACGACGCCCGATAAGCATTGCGTTCGGTCTTACGATCGTCGATGCGCATCTCGGCCATGCCCCGCCATGTGGTTCGTTCGGTGTTGTAACTGACCGAGCTCAGATGCTCCGGGTCGGTATCGAGGGTTGCACTGCCGCTGAGGTTCAGATCTGGGAGAATTCGATTCTTCGCTACGACGACACCACGCTTTGCGTCATCCACTTGATCCGCCAGCGTCAACAGGTCCAATCGATATTTCAGGGCCACCTGTTCGGCGATGGAATCCTCGACATTCGTCGCCAGCCGATCGAAGGCCGAACTTTCGGCGTCGTGGTCTTGATCCACGACATCGAGCAACGTCGCCACGGGCATGCCGATGAGCACCTTGAATCGATCCAACGACGACGCGTGTTGCTCCTTGGCACTCACCAACGACGATTCGGCATTTCGAAAGCTCGATCTCGCGCGGCTGGCGTCGAAAATAGTTTGACTGCGCCCCACGCGATTGACAAAATCGGCTTTTTCCCAATCCGCGTAACGACCTCGGTAACTCTTGTACGCGTTGCCGATGGAGGCTTTGGTTTGTTGGAGATCGAGATACGACGCGGCAACCCGGACCGCAAAACCGCGCCGAAAGTTTTCAAACGTTCGCACGGCGTAGATGACTTCCCGCTCCGCGGTGTAGCGAGATTCGTAGGCCACGCGACCCGCGCCCCGAAACAGCGGGATATTCGCTTCGAGAATGACGTTGCCCGGTTCGCCCGAGGTGATGTGTTTCTCCAAGTCACGCATGAGGTTGTTGATCACTCGGGCGGTAATGTCGCCGCCAAAGGGAAGTCGCTGTCGAAGCGATAGGTCGCTCACCGCGGACATGGCCCGGTCGAAATCACGGACTTGGCCGTAGTTGGCGTATTCGGCCTGAACGCTTCCGACGAACTGCGGCGTCCACAAATGCCGCTCCAAGGTGAGGTCCAATGCGGCCAAATACAAATCTTCCTTTGCCCCTTGGAACTCTCGCGCATGGCACAAGGCGTATTCGAGTGCATCGCTTAATAGAAAGATTTGTCGCTCCACCTCTTGTTCGGTTGTAAAAATAGTGGGCGAAATGAGAGGAGATTGCTTGGTGGTTGATTCGGCTTCCGCCCCCGAAACCACGACCGGCTGGGCGGCGGGTTGAGAATCACCCTCGGGTTCCGAAACGGGCTTATTCGCCGCATCACGTTGCGACGCGGTTTGAAATTCCTCGGGGATGTCCGAGTCAACGGGGTGAGGAGTGAAACTGTACATGTCTTCGCCACGTAACAACTTGCCGTTTTCCGGTCCGATGTTCGCGTCGGTGGTCGTGCCCAATGCCGCTTTTTGCCGATCGGAAATCACGCCATAGACCGACCGATCCGTGCGATCGATCAGGGTTTGTTGGCATGCACACGCGAAGAAAAGAGAAAGCACGAATATTCGAACCCACATTCTCATAGCGCGTCATCTTTGGCGGTAATGACTGCGTGTCAAGTCGGCGTGAGAGTCATGTGACCACCGACGCACGGATCGGCCGCACCAATTGTGATGGAGGTCGTCGTCGATTACGTTGTGGGCAAAGGCGTGGTTTCGAAAAGAACGCACGTCCTCCTAGGGTCATCGTCCGCGAGGCAGAATAATGGCAAGTCGTCCGGCGGAGCAGATTCCACGAACCACCGGCGTCCCAACCGAGCGATTTGAACGGATTCGGCTGCAAGAATGGCGCGTGGATGATCCGCGGAGGGAAATCGTTCTTGGTTCCGGCGCGCCGGACTGGTTTTCGCTTTCGGAAAGCGCCAACGTTCAACGGATAAAGGAGGGAGAATCTCGCACCGTCTGGAGAGTTCGAACTTCTCAAGCCACGATCTATGCCAAGGTCTACGTCATCGATTCATGGAGAGCCCGGCTGAAACAGCGAATTTTGGGTTCGCCCGCTGTCCGGGAATGGCGATCCTTGAGTCAGGCCGTTGAATCGGGAGTCCCGGTGGTTTCACCTGTAGCTTGCGGCGCATGGTTCGGGCAGCCGCGACAGGTCGCGCTTCTCACCGAAGAGTTTGAAGGTGCGCTTCGGCTGCCCGATATTTGCTCGCGGGACGTACAGTCGGAACAGAATGACTCGCAGCGCGAAGCGATATGTGGAATTGTCGACGCCGTGGCTTGTCTTTTCGCGGTGGCCCATGAACGCGGTTTCGTCCATCGGGACAACCATCCCAACAACATCCTTGTCCGACATCGTCAGGGTGCTCAATACGAGGCCCGCTTTGTCGACGTTCTCGGGGCTTCTCACAAGAATAGACCGGCAAACCGTGGCGAATCGACCCGAGCACTCGCCCAGTTGAACCATGCCACGCGTCGACTTTGCACTCGAACGCAACGCTGGCGATTTCTTCATTCATATACGAAGCACCGAACATCGTTAGGGAAATCGGGAAAACCGGAACTCAAGCGTCTTGCTCGAAAAGTTCTTCACGCCGCAAAGAAACACGCGGACGTCTTGGCGAAACGCCGCGATCGTAGGCTTCGCGGCGATGGCAAATATTTCGCATCGCTTTGTCTCCAAAACGGCTGGTCGGCGAAAGTGGTTCTGCAAGCAGAGCGCCCGGATCGGTTTCCGACGGGTGGTTTCGAGAACCTATCTGTTGAACAATGGCGGGCGAAACTGCAAAATTGGCTCGAAGCAGAATGGAGAACGAGTGGCCTAGAGCAAGAGGAATTTGGAAACGGTTTTTGCTTAGAGCGGGCGAAGCCCGGTTCTTGGTTGGGCAAAATCGCATGGACGATGAGGGGTTCGCCGCATCGAATAGCGTTTCGAGCGTGCCATCGTCAGCGTCATCGAGATATTCCCGCCGATTTCATCCTGGCCTATGCGGAACATCGTCGCTTTGGACTGATGGACGAATCGCTCTTGATCTTGGCCAATCCGCGTAAATGAGTATCCTGAATCCTCAAGCGAACCGCGAGCTTGCTCCCGATGGCGCGAAGAATCGAGGGGAGCAAGCGCGACCTCGTTAGTGGAGAATGACCCCCTTGGTCGTTTGGGTACAGCGACTTGGCGGGTTCAAGTATAGCGGTAGTTGGAGTTTTCAAGATGTCCCAAGATGGAAGTTGGTATTACGTTCAAGCAGGCCAAACGGTGGGTCCTGTGACCCGTGAAGAGTTGATCCGTGCCCTAGCCGGCGGGGACGGTCCGCAGACTCTAGTGTGGGGTCCCGGAGTTCCCGAATGGACGGAAGCGAGGCACGTCGGACAGTTGGGGTTGGGACACGCCGCGCCATCGCCGCCACCGCGAGCGGTTGGGGCGAAGCGATCAGATGAGATCGACTACGAAATCTTCGGCGACGACATGCAGTTCGTCCAGATCACCCTCGATCCCGGCGAAGTAGTGGTGGCCGAGGCGGGTGGGATGATGTCGATGACCCAAGGTATTGAGATGCAAACCGTGTTCGGCGATCCGTCGAAGCAACAGGGGTTTCTTGGAAAATTGTGGGATGCGGGAAAGCGGATGATCACCGGCGAGTCGCTGTTTCTGACCACCTTTGGTGCCGCAAGCCAACGACGTGAAAAAGTTGCTTTCGCGGCCCCATATCCGGGAAAAATCATCCCGCTGCATCTGGATGAACTCGGGGGTGAGATCATTTGCCAGAAGGATGCGTTTCTCTGCGCTGCGCGCGGAGTGACGATCGGGATCGCGTTTCAAAAAAAGATCTTGACCGGCTTGTTCGGCGGCGAGGGGTTCATCTTGCAGCGGCTTAACGGGGACGGAATCGCCTTTGTGCATGCCGGGGGCACGATTCAACGGCTGGAGTTGGGCGCTGATGAGACACTTCGCGTGGACACGGGTTGCCTGGTAGCCCTGCAACCTTCCGTCGATTACGACATCCAAGGAGTCGGTGGCATCAAGAACGCGGTCTTCGGCGGCGAAGGGTTGTTCTTGGCGACGCTTCGCGGGCCGGGAATCGTTTGGCTACAATCGCTGCCGTTTACTCGGTTGGCGGGGCGAATTCTCGCCAACATCGGACCACGCGGCAAAGAGGAAGGTTCGCTCTTGGGGCCGCTGGGCAACTTGTTCGAGCGCTAAGAATGAACGCACTAGTGTAGTGTCTCATTCAGATGCGACTTTATTCAGTACCTGCCGTGCCCTGCG
>JBBTCX010000029.1:0-14191 GCA_038043045.1 Planctomycetota bacterium | reverse complement strand
CATGGTTTATCGCGCAAAGGGGGGCATTCTACCCATTGTGCTTTCCGTTCTCGGTGTCGTCATCGCTTGGATAGGAGGATCCTCTCCGGCGGAGGCCGCGCGCCCGTTTCGAGCCTCGAATATCCCTGAGATTCGGGCGTATGAGGTTCAAGACATTGCGCTTCCGGTCACGGCCAGCGATTCGTTCGACATCTCCGTTCAACTTGCCGGGCAACAGCGTACGCTTTCGTTGAACAGTCGATCCTACCGAGGTACCGAGTTCAACGTTTTGGTTCAAGGTGCGGACGGTCAATTCCGTCCCACCACCCCACCACCGCCGCGAACATTCCGAGGGTCGATCGACGGCATCTACGGAAGTCGAGTGGCCGCTTCATTAATCGACGGTCAATTGGTTGCGCGGGTAGAGCTCAACGAAAACGAAATCTGGCATATCGAACCGCTCGAGACGGCCACCGGTCAGACCGCCGATGCCTCGTCTCACATCGTCTATCGTGCGGAAGACTTTGTACCGGGTGATTGGGGTTGCGGGTCCACGACGGCCACGACGATCTCCAAGTTTCAAGCATTTTCCCGTGGTGCGGATATCGGCACCGTGGCCGCTCCGACCATGAAAATCTGCGACATCGCCTTCGACAGCGACGTGGAATACTATCAATCCAACGGAAGCTCCGTGGCCAATGTTGTTGCCGACATTGAAGACGTGATGAACGAAGTCGCCCTCATCTACGAGAATCAACTTTCCCTCACTTTTGAAATCACCACGATTCTCGTTCGCACCGTTGAGCCCGATCCTTACACGTCGACGAACAATCAGACGTTGCTCAGTCAATTCGTCACCGAGTGGAATCTCAATCGAACGATGATCCACCGAGACATCGCCCACTTGATGACCGGCAAGGATATTATCGGGAATATCGTTGGATCATCGCACAGTGGGACAATCTGTGACGTGTGCGGAAACGCCCGGGGGTATGGATTTTCGCAATCGCTGTTCACGTTTTCGCTACCGATGAGAGCGTGTCTCACGGCCCATGAGCTGGGTCACAACTTTGGCGCCGCCCACTGCGATAGCGATAGCGACTGTTATATCATGTGCTCAGTACTTGGCGCGTGCGGCGGAAGTTGCACACAATTCGGAACCCGCTCCTTGAACACAATCCCATCGAGCGTGAACAGCGCGGTTTGTTTGTCGACCCTCGCTCCGCCGGTCAATTTGCCGTTTTGTGACGCTTTTCAGGGAACCGTCGATTCCGCGCTGTGGTCCTACAATGCCGGGGTCAGCGCTGTGACACCTCCGGTTCCGGCCCCAACGCCACCCACAGCCGCATTTCTCGATACGTGCTGTAGCGGCTGCCAAAATGCCCCGGACGAACTTCGCAGCAATTTCGTCCAATTGGCCACGGCATCGGACGCCACACTTTCATACGCCACGCTGCAATCCGGATCGGCCTCCACCGCCGGATCACGCATGTTCGTCGAATATTGGAACGCCGACGGCGATTGGATTGAACTCGCCTCGCTCGTTTCCGATGGATTGCCAAAGTCCGCGTTCATTCATTGGATACACTCGCTTCCACTGGATGCATATCACGATGAATTCCGCCTGCGCTTTCGACTTGGCGGCGTCACCACCCAAGCCGGCTGGTTCATCGACGACGTTTCCATCAGCGATCAATCCGTCTCCGGATCCATCCTCTTCGTCCGCAACAGCGCAGTCGCCGGCGGCGATGGTTCCACGTGGCAAGCGGCGTTCAACGAATTGCAAGCCGCTCTGACAGTGAGCGCATGTTCGGGTGGACTGGTCGCGGAAATCTGGGTCTCCGAAGGCACCTACAAACCGACCCATTCAGCTTCAGATCGAAACGCAACGTTCACGCTTCTAAACGGCGTCGCCTTACTCGGCGGTTTTACCGGAAACGAAACCGCTCGTGAACTACGAGATCCAGTGCAAAACCCAACGATCCTCAGCGGCGACATCGGGGTGCCCTTCCTCACAAGCGACAACAGCTACCACGTCGTGACAACAAGTGGCATCGGTTCATCGGCCGTGCTCGACGGATTCATCATTCGCGAGGGTCAAGCCAACGGGGCATCCCCGCAAAACACCGGCGCCGGTCTTAACAACATCGGCGGCAGCCCGACTATACGTAACTGCGTGTTTACCGAGAACACCGCAGTCAACGGCGCCGCCTCAGCCCACACCGTTGGCGCATCCCCCATTTTGGAAGACTGCACGTTTCTTTCCAACGGAGCCACAAGTTCCGGCGGAGCGATGTATGTCGCGTCAGGTAGCACGCCCACCATGACCAGATGCCGCTTTTTGGATAACACCGCCACCGCCGCCGGCGGAGCGATCTTCAATTCCAGCAGCGCGGTGCAACTGAATTCTTGCGAATTCTCCGGTAATTATGCCCCCTTGGGCGGTGCCCTGCAAAACTTCGGCAGCAGCGCGACCCTGACGAATACCACAGTTGCCTATAACACGGCCACAACGGGAGGTGGAATCGTAAACAACAACAGCACTACCTCTCTAAACAGTTGCATTCTTTGGGGTAATTCCGACAGCGGCGGAGCCGACCAGTCCGCCCAAGTTCACGGTCTTGATCCTTTTGTCGATTACACATGCTTGCAAGGCTGGACCACTTCGTTCGGAGGAGTCGGCAACCACGGCCTAGATCCGCTTTTCGTCGATCACAACGGTCCCGACAACACAGTTGGCACCCAGGATGATAATATCAGTCTTCGTTCCGCTTCTCCGTGTATCAACGCGGGAGACCCGACCACAAGTTTCGTGAGCGCGGAACTCGACTTGGCCAATCACCCCCGGGTGCTTTGCAACCGCGTCGACATGGGGGCATACGAATTCGGCATCGGCGATTCCGATTGCAACCGAGTTCTCGAACTCGAAGACTTCGCCACCTGGGGCGGCTGCATGACCGGTCCGGATGAGGGCCCCCACGGCGCCACTTGCGCCCCATTTGATTTCGACGGCGATTCCGACATCGACCTCGTCGACTTCGCCGCCTTCGAATCCACTCTAACGAATCCGTAAAAGAGATGTTCCGGTCATCGATCGAGAAGTGAGCCTACCGGCTCATCCAAATAAGAGCTCCGCGATGACCTGGTGGCGAAAGGACTCATGGAAACCGAGGCAACCGGCGTGGTCCTCGTCGAAAACCAGTCGTTGGATTCGCTCGCCCTCGCAGTATGAAATCGCACAAGACTTGCGATCAAAACCGTGATTGCCATCTGACCGACAAAAAACGCAATCAACCCGGCCAGAACCACGCGCGACCAATGCAGTTCAACATACCCCGCGGTCAACCACGTCCACCCTCCGGGTCCAATCAGCCAACCCAAAAACAAACTCGCCGGCAGCGCGACCACCGCAACCCCGCGCCATGTGAAAAAACGTCCCAACACGCTGCGAAAAAACGTGGGTCGCGCCTCGCCGCGCCCGAACCATGCGCTAAGCTCTCCGCAAATCACTCCAGCCGAAAGCAACGCCGTACCGAACATCCCCAGAAACGAACAGAACAACAGTCGGTAAATCATGTCCTCGCCCAACCGACCGGTTCCGATCCACGATTCCATCGGGTGCATCGCAAAAATAAGTGTCACGGCTAGGCACGCAAGCGCACCCGCGTGCAACAACCGTGTCGGCTGCCACATGGCCGTCATCTCCAAAATGGTTCGCAAGAACCGCAACCCGTCCCGAACAACATGCAGCTTCGACTCCCCCACCCGCTCCTCATACGACATCGACCGCTCGACCAGCGTCAACCGCTCGTCCATCAACACCCGCGCGCTCATCGCCGGCGTAAAATGCAAACCATCCGGCAACGGATACAACTGCGACAGCGCCTCGCGCCGAATCACCCGCATCCCGCTGGCCGTATCCGTCACCACCTTGTTGCTCAGCGCCGACAAGATCAACGCGTAGATTCGATTCCCCAACCTCCGCACCTTCGGCATCCGACTCGTTGGCCCCATCCGAGACCCCAGCGCCACCGTCGCCCCCTCATCCTCCAACGCTTGGCATAGAGGCCCAAACTCCATCGGATCACATGTTCCGTCGGCATCCATGAAACCAACAACGTCGCCCGTCGATTCGGAAAACCCGCGCTTCAGCGCAGCCCCATACCCGCGATTCTTCTCATACGAAATCAACCGAACATCGGAATACCGCCCGGCAATCTCCGCCGTCCGATCGGTCGACCCATCATTCACCACCAAAACCTCGACCTCATCCACCGGGGACTGCGAAACTATCCCCGCACGAGCCTCTAAACATCGCTCAATGGTTGAAGCGACCGCTTGCTCTTCGTTAAATGCAGGTATGACAATCGATAATCGCATGGCAGTTCCCATAATCATGTCGGTGACCATGGGATCAAAGTTGAATCCAACGCGACGACGAATAGATACGCGCCTTCATTCTCCATCAAAATCTGCCGATGGACCGATAACGCTTGGTTGTGATTCGCCTATGGCCCGAACAAAGAGAGTTGTAAGAGCATCATGCTGTGTCGCGGAACCGTTGTAGCCGACCCACCCCTTCGCACAAGGCCATTGGATTCTGACTTTCCCAACACCTTGGACCGCTCCTCGATTATCAAGCCAATTCCTTGGCCGGTGATCTTTCTCGCAATTGCCGTCACCACAGGCGTCCTCGCATCGATTCCAGGTCGATTCTCGATCGCCCCCCTAATCGAATCGGACTACGCCTATCAACTCATCGCCGCCGATCGCGTAGTTCAGGGTCACGGCCTGACATCTCTCCAACCCATCGCACCGCGTCAACCTTGGACTTGGGAGTACGATTTCGGCTACCTCACGCAGTGGCCGCCGGGGTACTCCATCCTCGTCGCATCGGTGCGTTGGTGCCTGAATTGCCCAACCGTTCAGGCCTGTCAATGGATTTCGACGATGGCGACAGCCATAGCTTTGGTGGGCTGGTTCACCTGGACGAGGGCGTGCACACCACGCGGGATTTGCGGCATTTTCTTGGCACTCGCATCCGCCGCTCTCGCCGTCAACACGACCATGTTCCTCAACCCCTCCACCGATCTCCTCGTTGTCGCGGCCTCACCGTTCATCCTCATACTTGCGACGCATCGACCGTTCAATGATGCGAATCTTCTTATCGCCTGTTTCGCCGCCGGACTGCTCTTCTGGTTCCGCTACGCAAGCCTGTTCCTCCCAGCCGGACTGTTGACTTGGCTCATCATCGAACGACTGACCCATCGAAAATTCTCGTGGCGACAAGTGACCACCTTTGGCATTTCATCCGTGATCCCGATCCTCGCGATGCTCATCATCCACCGCTTGGCAGCGCCGTCGACATCCCTCCAGAGTCAACTCAACCTCGGCAACAAAATCACTTTGAACGCTTGCTGGACCCACGTAATCACCGTTTGGTGGAACTTGACGAACCTCGGATATTACGATCACCGGACCAAGGCCCATTGGCTCTTCGCACTTTGGCCAATCTTGGGAATCGCACTTGTCATGATGTCACATCGAGGCCGCTTTGCAATTGCAAAAACTTTGCGTACCCCAAGCTTTGCCCTAGCGGTCATCGTAACTTTCACACTCGCGGCCATGCTCGTGACCGCCACGACACTATTCGCAAGCAAGTACGACTATGTGGACCTTCCCCGCTACTACGCGCCGGTAATTCCGCTTTACTTCACGCTTTGGGTCGCACCCGTGGTGAACGGATTCAAAAAACCGATTCGATTCGCCTTATCCATCGGCTTATTGTTTGCTTGCTCATGGACCTTCAATCAGACGTGGCTTAAGAATTATCAGCGACTCCGGGATTCATCTTTTGAAACCACCCACTACGGCCAACGTGCCGTGGCGTTCACTCCTGGCGCGAGCGAACTCTATCGTTGGTTATCCGAGCAAAACACGAAAAACTGGATCATTGTCAGCAACTTCCACGAATACCTCACCCTCGAAACCGGAATCCCCGCGCTACCCATTCCCTCCGACCGCTCCGCCCTCGACGATTGGATCACCCGTATCACCCAACATCGCGGAATCCAAAACCCCCGAATCGTTTTCATCCTCGACCCCGACCACCATTGGCGATCGCAGTATCTTCCCCCTGTTGACGAAATCCTGTCTACATTCGATCTTCGTGTCGCACCCCTTCCTACGCCGCAATTCTCCGCGCGACTCTTCGAATACAAGTCAAACCCTTTCATCACGACTTTGCGATTGCATGGAATTCCAGGCGATCGTTGCCTAGGTCCAGCGTCGCTACCGTTTTTCTCGCGCAGCGATGTAGTGCGCCGGGGTTGATCACGCGAACGTTACCAAATCGCTCGTCGCGCTTCTCATGGGAGTGACCGTGGAGAACATAATCGACGCCAAATCGTTGCAAATCGCCATCAGCTTCCCGTTCGTGGCCATGAAATACCGCGAACTTCTTGCCATCAATTTCGATCCGGGTCGGAATTACCGTCGGAGCAGGAATAGAGCAGGATTCAAGGTAGCTCTCTATTCTGATGTCCACGGAATCCGTGTTTCCCCAGACGAACGTGAAGAGCCTTCCAATGAATTCATCGAAGACCTCGACACCGCCGACGTCACCGCAATGAACAATGTGTCCGACGCCGAAATTATCGAACAATTTCAGCGCCGCTCGGACGGCTTCAACTCGCCCGTGGCTGTCCGACAATATACCCACCAACACCGTCGCATATCTCCTCTCCCCCCTCGATTGCGTCTATTCCCCTCGCCGCGCGTCCGGTCGTGGATAACCCCAATACAATCGCGGATGATTCCAAAGAATCCGACCGCGGCGGTTGTCCCGTTTCTCAACCAAGTCCTCCGACTTGCACGAGGTCACACCGCCGTTCATGTACAACAGATTCGCAAAGTTGCCGTGAAATTTCCCCGCCTTTTTTCCTTCGAAATCTTGCCAATGCTCCGTGGCCACATCGCGCGGTGACCCTCGCATCTGATTCGGCGCGATGTCAAACAAGTAGACCGTGTTCGGGAATTTTGCGAAAGGCTTCGCCGGAAAGGGCAACTCTTCCGTTCCGCCGTTGTCGTCTCCATCGTGATCCGGAAATCCGGGCGTATCCGCCGAACCATGCGGAGCTTTTCCCATTCCATCCAAAACCATGTTCATTCCATAATGAAATTGGTTCTTACCCGTCAGACTCTTATACACATTCGTCAGGTTCTTGGACGGACAAACCCAAACATCCAAGTTAGGAGACTCCTTGATGTTGACGTTCACCCCTTCAATATCCTTGTACGCTGGCGCACTGATATAGGACGGCAATTCGTTGTACCACGTGTACCGCTTGAACACACCGCCCTGAGAACCAAGATACGTCCCTTCGGTGGGAATGAAGTCGTTGTAATCGTTTCGATAACACTGCAATGCCACGCCCCACTGCCTTAGATTGTTGGCGCACAAAATACGACGACCTTGTTCCTTGGCCTTCGTCAAAGAGGGCAACATGATACTCAAAAGCAAGACGATAATGGCGATCACGATCAAAAGTTCCAATTGTGATATCCCAGGCCTGGAATGGATGGTTAATTGCCGCGAAAAAAAACTGACTTTCCTGTTCATTGCCACGCAAACCCCAGACTTCGTTTCCGTGAATTTGGCCACGCCTCAATTAGCCCACAGGCCGTATTTGTGACATCAGTCTATCACCAAACGAATCGGAGTCAACGTTTGGGCGATGCTCACCTGAATAGGTCCGATAAGATAACTAGAATCAACCCTTAGGCGAAAACACAGCCGTTTTACTATTACAGCGCCGGTGTAACTCGAAACCGTTGCAATTGGTCGTCAATGATTGGACTTGTATCTTGTATTTCTTGGCCCGGTCGTTTTGAAACAAAATGCGGTTGTTGCTCTCCACGATTTTCCCGAGACCAAAACAGTCGACTGTCTCACGTCAATTAAAACAACTCACATCCGTCCGCCACGGATTCGACCAGGGCAACAGACTTCTGGTACAGTATTGCGCAAGAGCAGTGCCACACCTGACCTGCGCAAATTCGAGTGTGTCGATGCAATTGATCCTTGGTACCTTGACAGGTCGTTCGGTGAGTCGAACAATGAGATGCGGAACCTAAGGATTGTCCGCAAGATTAGGGATGGATTAAAGCCTACCTGAAAAAATGAACAGGTGACCGAGACTGGGACCTGGAATCGTACGACTGAGGTGGGCAGGGCGCGCATGACCTCGAATGTCTATAGGGCAAGCAAACTTATGAGTACCTGTTACGGTAACCTAAATTCCTGTGATTCGGCGAGAAAGCCATGGTCGATAGTTTTGGCCGTGCTTCTTTTTGCCGTTCCGGTTCTGGCCGAGGACGAAATCTATGTGCTCTCTAACGGTCGCCACGTTTCGTTGGCTCGATCGAAAACAGAGCTCGGGGTCGTATTTGATGAAATAGCGGAAATTGAAGCCTGTTCGCGCAACCTAATGGCGGATGGGTGCGGCACATTGGAGACGGCCAAAGGCGCGGAGTTGTCACGCGTTCGAATTTTCAAGGGGACCGACATTTCCAAGCCACGACGAGCGAGGCTTCGCTCGGAACCAGGGGTCCAGGAAGTCAGGGCGGTTTACCGCGCAGTGGGATCCGAAACTCCGCTCGTTTCGTCCGGTGAAATCGTGCTGAAACTCCGTGATCGATTGGATGAACTCGAATTGCAGCAACTATGGACGGATTACCAGGTGGTCTTGGTTGGAAAAGCCGACGGTTTGCGCCAGGTGTTTCGGGTCGCGCCTTCTGATCCTGAACACAGCGAAGTGTTGCGAGCAAGGGTCATGGCCGGCGATCCTCGAATTCGGTGGGCGCAGCCTAATTTCAGAAGACCGACCCAAACACGGCAAGTCGGGCCCCGCGACGAGTTCTTCTCTAGCCAGTGGCATCTCAACAACACCGGACAAGTCGGCGGGCAGATCGACGCGGACATCGACGCACCGGAGGCTTGGCTTCTAGCCGAGGGACAAGGCATTCTCATTGGCATGTTCGACGACTCCTGTGACGTGGACCACGAGGACTTGGCGGAAGCCTATACCGGAAACGGACACGACCCAACCGTCGAGTCGAATTCTCCGGGGTTTGAAGATCCGCGCCCCAAGCAGATCAACGATCGGCATGGAACGTCGGTCATGGGTTTCGCCGTCGCCCGAGCCAACACCGTCGGCGGGCGTGGCGTGGCTTATCTTTCGCAATTTACGGCGTCACGAGGATCGAGCAGTTTTCTTACCGATTTTGATCGGGCCAGCGCGTTCACCTTTGCCAGGCAGCAAGATGTCGACGTGCACATCAACAGTTGGGGAATCTTCGGCCCCAATTCAGCCGTTTTGGAAGAAGCGCTTCGAGTAGCCTATGAAGACGGGCGTCCACGTCCCGCCCAAATGGATGATTCTCAACCGGATGTTCCGGGCACCACGCCTTCGGGAATGGAAGAGGAACAGAATACGCGCGGTCGCGGAATGGTGATCGTTTGGGCCTCAGGCAACGAAGGTATTCTCTTGGAACCGGGTTTCGACTATTCCATGGTTCCTCACGTGATCGGCGTTGGGGCCACAAATGCTTCCGACATTTTGACGGCGTATAGCAATTTTGGAAGCAACATTAACGTCGTCGCTCCGGGGGGAGAAGACGAAACACAGGGACTCGTTTCCACGGATAATGAAGACGGTATCGGAAAAGTTGACGAAGGATACAACGTGGCCGGCTCCGAGTTCGACACTCGCGGGCTATACACAAACTCGTTCATCGGAACGTCAGCCGCTTGTCCGATCGTCGCCGGAGTGGCGGCCCTGATTCTTTCCATGAATCCGGATTTGACCGCCGACGACGTTCGTGTGGTCTTGGAACATTCAGCGGATCGCGTCAGTGAATCGGATGCTCAATACCATCCGATTACGGGGCGTAGCGCCCGATACGGCTTTGGAAGGGTGAATGCTCGCCGCGCCGTCGAAGCCGCCCAGCAATCGCTGAACAACGGCGGATTCACCTGGCCTGAACGTCCCTTTAACATCCGTATCTCCGGCGGGCGCCTGCGGTGGCAAACCAGCAATGGAACCAATGAGTTTTTGATCGTTCAATCTTCCTCACCGTTCGAGTTCCGCGCTATCGACAGCCAGTGTTACGACATTCGGCAACAAGGTTGCTCGTCCGCTCCGTTGGTCTCGCTACCCACCGGGGTTACGGTCGTCTTATCCGGCGAAGGGGACAATGCAGACGTCCCGGATTGCGACGGTCTGGTGTGTGAATTCGGGTTGGATCAGAACATCATTCTTGACTCAGGCAACACGGGCGGCTTCTTCGGTATCTTCGGGCGAAATGCCATTGGTCGTTATTCTTTTGGAGTGGCTGTCGATTCTTCAGGCGCGGTGACCGATCCAGGACCGGAACTCGGACTAACCGACAGCATAGACACCGGAACGGGTGGCGATCCGACCGTGGAAGGACCGAAGGTCACCATTAGTGTTTCTCCTCTCGAAGGGGTCTCGCCTTTGACAGTGCGCTTCGTCGGAAATGCCGTCACCACACAGCCCATCGATGAGAGCGAAACCGAGTGGGACTTTGACATTGATAGTGAACAAGAAACCAAGGCCAATACTCGTAACGCCGTTTTTACCTATCAAGTTCCCGCGGGGCAAACGCGTACCTTCTCCGCCCGCTTGACCATGGCCGATGTTCTTGGAAACTTCGGAACCGCTACCGCCATGATCCGCGTGCAAGGTGCGGGGGGCGAATCGACCGAAGATGTCTCTGCCGATAGCAGCTTCCGCATCGTGGTTGGTATCCCCGGAAATCCCGACGCCGATATTGATTCCGGCCGGGCCCCTCTCTCTGTCGAGTTGAGCATCAACGCCACTTCCCTGATGGGAACGTTTCAATCCGTCAGTTGGGATCTGGGGGATGGCAACCGAGCGCGAAGCCTCATCGTCCCGCATGTTTATAACAATGACACGGGCGCTGATCTGTTTTTGCCCATCACCGCCACCGTCACAACCCTGACCTCCGCCGGCGTCACGGTGACCACTGCCGCGACGAAACTTCTGACGGTTCTACCGGGACCGCCGCCGCAACCACCTCCAACTGATCCCAACTTCGGACCCGATGCCATTGGTTCAGGCGGCGCATCGTCTTGTGGGGCGTTGGGTTTCTTGCCCATACTATTTTGCCTGCTTGGGTTGGTGAGTTTTCGCCTTGCTGGATTCCGTCGCCGGGCTTGATTTTTTGAAATGAAGTCTCCGGTAACGCGAGCTTGAGTCGCTAAAACGGTGGATGGACATGCTTCCAAAATCCAGTCAACGAGTGGCCGCGGTCATCAAGCTCGCCAATTCCATTGCCCGCGAGTACGAACAAGAATACGTCGGCACGGAACACGTCCTTCTTGCCATTGCTCAAGAGGGCGAAGGAATCGGAGCGGCAGTGCTGGCTCGCCAAGGAATCACGGAACCAAAACTTCGAGAAGAAGTCGACAAGCTCGCTAAGAAACGACTTGAGGAAACGTGGGTCTTTGGCCGTCTACCGGGAACGCCGCATTTCAAAAACGTCTTGGCCCTAGCGATTCAGCAGTGCCAACAATTGGAGTCCAAAGAAGTTTGTACCGAGCATTTGTTGCTCGCCCTGCTTCAAGAAAAAGGAAGCGTGGCCTGCAAAGCCCTGACGAAATTGGGACTCACTTATGAAGGCGCCAAATCCCTCGTGTTACAGCACATGGCCGAAAAAGCGACAAAAGGCGCGAAATCGTGAAACTTACATTAGGACCCGATCCTCTACTTGGCTTACTTGACCGACGGTGCAGTTGGTGATTGACGATTCGTCACCCGCAAGTTCCCCCGGCATGAGACCCACTGCGGCGCCTTCCGCCACGCCCGCCTTATGCGTCGCTACCCTCGTTCTCGGCATTATTGGGATGATCGCCTGTCCGCCGCTTGGCCTGGCAGGAATCGTCACGGGAATCCTCGCCCTTCGAGGACTTTCGAAACAGCCATCGCACGATCCTCCTGCCCGAAGCATGGCCATCATCGGATTGGTTTGCTCCCTTGTGGGTGTCGTCGTCATCGGCCCTTTTGTGGCCGTGTATTTAGGTTCACGCACCCTGGAGTTGAACCGGCGATTGCGATGCGCCGGACAGTTACACGCAATAAGGAACGCCCTCTTGATCTACGGCAGCCAGGCGGGCAACGACGGCCTTCCAGCCTTAGATAATCTGATCGCTCAAGGCTTATTGAAAAGGGTTGATGTAACCTGCCCATCCGCGACTTCGGAAGGGTCGCATTACCTCATCGCAAACATGCCAACCGCTGACATTCCCGATTCAGCCGTCATCGCCCACGAACCGTTTGCGAATCATCACGGCGGAACCAATGTTCTGTTTAACGACGGCCACATCACTTTTATGACGGCCAAGCAATTTCAAGAGCGAGACAAATCACTCGCGGACGAACGGTGAACGCTATTTTCCGGGACGAACCAAGCTGACCGTACGATCCCGCAGCGCCGCTGCACTTTCGAAACCGATCTCAATATCCACGACCTTTCCCGCCCGATCGATCCAAAAGACCGTTGGAATAGGGCCGACGCCATACGCGTCCTTCACGCCGCTGCCTTCCAACAAAAACGTCTGCTTAAGTTTGGTGTCCTTGGCGTACTGCGAAACCGTTCCCTTATCTTCATCCCAAGCATTGACCGCCAGAACGGCCAATCCGTCACTCTTGAATTCCTCCGCCAACTTGCTCAAGTGAGGAGCCTCCTCACGACAAGGCGCTCAGCCAAATGCCCAAAACGCCAAGACCACCGGTTTGCCTTTGAAGTGGCTCAGCTTGACCTTCCCGCCGTCCAACGACGCCAATTCAAAATCCGGTGCGGCCTTACCCTTCCATTGCGCTCGAAGCTTCCCCTGGTCCATTCCCGCACAGCCCAGGACGGAAAACCCCACCATGCACGACAATGCAAAATGCGCCTTCTTCAACATATGCTCTCCTTATCGCTCTTCCGCGAGCCACCGGAAAATCTATCTCATTCGGACGGCAATGCCAAGTGCACCCTTGCCGGTCATTCATGCAGAGTTGGACTGGGTGGCCCAATTCCTTTGGAGTTGGAGGGGACCGTTACATAAAGCGTCAAGGGTGAGCGAGCGACTTCTTTAGACCCGCGTATTCGGTAATGCTGACTGCCCAAAAAACCCACCGTTTCCCTTGCATTTTTCTAACCAACAGCGTAATCTTCCACTTCATGCTGCGCTGCCTCAACTCGCGCGCGGCGAGACCGTCCTGTGGAGCGAGACGGCCACCGCAACGATCGCAGCACATCGAAATCATGGCCGGCTGCCCACCATACGGAGCCGAGCGTGACGAAGAGGAGAAGAAAACATGAGAACCATCAACTCAAACTCTCGGTTGGTTTATACGTGCATCGCCCTGTGCTGTGCGACGAACGTTTCTGTTGGCGTTGTTTGGGATACCGTAGTCTTTCGCGACGACTTCGACTCTTCCCCAGGACAGCCCGATCCCGAGAAATGGATCATCAACCACCCCGAGTGCATTTGGCCGCAGTGTACGCAGTGGCTTCAGGGACGAACGCGCTTCCCCAATCCAACTCCGTGGCTTGCGAACGACGAGTTCCCGATCATAGAGGATGGTGTCCTGGTCATTAGGCATCACCTCTTCGACCCCTACGACTCGGGTGGCGCCAACGAGACTTTCCTCGGTGGCGAGGTCCACACGCGTCTGGAGTTTAAGCCAGACAGGCCCTATCGGTTCGAAGCCAGGGTCAAGCTGGATTCAAAAATGCCGAACGGCCTGGTTACCTCCTTTTTCTCGTATGGCTACGACTGTTCAAACAGCGATGAGATCGACTTTGAATTTTTGTCCAACAAAACCAACGATGACACGACCTACCCGGATGGCGACCCGGTTCTCACGAACTCGTGGAACGAGTCAAACCAGTGCCCGCTGTACGTTTTCCCCGTAGCTCTTGACCTGACCGCATGGAACACGTTCTGGATCTACTGGTATCCGCAGCCGAATGCGAACTGTCCTAATGGCGGCTGCGTCGTGTGGTCGTGGCTCAATTCCGTCAATGACGAGATATTGCTTCGGACGGAGGTAGCCGTCTCCTGTGTCCCGGATGAGCCAATGGCGCTTTACTTCAACTTCTGGGCACCTTGCTACAC
>JBBTCX010000028.1:0-1110 GCA_038043045.1 Planctomycetota bacterium | reverse complement strand
AGGCCGCTTACGCTCACCTGCAAGCGAGAGAAAGTTGTGGGTAAACATAAGGGTTATACCCACGGGTGGAGTTCGCCGAAGGCGAACGAAACCCGTGGTGAATATCGAAAAATCCCGAGCCACACCGTTCACGGTGTGGACTCCTTTCCGAGTCGCGACCGTAAGGGAGCGGTTACAAATCCAACTCACGACCCCGCGAGTGCCACAACATGGCACTTATTCTTGAACAACGGCCTCCCCCTCGCCTCCGCATCCTCGCCTTGCCATTCTGCATTCGACATTCATCATTCCGAGCACCAAATCACGAGATTACGAAATCCTTTTCCATTCGCCATTCCCGACTCGCCATTCTTCTTTCCGTATTCGCTCTTCCGTCCGTGTTAATATGGGGTATCTCCAGCAATCAACCACGTTTCCCATCGCCCCCAAAAATCACCCCCCCCCGACAATCCCTCTCGATATCGCCTTAAAGCTTCACTTCGAGTTTCCCGCATCGACCTCCGATTTCAATCGCAACTCCTTTGCCAACAATGCGTTACGTTTGTCCCGTAAACACCAAAAATATGACCTTATCGGACCTCAAAACGTCCGCTAATTTCCTCATTTTGATCAAATTTCGTATAAAAGTGCCACAGCGTGTCACTGTCGCGAAACCGCGACCGCCTGCCCTTGACGCTTCGCATCGCCAAGCGCCTGCGCAAACACTGGGATTTTCTGTTTATCTTCCTGGACAAGCCCGAGGTGCCCTTTGACAACAACCTCGCCAAACGCGCCATCCGCCCCGTCGTGATCCTGTGGTAAAACAGCCAATCCAATCGATCCGAACAAGGCGCCATTCACGACAGCAGATAATTCCTCACCCCGCCAAACCAGAACCGTCCCATCCGTTTCCCCGGCGGCGAGCCAGCGGCCGTCCGGACTTGCACTGGCACTGAAAAGGCCGGAGCTTGTCGCGGGTTCCGGCGATTGTTCCGTCCAGAGTTCATGAGACTTCGTGCGACCGCGATAGTAGACCAACGACAACCGCGGATTTCACCGGTCCGTTCGCAAAACGTCTCGACGGCGTCAGTGAGATCGAAGTGAAGGAGGCCGCCAACGGCGATCTGCTGC
>JBBTCX010000027.1:0-8995 GCA_038043045.1 Planctomycetota bacterium | reverse complement strand
AGCGAGGTTGGCGAAGTTGAAAAGAGCTTGTTCATTCATTCGGATGAACGGGTCGCGTAGTCGCAAAGTTTTGGAGACATGCTTTCGTGCCATACCCTGACATGCAAACTTTTCTTCGTGATCTCGAAGCACGGGGTCAACTTCGGCGCGTGAGTGTCGAGATTGATCCCCTATTGGAGGCGGCGGCGATTGCGGATCGGGTGTCCAAGTTGCCGGCGGCTGGACCAGCGACTCCGCCCAAGACCGATCCCGTGCATGGAGGTCGGGGCGGACATGCCCTTCTTTTCGAGAAGGTGAAAGGGAGTGACACTCCACTGGCGATGAACGTGTATGGCAGTTATGAGCGAATGCGGCTGGCGCTGGGGGTGCAGAACTTCGAGGAGTTGGCCGATCGGGTGGAGCAGTTGGTCAAACCGCAGATGCCGACGACGTTTATGGACAAGTTGAAGAAACTCCCGCAGTTGGCCCGATTGGCGGGGTTTGCGCCGAAGGTCGGTCGGCGGGGCATTTGCCAGGAAGTTGTGACGTCGGACAAGGCGAGCTTCTTTGACCTTCCGATTATTCAGTGTTGGCCGTATGACGGAATGGCGGGGTTTGGAGCGAAACCTGCCGAGGAAAAGGGGGGTACGGGGCGGTACATCACGTTTGCGGGTATCTATACCAAAGATCCGGAGTCTGGCGAAAGAAACGTGGGGATGTATCGGGTTCAGGTGTTCGATCGCAAGCTGGCTGCCATGCACTGGCACTTGCACCACGATGGGGCCAGGCATTTTCGAAAAGCAAAGGCGCGAGGCGAGAAGCTGCCGCTGGCGATCGTGTTTGGCGGAGAGTCGGTTCTGCCCTATGCGGCCACGTGTCCGCTGCCACCGGATGTCAGTGAACTCTTGTTCGCGGGATTTCTGAACGAGGGTGGAATCGAGTTGGTGCCGTGTCAGACCATTCCGATGGAGGTGCCTGCGAATGCGGAGATCGTGATCGAGGGTTGGGTTGATCCGAATGAGACTCTGATCGAAGGGCCGTTTGGGGATCACACGGGGTTTTATTCGTTGGCGGATCGGTATCCGGCGTTTCATCTGACGGCGATCACACATCGGCGCGGTCCGGTTTTTCCGGCGACGGTGGTGGGTAAGCCGCCGCAAGAGGATTATTACCTCGGCAAGGCCACGGAGCGGATTTTTTTGCCGCTGCTGAAGATGCTGATTCCGGATATTGTTGATTATTCGCTGCCGATGTTTGGGGCGTTTCATAACTGTGTATTCGTGAAGATTCGCAAAGAGTATCCATTGCAGGCCCGGAAGGTGATGAGCAGCATCTGGGGAGCGGGGCAGATGATGTTTTCGAAGATGATCGTGGTGGTGGACGAGCATGTGAACGTGCACGATGAGCAGGATGTGTTGTTCCATATGGGGGCCAATGTGGATTGGCGGCGGGATACGGTGATCGTCGACGGGCCTTGCGATATTCTGGACCACTCGACGCCGTATTACGGCGCGGGGGCGAAGATCGGCATCGACGCGACGCGGAAGATTCCGGGCGAGGGCGTGGTGCGCGAGTGGCCGGAGGAGTTGGAGATGAGCGAGGAAGTCTTGTCGCTTGTGG
Source organism: Planctomycetota bacterium (assembly GCA_038043045.1). Classification (GTDB taxonomy): domain Bacteria; phylum Planctomycetota; class Phycisphaerae; order UBA1845; family UBA1845; genus JBBTCX01. Next base: position 7,396 of record JBBTCX010000027.1, on the reverse strand, counting down.
CAAGACGCTGGCAAGAATACGGACTGGAAGTCTGATTACAGGAAGAGGGTAAGGACCGTGGCAAAGTACATCCTGCACTCGATCATCCCGACGTTACGTGTGCCCGAGCCCATCTCTTGTGGCCCGATAGTTTTTTGTACGACACAACATCTGGCTGATTATGCAATCGAGCCGGATGTGGACGCGGAAACGGTGAAAAAGATTGCAACCTCATTTCGCGATGCGTTCGGCAAGCCATTGGAGTATATAGGGCTTGAACTCGTTCCCACTGATACTGCTGCGAGGCTGGCCGAGGAATCCCTGGGTCGAGTATCTCGTGACGCTCTTGCGATGTCATTTATCACCGGTGGAGCGGCGCAGAATAGCCATCGTGAACAACGAGTGGCGGTTCACGAGACCGACTACTTTGATGTATTGCCGGTTTTGTTACGAGATGACGGACTTGTGATTAATAGGCCTGGCTTGCTGAGCTACAACAACACGAGTTCCCTTGATAGATTTCAGCCTTCGCTACGGATTGATATTGGCATACCAAGTGAATCAGACTTCAAGTTGGATACAATGCTTTTTTCCGCGTTCTCGAAAGCCGTGGAAGCAACGCTTGCCGGGCAGTATTTGCAGCAACTCCGGCAGATCTATCGGGCCGTGGCAATAAGCCTATGGGGCTGCCGAATACTTCATGAAACAGATACCACTTTCTATGATCTTACAACGCGAATAGGCGCGTGGGTTTCTGCTTTTGAAACGCTTGTGCATCCCGATTCTGGCAGAGTGGGAATCAATCACGTGCTTAATCTGGTTGATGAGGTCACATGGTTTGACGAGAGATTGGTAGAAAAGAGTTTTCCAAGCAATTCCAGCGAAAACGCCAACGGGCTTGAGAATGCACCTGCTTACTTGTATCGTAGTCTTTACGGACTGCGAAATGATCTTGCGCATGGCAATCCAATCGTCCGTGGAAGGTTTGCTGCTAGATGCGATAGTGCGGAAGGCGCGCGTATTGATGAAGTAATTCCACTCTTGTTTCGTGAATGCTTGCTTCAGCAGTTGCGTAACATAGGTGTGATCAACCGAGTAATCCAGAACCCGCAAGATTATGATTCGATCCGTGAGTCTGTAAGTCATACGCTTCGAGCAATGGACTATCACGAGGCGCTTGCCGATGCAATGTTTGGCGATGGTGAAGCATGACCCTACATGGAATTCAAATACCCGAGACAGAGATCACCGAGTTTTGTCGGAGGAATCGCGTGCGCCGATTGGCCCTTTTCGGCTCGATTGTGCGAGACGATTTTCAGCCCACGAGCGACATCGACGTGCTTGTGGAGTTTGAACCCGGGGAATCGGTTGGATTACTGCGTTTGGCGGAGTTGGAGATTGAGCTTTCGGACATCCTCGAACGCCGGGTAGACCTTAGCTTGGCGAGCTGTCTGAACCCGTATTTCCGTGATGAGGTGTTGCGAGAGGCACGGGTGCTTTATGTCGCGGCGTGATGACTCCGAATCAAGGCTGGCGGGTGGGCTTTACGTTGAGGATGAGAGGAACGGCGGTAGGAGGAATATGGGTTTGAATAAGAAATGGGTTCAATTTGCCGTTAGCGTTTTTCTCGTAGCGACTCTTGGCAATCTTTGTGGATGTCGAAAAGAAGAGGTGCTCAACGAGAGTGTGGTGAAGAAGACGGAATCCACGGATAAATTGGCTGAGTTGCGATTTCCGCCGGAGTTGTATTCAAAAGACTCCGGTGTAAACGAAGTATTGCGGGAGGCCATGGCGGCGTGTGCGGCCAAGGATTATGAGCGATTCCGATTGTTGTGGAGCGCACAGGAAAACCCGATTCCGCGAGAGGCGTTTGAAGAAAGCTGGCGGGCGGTTCGATGGATCCAAATACAGGCCTTGGAACCGGCATACGTTTAACCCAAGAGTGCAACGCCGTCGGATTCTGGCGAAGCTGTTGCCGCACTAGACCATGGCAATCTGCAATTGGTCCACGTCGTTTTTGCGGAGGTGGGGTTGGACCCCAAGCACCGAGCGGCAGCCGAAAAATCAGGGCGGGAAGTCGTCATGATGGTTGTGCCGGAACAAGGACGATGGCGCCTTGCGAATGCGCCGAAGCCGATTCGGGAGTGGATCAAAACAAAAGTTCAGCCGCCCACATCGGGGCCGGAAGATACAGCGACCGCAAACACAACATCCTCCGCGGGCGGTTGAGTCGAACGGCAAGGCTCGTTCGTCACAGCATGTACATTCCGCCATTCACATTGATGACTTGACCGGTCACGAAAGAAGACATTGGGTGGGCGAGGAATCTAGCGGCGATGGCGACCTCTTCTGGTTTGCCAAGTCGCCCAACGGGGGTCAAATCGCATACGGATTGCAGGACTTTTTCCGAGACCACGGACGTCATATCCGTTTCGATGAATCCCGGTGCAATCGCATTCACCGTGACGCCTTTGTGGGCGACTTCACGCGCTAGTGCGCGAGTTAGGGCAATCAATCCACCTTTGGCCACGGCGTAATTGGATTGGCCGAAGTTGCCCATTTGGGCGACGATAGACGTGATGTTGATAATCCGCCCCCATCTGGCTTCGACCATGTTCGGCAAGAGACGGCTGGTGAGGTTGAAGGGTCCGTCGAGGTTGACCAAGAGTACTTCACGCCATTTTTCCGCACTAAGTTTCATAAACGAGCTGTCGCGGGTGATCCCGGCGTTGTTCACGAGGATGTCAACCTTGCCGATTTCCGTTTGGGCAGCGTCAATCATGGCATCGGTTTGGGCGCGCACGGAAACATCCGCTTGGTAACAAGCCGCACGGCAACCCATCCCGCGAATGATCGCCACCACCTCGTCAGCAGCGGTCCGATTGTTCACGAAATTGACGATAATGTCGCACTTGGCCTGAGCGAGTTCGAGCGCGATTGCCCGACCGATTCCGCGCGAGGCGCCAGAAACCAAAGCCACTTTTCCTTGTAGTTCCATGATACACCACTTTCAACGTTGATTTGAAGCTCCATCAACCACTCCAAACTTGGACGGATCATTTGCCATCGTCGCAACACTTATCGAAAGTGTCAACCCGCATCGTAGAGCGCTATTTCGTTTCATGCCAAGATATCACAGAGTGCGGAAACGAAAACTCGCCGATTTTACAAGGGTTTGTGCGGCTGCATCAAGCGTGCTGACTTGATCTTGCCTTGCATTCTTGAATTTCGAGCTTGCTCCAGCGCACCGAAAAACTACAATTGCCGCCCAGTCCAGCCTGGTCACCATGCGATAGTGGGTAAGTGCTTGGACGAAGTGGATTCTTGGAGAAACGAACGAGCTCACCCCGCAAGGACGCGCGGAGATTTTGGATCGTAGGCAAGGCCTGGATGCGGTTGCAACTCACGGAACGGATGCCACATGCGGTCACCTCATCTAGGGCGTAAGGGTCCAAGACGGACCCAAGGGGCGCGGTCATGTTGCTTTGGGAAGCGTTGGCGATACCTTTCGGACAGGAAAAGACAGAAGTCGTGGTAAACGGAGTGCCCGGATTGCGGTCCATGCGCTTACCGTTCGACAAGGGCTGCATGGCGATTGCCAAATCGGGGCATCGTTGCAAGGGAAAAGCTCGACCGGGAACCGAGTGGTGCTTGTTCCATGACCCTGAGTTTGTGGTGAAGCGAAATGCGGTCGGCGTTCGCAAGCCGGCGCAGCGGAATCCGCTTTCGCGATTACCGGATGGGTATTTGCGGAAGCTTTCCAGTCGGCGTGCGATCGGAAATGCCATGGACCGGTTGTATCGAGAAGTTCGATTAGGGACGGTGACGCCGGGGATGGGCCAGGTGCTTTTTGGAATTCTGACGCGACTGCTCGATTCCGGTCTTTGTGAAAAGGGCTTCCCCGGAACGATGTCTTCCGGACGAAGCAAAGCGGACCGTGTTCGTCCGAAATTGAAAGAAATCCTGACTCGTTCCGAGCGTATCGCTTGGAAGAAAGCGGTGAAGGAAGCGCCGGAGTCCCTCATCCTGACTCGGAAATTGACGTTGGCTCCGAAGCCCGTGGACTCCCCAGTGGACGCACGATCGGATCTTGCGCTCGGTGATTCAGCGGGGATACGAGCCATCCAGATCGCCTGATTGGGTGTTCCCGGTGGGGAATTCTACACGAACTTAATTTTTCGTGCCGCGTGTTGGCACATGCGGAGCAGGATCCACCCGTGGCGAAAACGGGAAATGTTGGTCTCTCCATAGGTGCGGGCTTTGTAGTGAACCGGGACGTCGACGATCTTGAGGTTCAATCGAGCGGCTCCAAATAGCAATTCAAAGTCTCCGAAGGGATCGAAATCGCCCATCTGTTTTCGGTCATCGGCGATGCGGAGATAGTCCTCGCGCAATAGCACTTTGGTTCCGCAGAGCGTGTCGCGAAACGGTTGAGATAAAAGATAGGTGAACATCCATCCAAAGGCTTTGTTTGCTAGAAGATTCAGAAAGCGCATGGCTTTTGCGTCCATGAGATAGACCATGCGTGAACCGTTGATCATTTCGCCGCGGCCGGTGGCGAGGGCGTTGAAAAAGGCAGGGAGCTCTTCCGGCGGAACGCTGATGTCCGCATCCAGAATCACCAGCGCATCGCCCGTGGCCTCGGAAAAACCCTTGCGCACCGCGTCTGCTTTGCCTGTACCGGGTTGCTGATGGGCGAGGACGCGAAAGGGGCCGGAATAGTCTCGCGCCGCGTCTTGAATGGCCGCCCAGGTTTCATCGCGGCTACCTCCTTCGACAAAAATGATTTCTTGGCGCTGAGCCAATCGAGGGATTCTGTCGAGCAAGGGTTGAATATTTCCGGCTTCGTTTCGAGCGGGAACCACAATGGAGACGCTTTTCGGTTTTCGGCTTTTGAGGACCTTGGGATCCAACGATCGCGCCACCAATACATAGTTCAAACCAAGACAATGAAGCAACGGTAGATTTCCCAGGAATCGATTGCACAGTGTGGAAACAAGGGGAATCTGAATCGGTAAGAGAGTCATGCCGAATTGGCGGATCGTTTCGAATCCAGAGAGCGACAGGAGATGGCACACCTCATCGGCGGGCAGCCAGTTTTGTTCCGGTGGTTTCTGCTTAATTCCGAGGCGTTCCATGAGGTAAAGCATGGGCTGCCAGAGTCGGTTGTAGTGAACAATGATGATCCGCGTTCTCGCGTGGCAGACGGAATGAAGGGAATCAAATAGAGTTTGAAGGCAATAGACCTGGCCGAGGACGTGACCGAGGATGACATGGTCGAATGTATCTCCGAGCGATTGGACGGTCTCGCCGGGCATGTGCATGAATCGCAAATGAGGATGACGATTGCGGGCTTCGTGGATCGCGTGTTCTCGCAGGTCCACTCCGACACCAATCGCGGGGCGAAGAGCGGCGAGGAGTTCGCCCGTTCCGCAACCGATGTCGAGCACGCGGCTTCCGGGAAGCACGAGACGCCGTACGCGACGTTCAATCTGTTCAGAATAATAGCGTCGCGTTTTTGGCAACCCTCGCGGGTCCACGCGGTTGTAGAATCGTTTCAACTCCGCGATCCAATCGGCGGCATCGGAGGGCGGGGGCGTCGAATCGCGTGAAGTGCCTTCCAGCAATTCGATTCCCGGTTGGTCAAGCTCTGGTAGGGGGGCTAACGTGTCAATGAAGGTACCACTCAAAGGAATTCCTTGCCTGGTTTGCGAGCGCAATGGCCCACTCGAGTCTTGGGCCACGCTGATTTCTCCACAGTGATCGAACTCGTGATGGAGTTATCGGCGGTGTTCTTCGGTCACTTTTGATACAAGACGGCGGACGTTGCCGGAAACTGTTGAAGCTGGAAACGGATGCGCCAGGTGGTTATCCGAAAGAACGGCGCGGCCCAATCAATGCTGAAGTTGGCGAATGACGAGGGTGTCATTCTGGCCGCCGAATCCGAAACTGTTGGAAAGGGCGACGCGAACGGTGGCTCGCCGGGCTTGGTTGGGGACGTAATCCAGATCGCAATGCGGGTCCGGCGTGGTGTAATTGATGGTGGGGGGGATCATGCCATCGCGAATTGCCAATACGCACGTCATCAACTCCACAGCGCCTGCCGCGGCGATCAGATGCCCGACCATGCTCTTGATGCTGCTGATCGGGACGTTCTTGGCATGGTCGCCGAAGACGTTGCGAATGGCTAATGATTCGATCTTGTCGTTTTCCTGCGTTCCGGTGCCATGTGCTGACACATAGTCCACTTGGTCGCTGGTGACGCCGGCGCTTTTCATCGCCGCTCGCATCGAGGCCGTCGCCCCGCGACCATCTTCGTGAATATCCGTAATTCGAAACGCGTCCGCTGTCGATCCAAACCCGACCACCTCGGCCAGGATCGGCGCGTTTCGCCGTCGTGCGTGCTCAAGTTCTTCGAGGATCAAAATTCCGGCGCCTTCACCGAGAACGAACCCATCCCGCGTGCGGTCAAACGGCCTCGAAGCCGTCATACAAGAATCATTGCGAACGGACAACGCGGTCAACCGATTGAATCCGGTGACGCCCAGCGGATGAATCATGCTATGAGTGCCACCGGCGAGCATCACGTCCGCATCGCCGTAACGAATGACGTGCGTGGCTTCGCCGATCGCTTGAGTGCTTGCGGCACAGGCCGTCAAGGTATTAAGGCTCGGACCTTGAGCATTGAAATAAGCGGCCAGGTGTCCACCCGCTGAATTGGGTTCTTGTTCCAGCTCGGTGGTGGCTTTCAACAAGGTCAGCGCTTTTCGTGCCCACCGAACGGAATCCAACGAAGTGATTTTTCCGTTTTCGTCGCAACAGCCCGCGAGAGCGGCGGACGCAAACGCGTGAAAGTCCAACGGGCCTTCGCCTCCGCCGAGATAAATACCCACGCGCTCTGGGTTAATGGAGTCGCTTGAATCCATGCGCGCATCCCGCCAGGCCATGTCCGCAGCGGCCAGCGCGAACTGCGAATTGCGGCTGCCGGATTGATGTCGCAGAGCCTTGCTTCCAAGAAATCGCGAAAGCGAAAAGTCTTTGACTTCTGCGGAAAACGACGTGGGAAAAGTCCGTGCGTCGAATAGCGTTGTGGGACCCACGCCGGTTCGACCCTCGAGCATCGCCCGCCAAACAGAATCGATGTCGTGGCCCAACGGCGTAATCCAGCCCATTCCGGTAATGACCACGCGCCTTTGCAAAATATCTACTCCGAGAATCTTCGCACTACGAGCGCGGCCGATTGTCCGCCGGACATCGCTGACGCGGTGCTGACCGCTTGTTGCACGGGACGGTCTTTCGGATCGCGTTGTGCAAAACAAAACTTGCAAACCGAGTCCGGTTGATCCGTGTTCAAAGAAAGATTAATCGTGTTGCGGTACAAAGCCAAAACCATCGCTGAAAAATCGATCGCGCCGGC